>JBNLEN010000025.1:0-44336 GCA_050304975.1 Polyangiaceae bacterium
CATCAAGCAACACTCGACGGGCACGCACGGCATCGGGAAACGTTACCTTCTGCTGCAAAACGTATTTGAAAGCCAGATCCAAGCGATCGAGCGTTCGCACCAGCCTCAAGTGCGGCCTTTGCTTCTGCGCCTCGCGAATGACCGCGTGCTTGGGCAGCAGCTCCTCAGGCTCGTCGCTCGCTCCGACAAGCTGTTCCAGCTGAGTGAGGGTAAACTCAGCGCCTGGCCCCCAAGCTTCGGCGTAGATGCGCTCACCCAAATTCTCGATCAGGACGGTGGATGGTCCAGCGGCCGTGCGCTGCACTCGGACGACGCACTCGTTACCAGCCTGGCTTTGGATCAAACGCGTGCAGGGATCACCACTGCCCAAGCGCATCAGACCATAGCTTTGATGTAACGCCACCGGGCGTTGCAGATCCATCTGGCGCGTCCACAGCATGGCAGAGCACCAGTATATGATCTTATCCGCCGGGATTATGACCCATTTACGGGGTGATTTTGCCTCTTTGAAGCAGCCGCACCCGCCGGCGGCGGCTCCAGCCCGCCAGCGCTACGATAGCCAACAGGCCCGTCGTCCCGCCGAAGCCCCCGCGCTCGCTAGGTTTGCCCACAATGCGGCAGGCGCAGCCCTCGTCCGGGGTCACCACTTGCTGGTTGTGATCTGTTTCGATGCCCACGCTGCACGGCGCCACGACGCGGGTGACATCTTCCGGGCAGCGGTCGTTGCAGTCGGCGATGCCATCCCCGTCGCCATCAGTATCTGCTTGAGTGCAGCCACATTGGCCGAGCATCGCCTTGGACGCATTCATCGGACACTCGTCGACGCAGTCGGATACGCCGTCGCCATCGCCGTCGGTCTCCGGTTTTCCGCACCCGCAGTCGCCCTCCAAAATTTTGGTGGGGTCCGTGGGGCACTCATCGATGCAATCCGCGGCGCCGTCGGTGTCGGTATCGCCCGTTTCGGGCTTGCCGCAGTCACACACCCCGGGCTCGACTTTATTGGGATCCTCGGGACACTGATCTTCGCAATCCGGAGTGCCGTCAGTATCGGTATCCGCGTCGGGTTTACCGCAACCGCACCGGCCCGGTGCTGTCTTCAGCGCGTCATCCGCACAGCCATCGACGCAGTCTGGAGTCCCATCCATGTCGCCATCGGAGTCCGGCTTACCGCAACCGCACTGTCCAGGGTTGCTCTTGTCTGGGTCTTGGGGGCATTGGTCCACGTCGGCGACGCATTGTCCCTCGACACACTGCATGCCTTGTCCACAGGCGGCACCATCCGGAGCGGCTAGCCCCTGCAAGTGCACGCAAGTGAACTCGTCGGCGTTGCACGCCAGCTCTGCGCAACTCCAATCACACACCTCCGACGGCGCTTGGAGCTCTTCATCGTACAATTCGCCAGCCTGCACGCACGTGGTCGCCAGCGCGACGCACTGTCCTAAGTAGCAGCTTCCTGCGTTGCCATCAGAATCGGCGCACACCAGCCCTGCATCGCTAAACACATCCCCCGGACACTGGGCATTCAAGCCGTTGCAGACTTCTTCCTGATCGCACTCGCCGCGCGCTTCGCGGCACACGACCTGATCTGCCGCCGGCACAACCCGACAGTCCCGACAGCAGCCATCGTTGAAGTCGCTGCATTCCGCATCCGCAACCAACTGACAGCTGGCCCCGTCACAACACGGGTCAACGTCCGCGCAGTCTTGGCTCCCGCAATCACACTGCTCATCACCCGAGACAACCCCATCGCCGCACAGCGTCGCACTCGGATTCGTGGGCAGGTCATCCAAGCAGCGCCCTTCCAGCGCGTACCTCTGTGCTGCCAACCACGCATCAAAGTACTGCTGGCTGCAGTCGGAAAACTGCGTCACCTGTTCGGGACAGTTGCTGCAGCTGACCGCCGCCATCACGAAGCCCACCTCCTGGCAATTGTTGCCCGCACCATCGTGATCCATGCCCAACGTGTGGCCGAGTTCATGCACGGTGATCAGCGGCGCGGCTTGGTCCGTCGCTTGCACCACCAGGCCGGCCCCCTCCTGGTCGCAGGCTGCGCCCAAAGGCGCCAGGCCCGCAGTCGCACCATCGAAGTCGTAACCACTGAACAGCATTCGCACATCGTGCTGTGGCAACTGAGGTTCGCCCGCCCCCCAGGCTCGAAACTGTTGCAGCAGGTCTTCAGTCACGACTTCTTGTCCCAAGGGGGTTGGTTGGTAGGGGTCCGTCTCGAACGTCACCTGTCCAACCAATACGATCCGCACGCGGGGCTGCAGACCGCTGACTTCAAGGATAGCGTTTGCTTGTTCGACGACCGCGACTGCTTCCGCTTCCGGGTCGGCCACGCTGCTGGCGCGAGCCGAATCATTGACCACCACCACCTGGATGTACTTGGTCTCCTGCGGCGTGCCCTCCAGGTACTGCTCAGTCCAATCAGGCAGGCTGAACGAACGACGTAGCGACGCTCGCTGGATTTCCGACTCTGGCACCGGTGTTATCTCATGGCCACCACTGACGGGCGTCAGTTGATGGGTCACACCGTCTTGCAAATCAGCGTCTCCGGACTGAGCTTGGATCCCCCAAGCGCGCCCCCACGCCTGCACCAAGCCTCGAATGCTGGTCAGCTCCGGATACTCAGCGCCCTCTAGGCAGGTATTGACCGAAACAAAGCTGCCCTCAACTGCTTCGGCGACTCCAGCTTCGGAAGTCAGCGCCACATCCCCACGGTAGAAGCAATCGGGCAGTGTCGCAGGCACAGACAGCAGCTCGCCTACGGCGGTTAGCCTCTGGGATGTGTAGCCATCTCCCAGCGGTGGCGCTACGCGCCGAAGCCTCAGCAAAACGTCTCGCACGCGACTTCCGTCGCTCAAAGCCAGCTCGTACACGAGCGTCTCAGGTGCAGAACCCAACGCGGCACGCGACTGCTGCCAACTCGCCTGGTCGAGCTCGACTTCAGGCGCCGAGCGTTGACATGCCGCCAGCCAGGCCGAGCCCATCAACAGCGCGAGCCCCAAGCCCCCGCGCGCCAGCGCCGTTTCCCCCATTCGCCAACCCAGTAGCCGCGGCTTGTCCATGTTCTTAAGTCCCACCGACGTGGTCCCCCCAAGCTAGCAGAAAGCGTACAACGCAACCATGCCTGCCCCCCCGGGTGTTGACGATGACTGCGATCTGCACCTCACGCACACCCGCTCGGAGCGGTGAAAATTGTGCTGGCGTGAATGTCAACCGCACGATTTCGTCGCGTGGCAGCCACTCGCGTGCCAGACTCCGCCGGTGGAACAGCACCGAACATACCAGCTGCACCGAGTGGAGGGCTCCGGCACCCCAATTAAGGCCTGGACCGAGGGCGTCCCAGTGGATCCCGGAGCTATCAAACAGCTGCAGCACATGGCGCAACTACCGTTCATTCACCGCCACGTCGCTGCCATGCCTGACGTGCACGTGGGTATCGGCGCCACGGTAGGCAGCGTCATCCCGACTGATGGTGCGGTGGTTCCCGCTGCTGTGGGGGTCGATATCGGTTGCGGCATGATGGCTGTTCAAACCACGCTACGCGCCGATCAGCTGCCGGACAACCTATTCGGCGTGCGTAGCGCGATCGAACAAGCCGTACCTCACGGCCGCACCACAGGACGAGACAAGGGCGCCTGGGGTGAAATCCCCGACGTGGTCGATGAGGCTTGGTCGGAACTCAACCAAGACTTCGACCGGATCTCCAAAAAGCACACCAAGATCCAGCGCAGCAACCATCGCGTGCACCTGGGGACACTCGGCACCGGCAACCATTTCATCGAGATGTGTCTGGACGAACAAGACCGAGTCTGGATCATGCTGCACAGCGGTTCGCGGGGCGTCGGCAACCGCATCGGCACCTATTTCATCGAGCTCGCCAAGAAGGACATGAAGAAGCATGACGTGCACCTGCCCGACAGCAACCTCGCCTACCTCAAGGAGGGCAGCGAGTATTTCGACGACTACGTGGAGGCGGTCGGTTGGGCTCAGCGTTACGCACGACTCAATCGCGAACTGATGATGGAGGCAACGCTGCGAGCGCTGCGCAAAGCCAAACTTCCGAAGTTCAAGACTGAAGCTCAAGCCATCAACTGCCACCACAACTATGTGGAACGAGAACACCACTATGGCAAAGACGTGCTGGTCACGCGCAAGGGTGCCGTCAGCGCCCAGTTGGGTGAACTGGGGATCATCCCTGGCAGCATGGGGGCGCGTTCATTCATCGTGCGTGGCAAAGGTAACCCTGAGAGCTTCTGTAGCTGCAGTCACGGCGCTGGCCGCCTGATGTCCCGCAAGGAAGCCCGTGAACGCTTCACGCTCAAACAGCATCGAGAAGCCACCGAGGGTGTGGAGTGCCGCAAGGATAAGGACGTGATCGATGAGACGCCAGGCGCCTACAAGCCGATTGAGGCGGTGATGGCCGCTCAGGCGGATTTGGTTGAGGTGCTGCACACGTTGAAGCAAGTCGTGTGCGTCAAAGGCTGAACCGACGCCGCTTACGGGGCCGGCGGAGGGCCGGGGGGCGAGTCCGGCGCCTGTTCAGACGGGTCCTCGGGCGCTTGCTCCGGTTCGTCAGGCTGCTCGTCGGGCGTTTCCGGCTCTTGCTCGGGTTCGTCCCCTTCGTCCGTGGGTTCCTCCGCATCATCGGTCGGTGCTTCTGCGGGCTCATCCGGTTCGTCCCCGGGCGCCTCGACCTCATCGGAGGGAGCTTCCGGCTCAGCTTCCGTATCTTCAGGTAGCGACTCCTCGGGCTCAGCTTCCGTGCCGTCAGCGGGCGCCACACGACCGTCGACAGCTGGGTCATCGACCGCCGGCACGTAAGAGTCCTCTGAGGCCCCGTCAGGGGGAGCGCTCTCTTGATGAGCAGCCTCCGGAGGCTCCTGCTCAGCGGGCGCTGGCGCGTGAGAATCGCCTTCCGTCGCGTCCGCCGAGAGATCTGGCAGGGCGGCGTGGGCCGAAGCGCCCCTGGGCTGCTCAGCGGCTAGCTCGGGCTCGCCAAACGGCTGCTGTTGCTCTGGCTGCTCCAAGACGGGGGCCTGCTCGGTATCAGCTGGCTGTTCGCCGGCGGCAGGGTCAGGCGCCTCAGGATTCAACTCGACTGCGCCCTCCGCTGACGTAGGCGCCTCAAGGGCGGCGTTCTCACCTACTGGAGAGTCCGAAGCGGACGCTGGTTCCTGCGCGGCTTCTTGTGCGCGCTCACCCCACGCGAAACTGATTGCCGCGCCGGCAAATCCCAAGTTCAACACCAACGCGACCGGCTTTATCCAAGCGAAGCCATCGCTCGGCGGAGCAATAACCACCGAATGGGGAGCGTAGGAGCTGCCCACCGAAGGGGTTAGAGGGGTCGTCGCTGCGAGAGGTGTTCGTGGAGGCCGAAGCGAGGGGATGCTCGAAGCCGGACGAGCGGACGCCGGGCCCTGCCGAGCCAGCAGCTCCAACTCGGCGGCTTCGCGAGCTTTGGCAACGTCCGACTTCAGGTAGCTCCGCAGCTCATCGCTCGTGAACTCACTTTGGCTGATCGGCAGCAGTTCAACGTTGAGGTCATCCACCCCGGCCCGCTTCAGCTCCACAAGCACCGCGACACAATCATCGTGACGATCTGCCTGCTCGAGATGCCCCTGAATCAAGTCCCAGGCATCCAACAGGCGCTCTTGGGCTTTAGCCTGAACCAGAAACTCAGTCAGTTGAGCAATGCTGACACCTTCACCCAGGCGGTCCAACTCTCTCGAGATGCGAGCATCCTCCCTCAGCACGGGTTGGACCGCGCTTGCCGGCGCCACACCAGGCCGAGAGCGGCGGACGCCTTCTTCGAAGTCCTGGTCAAAGTCTCCGAAGATTTCCGCAGCATCTTTCAGGCTGTAGCGCTGCTCAGTCTCGAGCTGGTTGCCGTCAACCAGGGTGCCGTCAACCAGGGTGCTGTCGTCCGCGTCATTGTCCGCCGCCACGGCCAGCAGTCTAGCTGATGCACTTCACCAGCGGATCGGCTTTCCGTCGCGAAAGAATCCCCCGGACGGACCATCATCCGGCAATGTTGCAGCCCAGACGATACCGGACACTCCTGCTTCCAAATCCCGCGTGGCGTTGGCTCCGCCCATGTCAGTCCGTACCCAACCGGGACACACCGCATTGATCTTGACGTTCTCCCCGGCTTCAGCGTGCAGCACTCGGGTGAGCGCGTTCATGGCTGCCTTCGAAACGCGGTAGCCCAAGTGACCGCCACTCATATCCGTCAAGCCCCCCATACCAGAGCTGACGTTCACGATACGCCCAAAGCGCTGCTTGTTCATCCCAGGTAGGACCTGCTGACAGGTTCGCAGCACACTGAGCGAGTTGGTGTTGAACGAGTCGGCCACATTCTGGCTAGGTATCTGCAGCGCAGGATACGTCCTACCTCCAGGATCCTTGTCGAAAATGGCTCCGGCGTTGTTCACGAGCACACTCACGCTGCCGACGTCCGCGAGCAGTCGCTGAAAGCAGTGGCGGACGCTATCATCCGAGGAGACGTCCAGCTCCGCGCAAAGCACGTCGCCGTGAGTGCCAAGCTCAGTGGCCGCGGCCGCGGCCTTGCTCTGAGTGCGTGCCGTCACGACGACCTTGTATCCCTGCTTCGCTAGCTCCCGTGCAGCAGCAAACCCAAGCCCCCGATTGGCTCCCGTGATGACGGCGACGCGAGAACTCATGTCACGCCTGCTTCTCGCCAACGACGAGCTTGATGTTGAAGTCGGCTGTGCCAAGCGCATTCCACAATCGGACCCACATCAATAGCCACGCCTCTAGCCCGCGCGCGTTGGAGATATCTCCCAGGTCTCGGACGCTTTGCCAGCCGAACCACTCGCGCAATATCTTCGTCGCTTCCAACTTGGCGGAATCATCATTGCCGCAGATGAACATGTCAGTCACTTCTGGCAGCGGACTTTGATCGACCATCAGCTTGCAGTTGACCGTATTCAGGGTCTTGACCACTCGCGCTTCGGGAAACTCCTTTTGGATCTGTTCGCCCAGAGAATCTTGGTTGCAAACCGTGAGCGAGGGAGGAAACCCTTGGGAAAAATCCAGCGGGTTGGTCAAATCCAGCACTAGCTTGCCGCTCAGATTCTCCGCTCCTGCTGCGCGCAACGCGTCCAACGCGTTGCGACCACTGGTGCAATTGAAGATCACGGCCCCTTTGCTCGCGGCTTCGCGAAACGTCCCTAAGCGGGCGTTGGGTCCGGCCTTGGTGGCCCATTCAATGCCCTTCTCATTGTCGGCAGAGCGGGAGCCCATCACGACTTCGTGACCGAGCTCAATCAGCTTGTCAGCGATAGTGACGCCCACCATTCCCGTTCCCAATACAGCGATGTTCATGCTTCTCTCCAATCAGACTTGCCAGCAGACCGAAGCCGAGAATTGCGGCCTTCTGCAGCGCACGTCAACTGAGAATTGAGCTACAGTGCCCTGCTCTCATGGATAAGCTTGATGTAGGGATGCGTTTGTATGACGCGATGATTTCACCACGATTCTCCGCGACGTCGGCAGGCATGCTACGAGCGCTCACCCTGCTGGCGGTTGCGTGCAGCCTCACACTTGCCTGTGACGACAAGACTGAAAAGGCTGAACCAACTGCCAGCCTGAGCCTGTCAGCAGCTCCGACCGCCAGCGCTGCGGCGGCTGCCGAAGCTCCCAAGTTTGACCCGAAGCAATTGGAACTACAGGTCACTGCGGTATTTGAGCGCTGGCTCAAATCCCAGAACAGCGGTGACTTCGCTGGCTACTCGGAGCTCTATGCAGCCAAGTTTCATGGAATCAAACGAGTAGGCAGCAAGACCTATCAGTTCGACCATGATGGTTGGCTGAATGACCGCAAACAGCTGTTCCAACGCCCGGTCACCGTTACCGCCAAGGACTTGCAGCTCAGCGTCAGCCCCCACACAGCTGTGGTGCACTTCGAGCAGACCTGGCAAACGCCAACGTTCAAGGACGTGGGGCCGAAGCAACTCGTGCTGAGTGCTGACAAACCCAACGAGTTTCGTATCACTCGCGAAGAGATGTTGAGCTCCAAGACCGGACAGTCCAAACCGTCAGAGCTGACCAAGACCAATTTCCTACTGAAGCGCTTCAGCGGCCGACACTTCGTGGTCCTCACTTCCGAAGACGGGCATGACTTCGAGCGTATGGTCAGCGAGCACCCGCAATTTCTCAGCTTCGACGCCGCCATCCGCCCCGTCGTCGACGACCTGCTGCCGAAGAAGCTCAAACCATTGCGCAGCGCGCACTTCCGGCTCTACGGCGCGCACGGTGAAGCCTGTCAAAGTGATGTCAAAGCAGCCTGGGTTTTGTCGCACGCCATCCCCCACTCCGGCATGGTGCTGACCTGGGAGGGGCGCGACTCGATCGGTGGTACTTCGGGCGCGGCTTGGAGCAAGCCGCAAATCGCGACGGACATCTGGCGCATGACCAAGGGTCGAGGTCGGTACCTGGCGCTCGAGCTGAAAGCCGGCTGTGACGATGGTTTGGTCGCGATCGCGTCGCTTGAACAAGCTCAGCCGGCGCCCAGCGTGTGGTCTGTGCAGCAGCCAGACGAAACCCAGCGGGCCATGGCTCTCGAGGCGTTTCAATCCTCTGCCGACTACGTGGCGATACAAAAGCAGTTTCGTGAAGAGACCAAGAAGAACGCGCCCTGGCACACCGACACCAGCCTGCCGCCACAGATAGTGGTGTTCGAACATCCCAAGGCCGGCCGCTACCTGGTGGTCGGCGCCTCCGCAGGTGCGGGTTGCGGATCTTTTTACGGTGAACTGCTCACTTTCTGGAAGCTGCAAGACAAGCCCATACTGATCAAATCTGAGGTGGGTCCGCTGCACCAGATGATGCCCAAAGCAGCGGTCGATCTCGACGGGGACGGATTGCCTGAATTCCTGAGTGAAGAAGGCTTGATGAGCCAACAGGGAGGGGGCGTGACTCAACTGCTGGACATCTCCCCCCCCGTGTTCGAATGCCCTTGCTGAGCCACCAGATTCATTTGAGTGGCGGCAGCAATGCGACAGCTAACTACAGCTGACGTCAATGCTCACCGGCGTCGGCAATCATTCCGAGCCCCTAGCGACCGCTGATGTTTCCGTGCCATCCTCATTCGTCAGGGGCCGGCACCTGTGTGCGCACCTAGCTGACACCGGCGACTCGCGCGCGCAGGCTTGACCAGCCGACGCGAGGCGCGCAATCTCAAACCTGTCAGTCCCGCGAACGTGGACGACGAGCGTTTGCGAGAGAGTTGATTCGAGTCGCCCCTATGACCCACGCCCGGCAGCAAACCAGCGACCAATTCACCACGCCCAACTTCGCTGCTCCACTCGACATCGACGCGCTGCTCAAACAACTCCCTCAGGGAGCCACTGTTCGCGGCCTATTCTTCGCACAGGTGACCGACTGTGTGAACCGAAACGCAGGCGAAGCCTTCGCTGGAGTGTCGCACTCCCTGTACCAGCACTATCCGATGGCAGAGTTTATCGATCACGTCGTGGAAGCCGGCAAGCTCTGCTACCCCAAGGAGCCGCTCCGGGAACAACTGCGCCGGATGGGAACTGGGGTCTATCCGTATTTCGAGCAGACCATGCCCGGAAAAGCGATTTTCGCGTTCGCGTCGAACCGGTTTGAGCGGGTCGCCAAACTCGCGGGCAAGGGCTACTCAGTGGCGCTTTCCCCAGGCTCTTGCGAGACCTTCGTGACTCCTGGCAGAGCAATCGCGAAACTGCGCGACGTTTGGACCTTCCCTACCTCCCTACAAGTTGGGATCTGGGAGGGCGCGATGCAGGTCTGCGGTACCGATGGCCGCGTGCGCGTGCGGGAGTACGCCCCTTGCGACGCAGATCTCGAGATCACCTGGGCAACATAACCTGGGCACCCTCCTACGCTGCCCGTTGCCACCCCGTAGTCAGCGAGCCGCGTGCAGCTACGCCACGATGCCTTCGCAACGGGCATAGCTGCCGCAAGTCCGCCGTGCTCACTCGGTTGTGAAGGTGTGCACCATCTTGTGTGTGTAGGTTTCGCCCGGCTTCAGGATTACCTGATCTTGCCATTCAGGCACGTTGATCGCGTTCGGGAAGGCCTGGGTCTCCAAGCAGAACGCGCCGTACTGCGGGTAGGTCTGGCCTTTGCCCTTGGTCGTTCCGTCCAAGAAGATGCCGGCGTAAAACTGCACACCGGGTTGATCTGCCTCGAGCGTCATGACGCGCCCGCTCTTCGGATCTTTGACGACCGCCACGGGACGCAGCGTGCCGGGATCGCCATTGACGATCCAGTTGTGATCGTAGCCCACGGGTTTGCCACCAGCTGCCTGGTTGTCTTTGCCGATCGGCTTGGGTGACGTGAAGTCAAACGGCGTGCCATCAACGGCTTTCTCTTCACCGTAGGGCACTGGGTCCGTATCTGGCTTGAATACCTTACCGGGCGTGTACTTGTCCGCATGAATAGTCATGACGTGATCCAAGATCGGCCCCGAGTCATACCCCCCCAGATTCCAATAGGTATGGTGAGCCATGTTCACGATGGTCGTCTTGTCTGTGGTGGCCTGCATGTCTACCAGGAACTTGTTGTCATTGGTGAGCGTGTACGTCAGGTTGGCGGTGACCGCGCCGGGATAACCTTCTTCGCCATCGGGTGAAGTGTAGCTCAACTGCAGAGCAGGACCCTCGGGCGTTTCCTTGGGCTCGGCCTTCCAGATCACCTTGTCCCAGCCCTTCTTTCCGCCGTGCAGATGATGCGGCCCGTTGTTGGTGAACAGCGTGTACTCTTTGCCTTCCAACTTGAACTTGCCATCTTTGATTCGGTTGGCGACGCGTCCCACAGTCGTCCCGAAGTACGGATTGCCTTTGACGTAGCCCTCGAGGTTCTCAAAACCCGCCGCGATGTCTCCCAGCTTGCCGTTCTTATCGGGGGCCCAAAACTCCGTAATGATGGCGCCGTAGTTGGTCACCTTCATCTTCAACCCCTTCTCATTGACCAGTGTGTACAGGTCAACCGGGCCGTCGTCGGTCTTGCCGTAGGGCTCCTTCGTGATCCCAGCCTTGACGCCAGGCGCGCCGGCTTTGGCGGACGCCTCTTTGGTGGTGTCCGAAGCGGCCCCCTCAGGCTCGGCTTCGCCAGGCTTGGCCGGCTCTGCTTGCGCTTGCTCACCCTTGGCTTCCGCCTCGGGTTGTTTATCTTCTGCCTTTTGCTCGTTCTTCGAACAGCCGAACGCGACCAGGCTAAACGCCATCGCGAGGGCACCTAATGTGTGAGATCGTTTCATGGATGATTCTCCTCGGTTACGGCAGCGGTAGCCGAGGCACATGATCACGTCAACGACAGCTGTTCACCCAATCATGAAAAGTAGCTGCAGCTTTCCAGTGTCAGCCACGTTCCTCACGACGTTGCAAAATGTTACCCGAACCGACCGCAAGCTGGCACCAACGTTGATCAGGCAACCAGCATCCGGGCATTTAGCTGCCCCCAGGTGCGGGATGGTCTCGGCAAACGCCGCCAAAAGCCTCGAATCCCCAATTGCCGCTGCGCGTCGTCCCCGCTGTACCTACATCAAAGGCGTTCAGCGGTTGCGGCCATCACTGGCCAAAGCGCGACGCCCGCCGGAGTCGAAAAAACAAAGCGAAGATCACTAGCAACGAAAGTATGGACCGGGATTGACTCTCGGCACCGGCCGCAAATCCGCACCCACCGCCTGCATCAACCCCACGAGTCTTGACATCTTGCCCTGATGCACCGCCCGCGGACGGCGTATCTGGACTGGGTTCGCTAGACTCTTCCACGCACAAGCTGTACTCCGGGCAATTGCAGGTCGAGTCAGAGCACGCGTCAGTGACGGACTCTTGAGTCCATTCAACCACCCCATCCTGCCCCATAGCTGCGCAAGTGAGCGTCTGCAGGCAGTAGCGATGCGTCACGCACCTTCTGCCACTGCCGCAGCCATCGTCAGACTGGCACCGTGGCGGCGGGCTACAATACTGACCGCAATGACTCGTGCTTGGTGTTGACTGAGCGGGACACTGGGCGGGCGGTCCAGGCACAGCGTCAGCTCGAGCTCGTCCCGCAGTCAATGCCAGCACTACAACGAGTACTGGAACCGCACCGAACAGTCGCACGAAACCGAATAGTCGCGCGAAGAGTGCCCCGCCCGGGTCCGATGTCCGCCCTCCCATGACGGAAGCATAAACGAATATGCGCCAGGACGCAGCTTTGCTAGCCTCTGCGGATGTTTGACTGGATCTGGAGAAGTCTCGCGTATCAACCCATCACGCTAGTGGCTCTGACGCTAGTTGCCTGCGGTGGAGGGCAGCCAGCAGAAGCACCAGAAAGTCCTGGTGACGCGGTAGCTGACATGCCCGAAGACGACTCCGCGCCAGCCACCGAAACGCCTGACGATGACGACGGGGACACCTCGGTCGACGACGAGGACCCGCCGCCGATCGGCGTGGAGGAGGAGCCCGATCCGGAAGATAACGACGGCGATGACTTCAAGCGCGTGAACACGGGTACAGCCAAGACCACTCATGGGGTCAAGAAGTCCAAGCTCAAGCCGACCAAGACGGAAGCACTTTTGAAATTCATCGTCGTGGACAAAGGAAACAACGATAAGCCGATCGAAGGCATTGTCGTTTCGCTGACGGGGCCAGACGAAAAGAAATACTACACCCAAGCGACGGACGCGACGGGATACGCCGAGCTACTGGTCCCTGCTGGGCACAAGTACCAGGTCGTATACGTTAGCTTGAAGGGTAAAGACGTTGGTGCCAACCTCACTGTCGAGGACAAGGCGAGGTTCACGCTCAAGCTCACCTTGCGCTACGCCGGTTGGGTCCCCCCCGAAAAGGCCCCACGTCTGGTGTTGGACGGGGTGGAGTTCGATACTGGCAAGGCCAAGATCCGCCCCGGCTCGTTTTCCAGACTCGACAACATCGTCGAGTACATGACGTACAAGCCGAATGCGCGCATCGAGATCTCTGGCCACACTGACAATGTCGGTAAGAAAGAGGCCAACAAGAGCTTGTCTCAGAAGCGCGCCGAAGCTTGCCGAGAATACTTGATCTCCAAAGGCATTGACGGCAGCCGGATCAAGGCGGTCGGCTACGGTGATGAACGGCCAATCGCGTCCAACAGCAGCCCCGCCGGCCGCCAGAAGAACCGCCGCATCGAGGCCGAGGAGCTGTGAATCGAGAGCGGAGCCAACACTCCCCTTAGGTCCGCCGTATGCCGTGCTGTCAGGGCCAAGACTATGACCGCATGTTCGATGCGAAGTCGGCCGCCAAAGAACTGAAGTCCTATGTCAAGAAGGGTCCGAGGGGTGCGACAGCGCGGCTACTACAGACCCTGAGGATCCACGCTGAGCTGGGACCAAACGCGTCCTTGCTAGACATCGGAGGCGGCGTGGGAGTCATCCAACACGAACTGGTTCGCGCCGGCATCGCTGCCGTGACGGCCGTCGATGCTTCTCAGCCGTATCTGCAGCTGCTCGCGGCGCAGGCGAAGTCGAGGGGCTACGCTGACCGGCAGACGTTGATCAACGGAGACTTTGTCGACCTCTCGCCCAGCGTCTCCGAATCCACCATTGTCACCCTGGACAAGGTCATCTGCTGCTACCCCAACATGCGCGAGCTGGTGCTCAGCTCGACCGCGAAAGCGCAGCGCTGGTATGCGATCGTCGTGCCGCGAGATGACGCGCTGGTCCGCGCCATAGTCCGCCTGGGAAATTGGTTCATGCGCCGCGTGCTGCGCTACCAATTTCAGAGCTACGCGCATCGGATTGCGGATATCGATCAGCTTTGCGCTCAGCAAGGCCTAGCGCTAGTGAGCGCGGACCCAGGCTGGTTCTGGAACGTTCGGCTCTACTCGCGTCAGTAGAGCGCGGTCGCGGCGCCGAGCCATTACTCTGACAATTGCTACAAGAAAGCCCTCCGAAGATTCTTCGGAGGGCTTCCGTCTTGGCATCCTGCGAGCTACCGAGTTTCGGTCAGCTCGCTCGGGCGGCTCCAATCTCAGGTACTACGCGGGTGCCAGGGCTCGAGGCGACGCCCCGGAGTCCAGCCACTTTCGTTTTCGCTGCGGGTTTCCAGGAAACGCGCCAGGCGATGGAAGTCTGAACCAGTTTTGATGAAGCGCACGTTGGTGACCATCGTCTTCGGATCCACTAGTTCACTGAAGGGGACATACTTGAGCTGGAACTGATCACACACGCTGACCATGTGCCCATCCAACCCTTTCTCGACCAGGGCGCCATAAGCCCCCACACCCAGGGCGCTACCCAGGATTACGTCAAACGCGTGCGGCGGAGCGCAGCGCGACTCGTAGCCCATCTGCACGCCGTTGACCTTCTTGGCGCGGCCCGTGCGCTTGGCGTAACGCTCAGCCACCGTCTTGGCCACCAGCTTGTGCAGGTTGATATCACCCAGCGCGCGGTGCCCATGATCGTCAATTGGCAGGTGCTGTAGGAACTGGTCCGCCAACATATCGCCTAGACCCTCCGCCAACACCACCACACCGTAGAACTTGTGGCGGGTCTCACGCGTGAGGATCATGTCGACGATCTTGTCCGCCAGGGCGTCGAGCGAAAGCTTCTTTTCGGTCTGTCCAGTGTCGGAGTTCTTCTGGTCGACGCACATCGAATCGTCGATGTCTTCCAGAGAGATGACCATGTGGGCTTCACCCGCTATGGCGACGCCATACGCCAACCAGCCTGCCTTGCGTCCCATCGATTCCACGATGAAGTACGAGCCGGTTGCTAGGGCATCCGCACGCAAGTTCATAACCTGCTTAGCCATGCCGTCTACCGCCGTGAAGAAGCCGAAGGTAAAGTCGATTCCGTCGTAATCGTTGTCGATCGTCTTCGGCAAGTGAACCACTTTGACCCGAGGAGCGTCCGCCGGCAGGTGCTTCTGGAACTCGTACATGTAGTTGGCGGTCTTGAGGGTGTCGTCACCGCCGATCGAAATCAGTGCGTCAATCTTGTTGTCGACCAGACCATTGTAGACGCGGCGCAAACCGGCGGTCTTCTCTTCGTCATCCAAGTCCGCCGGCGTCTTGACAGGCTTACCTGGGTTGGCGCGCGCAGTGCCGAGCACGATGCCACGACGATTGCGCAAGCCGCGAAGGTCATGCTCGTGAAACTGCCGGTAGTGTTCATCCGCGACGAGGGGATTGGTCTCCTTGTCGTACTGCCCCAGATTGGAGTAGCCGTGGAAGAAACCGATGACGTCACGACCATCCTCCAAAAATGCGGTCGCTGCGGCTGCTATCACCGAGTTTGCGGCCGGCGCGGGACCGCCAGAGAAGATCATGCCAACGCGACGGATACTGTCGCCCTTCTTGCTGCTGCTCATGCCTATGAATTTCCTAAACTTTTTTTGACTTGGGGTTTGGTGGCGGGCAGTCGTGGTTAGGCCGCGACTGCTGCGACGGTGTTCTACCGCAGCAGCAATGCCCAGTCAGGGCAGAGTTCGAACTCTGCCAATCGCGCGCGATGTGGTTACACAATCGGAAGCGGGCCGCAATCCCTCGCGGGGACGCGACCCGCCACGGCGACCTAGATGTCGAACTTTTCGAAGGAGTTCAGATCTTTGCAGGCCTGAACCAACCGTGCAGCCATGCCTTGCTCCCCGGGGAACAACCACGCGCGCGGATCGATTTGCTTCTTGTTGGGCTTGTCTGGACCTTCCGGGTTGCCCAGCTGGCTGTGCAAGTAGGCGTCGTTTTCGTCCATGTACTTCTTCACCGGACTGCAGAATGCCCACTGCGTGTCCGTGTCGATGTTCATCTTGACCACGCCGTAGGACACGGCTTCGCGGATCTCTTCTTGGGTAGAGCCCGAGCCACCGTGAAACACGAACCACAGCGGCTTTTCCGACCCGGTCTTGCGCTGTGCATGGATCTCTTTTTGAGAGTTCAGAAGGATCTTCGGCGTCAGCTTGACGTTGCCGGGCTTGTACACGCCGTGGGTGTTGCCGAAAGAGGCGGCCACCGTGAACATTCCCAAAGAGTTCAGCTTGTCGTAGGCGGCTAGCACCTCAGCCGGCTGCGTGTACAGCTTGGAGTCATCCACGTCCGAGTTGTCGACGCCGTCTTCTTCGCCGCCGGTCACACCCAGCTCGATCTCGAGCAACATCTTGATCTTGCTCATGCGCTCCAAGTACTTGGCGCAGATATCGAGGTTCTCGTCCAGCGTCTCCTCGGAGAGATCCAGCATGTGCGAGCTGAACAACGGCTCACCATGCTTTTCGAAGTACTGCTCGCCAGCATCGAGCAAGCCGTCAATCCACGGCAGTAGTTTCTTGGCAGCATGGTCCGTATGCAAAACGACTGGGACGCCGTACGCTTCCGCGACGTTGCGTACGTACATGGCGCCCGCAATGCCGCCAACAACCGGGCCCACGTCCTTCGGCAGTGTCTTGCCACCAAAGAATTGAGCGCCACCGTTGCTGAGCTGGATGATCATCGCGCTCTTGGCATCGCGTGCCGCGGCCAGCGCAGCGTTCGCGCTGTGAGAGCCGATCACGTTCACCGCCGGCAAAGCGCACTGGTTGTCTTTGCAGTAGTCGAAGAGCTCGCCGAGGGCGTCTCCGGTCACGATGCCGGGCTTCAGCTTGAGTTTGGCCATTTTGTATCCTGAGTCTGAGGTTGAGGAGCGGCCCGGGGGCCGCGAAACGCTGGGCGGTCTAGCACACATCCCGAGCTCGACGCTACGGCTAGATCCGCCGCCGAGGCGCAGCCTAGCGAACCCTCTGTTTCGAGCGGATTACACGTATTTTCGCTGCCGTTCCGAAACGCACGCCGGCTTCAAAAACCGGCCTCAAAGCTGTGCCGCGAACTGCCCTTCCCGGCTCGTTCAGGCGATCTCGAACAGGCCGGCGGCGCCCATTCCGCCACCAATGCACATCGACACGATCCCGAGGCGTTTTCCGCGTCGCCGAAGCTCGTGGACCAGCGTGGCGGTCAATTTAGCCCCTGTGCAGCCGAGCGGGTGCCCGAGCGCGATCGCGCCCCCGTTTACATTGAGCTTGTCCTCGTCGATTCCCAGCTCTCGCTGGCAATACGCCGCTTGAGCAGCAAACGCCTCGTTGATTTCGAACAGATCGATGTCCGCCAGGTCAAGACCCGTTTGGGCCAAGAGCTTCTGAATTGCCGGAACCGGGCCGATGCCCATGATATCCGGGTCAACCCCTGCCACCGCATAGCCGCGGAGTCGCGCTAGAGGCTCCACGCCGAGTTCCTTCAACTTATCGTCAGAGAGCAGCACAGCCGCCGCGGCCCCGTCGTTCAGCGGGGAGCTGTTGCCCGCGGTCACTGAGCCCTTGTTGCGGAAGACCGGTCGGAGTTTAGCCAAGCCGTCGACAGTTGTTCCGGGACGCGGACACTCATCAGTATCGAATGTGATGGCTCCCAACTTGCCGCCTTTGAAGACACGGGCCTGAACAGGCACGATCTCCTCTTTGAAACGCCCAGCTTGGATCGCCGCCACAGCCTTTTCTTGTGACGCCGCAGCAAACTCATCCTGGTGCTGGCGGCTGATCCCGAAACGCTCAGCCACACGTTCAGCGGTATGACCCATGGAGATGTAGGCTTCGGGAAAGTTGTCCATCAGCGTTGGGCTCACGCTGATCTTGTTGCCTCCCATGGGCACGGATGACATCGACTCAACCCCGCCAGCCACAATCACGCTCGTCAGTCCGGCGTGAATGCTCAACGCGCCGTGGACGATGGCTTGAAGCCCGCTGCTGCAGAAACGATTGATGGTTTCGCCCGTCACGCTGTTCGGCAACTTGGCAGTGAACACCACATTGCGTGCGATGTTCCAACCCTGCTCGGCCTCTGGCATGGCGCAACCCAAGATCAGATCGTCGATATCTCCGGGTTGCAGGCCTTTGACACGCTCTATCGCCTCGGTGACAGCAGTAGCGGCCAGATCCTCTGGGCGCGTGTCTTTCAGGCTGCCCTTCACCGCACGCCCCACGGCAGTCCGCACGCTGCTCACAACGGCTACATTCAACGGAAAACTCATCTGATCCTATTCCTTTCGGCCCAAACAACAAGATGGCGTGGTCACCGACAAAGACAAGCCGCGCAGATACTCGCTATGACTCATCTCTAGCATGTCAGTTTCGAAGGGGTTTGCCTGTCTTGAGCATATGCTCAATCCGCTCATGCGTCTTCTTCTCACCACACAGCTGCAGAAACGCCTCACGCTCCAGATCCAGGTAGTGCTGCTCGTCCAAGATCGTACCTGCAGCCACCGCGCCGCCACACAAGACGTGCGCGATCTTGTTGGCAATCAACGCATCGTGCGGACTCGCCCAACGTCCCTCCACCATGCCCCAAACTTTCGCGCCAATCGTCTTGGCTGCGTCATATCCGGCCGCTTTCAGCAGCAACGGCCTCGGCGCCCGGTAGCCTGACTCGGCCATACCCAGCGCGGTCTGCTTGGCTTCGTACAACAAGAAGTCTCGGTTCAGCGAAATGCGATCGGTCGCGCGCAGGTAACGCAGCCCCCGCGCTTCTTCAGCGCTCGTTGAGGTCTTGGCCATGGCAATACCTAGAGATGCGCGAGCGATGTGGGGCAGCAGATCCGCTCCCTCGATGTCGCTGATGGCGGAGGTGTAGCGGTCCACCAGTCGTAAACAACCGCCGCCGGCGGGAAGCAGCCCCACGCCCACCTCAACCAAACCTATGTACGCTTCCGCATTGGCTTGGCTCGCGTCTCCAGCCATGGCCAGCTCACAACCGCCACCAAGAGTGTACTGGCAGGGCGTGGTCACAACCGGGACTCGTGCGTACCTCAACCGCTGAAGAGCATTCTGTAACCCTGCGATGATGGCGTCTACTTGATCCCACTTGCCCGCCATGGCCGCGCCAACGATCAGCTGCAGGTTCGCGCCAGCGCTAAAGTGGTCACTGTCGTTGGCGACGACAATCGCTTCGTAGGAACCTTCAGCGATATCCACCGACTCGTCGATCATGCTGATCACGTCGGAATCCAACGTATTCATCTTCGTATGCAGCTCGATACAAAGCACCCCGTCACCAATGTGCACCAAGCTTGCGCCAGCGTTTTGTTTGACGATGTTCTTGGCGTCGGACTTGAAGGCCGCGACTGTCAGGTGCTTTTCGTGCACGGGCACGGGGCTAGCTGACTTCTTTGGCAGGTCGTAGAACTGCCGCGCAGCGGGAGTGCCGGTATAGAAGGAGGCCGTCCCGCTTGCCAACATATCGTCAACCCAGCTGGGCAACTTCAGCCCATCCGCTTTCATGCGCTCGGCAGCATCCGCCACGCCCAAAGCATCCCAAACTTCAAACGGGCCGAGCTCCCAATTGAACCCCCAGCGCATGGCGCGATCGATATTGACCACGTCATCGGCGATCTCGCCGACCAAGCCAGCGGCGTAAGTCAAAGTCTTGGAAATGACGCTCCACGCGAATTGACCGGCGGCATCATCTGCGGCCACTAGCTGCTTCACGCGAGCCGCAACGCCCTTCGCTTTGCGCAGCCCGTCCAAGGAGGAAAATTCGATTGGCTGCTGCTCGCGGTAGTCACCACTGGCGACATCCAGGACCAGGATGTCCTTGTCTTGCTTCTTGTAGAAGCCTGCCCCCACCTTACGACCCAGCTTGCCATCTTTGGCCATCTTCAGGATGAACTCCGGCATTTCAAAGACGGCACGCTCGGGATCATCCGGTAAGGAATCGTAGCAGTTCTTAGCCACGTGAATCATCGTGTCGATGCCCACCAGGTCGCTGGTTTTGAAGACCGCACTCTTGGGCCGTCCCATGGGCTTGCCCGCGATGGCGTCCACCGCTTCAATACTCAAGCCCTGAGCCAGCATCTCGTGCGTCGCCAACATCATGCTGTAGACGCCAATGCGGTTGGCTACGAAGTTGGTCGTGTCCTTGCCGTACACGATACCCTTGCCCAGCCACTCACCGAAGCTCGCCATCCTGCTGAGCACCTCCGGATCCGTATCGGGCCCCGCGACGACCTCCAGCAGGTGCATGTAACGGACCGGGTTGAAGAAGTGCATCACCAGGAATCTCGAACGCAGTTCCTCCGGCAAGACTGCATTCATCTTGGCGATGCTGAGGCCAGACGTATTCGAGGCCAACACGCAGCCTTCACTCACATGGGGTGCGATCTTCTGGAATAGCTTCTGTTTGATATCCAGATTTTCAACCACGGCTTCGATCACCAACTGGCAGTCTTCCAATTGCTGAGCGTCATCATCCAAGTTGCCCGTTTGCACCAGGCGCGCCGCGTCCGGGTCGAAAAACAGCGCCGGCTTGGCTTGCAGAGCTTTCTGCAGCCCAGCCTCTGCAAATTGATTGCGCGCCCTGGGGTCCTGCTTCTCGGCGTCGCCCAGTTTCGGAGGGACGATGTCCAACAACGCGACTTGGATCCCCGCCCCTGCCAGATGGGCAGCGATCGCGCTACCCATCACTCCGGCCCCCAACACACCGACCTTACGGATACCTTCGGACATGGCATTCAATTTAGTCGCGCCACACCGGGTCCGCACCCCATGACGAGAATTTCTCCCGTCCCACTTGCTTGTTCCGGCCCCGCACTTCGGCCGAAACGGGGGGAGCTCGCGATCGGCCGCTCAGGTTTTTCCGCCAGGCGGATCGGGGATTGAAAAACGTACGCCTGGTCTTATGTATTCACATCTGCGGTCGCCGCATCGCAAGACGCGGCAAGAGTGCGCGTCGCTGCCAGCGCAGGGCATGCCAGCTCGTCACCCGTTGACGATGATGATGCCTTTTTGCGCCAGGCTCGACCCACCGAACCCGAGTTGGCCAGACTTGCCGTTGACGATGATGATGCCCCGGTTGCTTGCACTGGAGAACGTTCCGCCAGCAACGTTGTCCAGCGCAGCATCGTCCAACTCATTGCCATCCAATTCGATTGTCAGGTCCTCGTGCTTCACGTCAAAACCGTTCGCACGCGCGACCGTCGCCACCGCGCTCAAGGGGTCGTCTGTGATCTGCATCTGGTCAGCCACCTGTTGCCGCAGATAGGCATCCTCGGCCACTTGACTTAAGAAATTGCGTGCTTCCAATTGACTCATGCTTCACCTCTCTGGGGCGGGAGCACAGCAAGCGACCAAGACTTCGTCAAGCAAACATCCTGCTTCGGGAGCACAACTGGCGCTTCAGCGAATTGTTTTAGCGAGACCGAGCCGGACAAGCTTGCGCAAAAGAGCTACTCGCCCGTCCAGCGTTAACCCCGCGGAAACGTCCCGCGCGCAAAAGCCGCCGGTATGAGATTGCATTGCCCGCAAACTGGGAAGCGCTTTGCACGGCACCCGAAATGCGCCGCCATGATGATGCAACACCCAGTGGGACCCGTGGTCCCGTAGCTCAACCCCCCGAAACTCTAGGGTGATCGGGGTATCCGCATCTATCGAGTCCGCCATTAAGGCCTGCTCAAATGCGGTCTGGTTTGGTGCGGGTGCACGTTTCCTGTGTTTCCGCTGGCTTTCCAAAGCGCCAGCTACCGACTCGATATCCAACCCTGCAACCAGAGCCCCCAAACGCTCTTTCAATGCCTGGAGAGTCGTTGCGTCTGGTTGAAGCCATGCTGGGAAAATCGCCTCACACAGTCTCGGCTCCGACTCTGCTGCCTGGCGCAACATTGATGTCAGGAGTTCCCCCCACGAAGGTGAGCGCAACGCAATCCCCAATGACAAACTGGGACCTTCGAGGCAGTGCACTTCATGCGGCAGCCTGCGTGGTGTGTAGAGCAGATCCCCAGGCGATAGCACGCATTTCGCGTCCGCGACGTCACTGGACTGGACACCTGCCACGGAGGCCAGCGCTCCGGGCTGACGTCGTCGATACAACTGCCAGGATTTACGCCCATCCAACTGCAGCGTAAAAATGTCCTCATCATCATGATGCGCCGGCAATCCGGGCGCTCCCTCCGGTGATAGAAATACCGATATCCCCCGCAGTGGTGCCTGCAACCAGTCGGACAACTGCCGCGTTAAGCGCAACACTGGGTGGTCCAGGTCAAGCGCGTTCTGAACGCTGTCGACGTGCAGGGTGAATCCGCAGCTGAACGCTTCTACCGCCTCCGAGTAACTGCGCGCCAGAGTCAGCCCAGCCCGATCGGCACGCCTCAGCTGGAGTTGGCACGCGCGCAGCAGCGCCGGCCCCTGCACCAAACGCTCAAACTCGGCAACAGTTAGCAGCGTCTCGGGCGCCAGCGCCCCCCGCCGCAACAGAACTTGGCGATCCCAATAGTCGCGCAGAAAACTCTCCGGAGCGACTTCCCCTAGGAGCCGGCGAATTGATTCACCAGCAGACTCAGTCGTCTCGCTGAGCAGCATGTTCAACGGACACTACCTAGCGTTGATTACTTGCAACACTGGTCACTTGCTGTACCTGCCAACGTTCGTATACCGACCCACCGGGTCGTCGACGGCAGTATCTCCATCACTGAAGCGCCCCACCGGGCTGGCATCACCGCTGGTCCCACCCTGATAGCGCCCGACACCCCCGCCCGTATCACCTGCAGATCCGCGACCATAGCGCCCCACGGTTCCCCCCGACACGTTCTCCAACTCGGCCTCCTCCAACGGCTGCTCAGCTGCGTCGTCTCCGGACGGCGCTGGCTCTGGTTGGCCCTCAGCCTGTTCGGCCGGCGCTTGAGAGGCATTGGTTTGTGCTGCGCCTGAGGTGGGTCCCGCAGATTGTTCTCCCATTCGTACCTTCTCCCTGGTGCTGCGGAGAATATCGCAAGCTTGGCTACAACACAACGCGACGCCCGCAGCGCGATTGGCCTCACCGGACGACTAATCGACGCGCGGATCGTGCTGCTCAGCAAGGGGTAGGTAGACACTGACCTGCGTGCCGCTACCCAGGCCACTTTCCACGCTGATTTGCCCGCCGTGGGCGTTGACAATACCCTGCACGATCGCCAGCCCCAGCCCGGTGCCCCCATCGCCCCGCCGTGTTGTAAAGAAGGGTTCGAAGATCTGAGCTAGGGACTCCGGGGGGATACCGCAGCCGTCGTCGCTCACTTGCAGCAATACCCAGCGCCCTGCTGGTGAGTTGCTCACTTGCCGACTTAGTGTCACCCGCACTCGCCTTTCGCCGTCTTGCGACGCGTTCACCGCGTTGACTACCAGGTTGCTCAACAACTGTTCCATCTGCGTTGGCTCCGCCAGCACCAGAGCCTCTGGTTCAATGTCGGCGGTCAGCGTCACGTTCCCTGGTAGCGTCTTGGAAAAGACGTCCAGCCAGTCACGGCAGATCTGGCCCAACGACGTCGGCACGCGGTCCCATTGATCCGCACGAGCAAATTCCAATATTTGCTTGATCAAAGAACGAGCGCGTTCGACCGTGCGATCCAAATCAGCAAACAGCGTTCGCCCTTCAGCATCTGCCTCCGCACGCGAGCGCAGTCCTTCGACCAAATACACCAACGCCGACAGACAATTGTTGAAGTCGTGAGCAATCCCGCCCGCAACGCGTCCCATGGCGGCCCACTGCGCAGGGCTCAGTCGCTCGTCTTCTCCCCCGGCCGCTGCCTGCGTGCCACCAGGTTGAATCAGACCGCGTTGAATCTGACTGCGCACGGGCTGCCATTCGATCACGAGTAGCTCGTCCGTCTGATGCCAAACGAAGGCGCAATCAACCTGACGCCCATCTCTAGACAGGCTCAGTTGGGCGTCTCCCGAGCACAGGCTCTCCGACTGGGCGCGTAAGCTGGCACCAACAGCAGAGGCGCCACCGAATGAACCCTGCGTCTCCAGCTCAGGAATAACTTGACGCAGGGACTGGTGCAGCAACGCTGCGTGGCTCGTTCCAAGCCATTGACAAGCGGCGGGATTCGCGGCGCAGCACAACCAGCGCTCCCCTTCACGCCGCATCAGAAGAACACAAGCTGAGTTCACAAGATGCCCATCATGAGTTTTTCTTCCCCCGTGTTTCAACCAAGACGCGGCAGGACAAGGCCCTATGCGGTTCGTGGGTCGCCGAAGCGAAAACGCAAGAGGCGAAATCCGTCACCCGACGCCTTTTCGTTGATTCACCCTTGTCGCTCAAAATCCAATTCGAGGCTTGGGGGGAGGGAGGCAAAGCCGACTGCCACCCTTCAGCCTGGGTGCCGCGATGGCGGATTTCGTGCGCCGCTTCCGGAACTCGCGCAGCGACTACTGGCCATCCGAACCATGTCCAGACCACCGGCCGTCTGCCAGATTGCCCAAATCGGACGCGTCCCAGGGGCTGGATCTGTGGGGGGAACTTGGCACGTATCAGCCGTCCCGCGCCATCGATGAGCTAGCCACCGTGTCGGCGCAGGTGCTCAATTTCCCGCTGATCCCGGCCAGTTGCACTGACTAGCGGCAGCGCGGGAGATCGCGTATACCCGGCCTTTGGAGGAATCATGACACGAAGCGAGCGAGCAGCACGAGTTCGAGCCGCAGCCGTCGGCGTGGCGCTAGCAACCCTGTTTTGGGCGGGCTCCGCCTTGGCTCAGAGCACCATCAAGCAGCCGGGGGCGCATCCCCGGTACAACTTCGAGGCGGAACCTCACATGGTCGCCATGGACCACCCCGGCCACGGGGGGGACGGCTTCGGCTTCGGCTTCCGCGGATCCGTGGTGATCGTCGACAACGGCTTCGTCAACACGATCAACAATTCGGTCGCCATCGGCTTCGGCTTGGACATGTTGGCCTTCAACCGAGACCACTGTCACGGCGGCCGCAACGGCTTCTGCCACGACCACGGCCCGTTCCTGCTGATCCCCGTCGTGATGCAGTGGAACTTTTGGCTGCACAAGAAGTGGTCCGTGTTCGGCGAGCCGGGTTTAGGCATCATCCTGCACGACGAAGACTACAACAGCGACATCGACAATGATCTGGATCTGGACATAGACCCGATCATCTTCTTCGCTGGAGGCCGCTTCCACTTCAACGACAACATCACGCTCACAGCGCGCGCCGGCTTCCCCACGTCGGTCAACTTTGGCGCCTCATTCTTGCTCTGACGTCTTGTTGAGCCTTGATAAGGCTATCTTTTGCTAGCCGATCGGGCGCGAGCGGCGACGGTCAGTTGACGACCAACACGATCGCCGGCGCTTGCGCCTTCTGCTCAGGCTCGTAGTAGGGGAATACTTCCGCCCCACCATCCGCCGCATTGATCGGCATCGTGGCGCGCAACCCGTAGTCGAAGCGCTGCGTGGCGGATGCGCCCAACTCGGTCAGATACAAGATCAACTGCTTGCCTGTCAGTTCGAATCGGCTCAGCACGCCGCTATCCAGGTACGGCTGCAAGTCCTGACTCAGCAGCTCAAACCCGGGCGGCAGACCCACCGTCACCAGCACCATGTTGGCGGGCAAGCTGGTGTTGTTCTGCACGGTCACGCTGGCGTTGATCGTCTCATCCACTTGCAGCTGCTCGCGGTCGTACGCTACCGCCACACTGAGCGGGCCATCCATTTCGACCGGCACCTGCGCCCAGGGCAAGTGATGACTGCTGACCAAGTTGTAACTGACCTTGCCGGTACCCTCGAACTCTAGGGTAATCTCGTGCTCGCCAGTAGTAGCGAGATTCTTCATGTCCACGGTGGTCATCACGTCATGCTGAGTTTCGATCAAGTCGAGCGTGGTGAACGGCTCCCCATCAACACTGATGCTGAACGTGCCCACCGCTCCTTCCGTGCCTTTACTAGCCGCCAGCAGCAACGCTTTGAGACTCCAAGTCGTCGCCTGAGTCGAACCGAAGTTGCCGCTGCTGTCTTTCGCCGCGGTGATGTAGTTGAGCGCGCCAGCCACGTCATCGGCATGGCCGCCGTCCAGCAGCATAGCGTGCGTGACCAGCGCGGTGGTCGCCACGGCAGCGTCCGAGCCGCCACCATAAAAGTTGGTTTGGATCTCCGTGTCCCAGAAAATCTTGTCTCCGTCGGTTTGTTTGGCATCCGCCAGCTGGGCGAACACATCGGATGCGGCGCCATCATTAGCCAGCACCATCGCATTCGCGATGATGGCCAGGCTGTAGGCATCCGATGACTCTGCGTTCAGGTTCGCCTTGACGAAATCCAAGCCGCTAGCCACCTCGGGCCCTTCATAGTCGGCGGCCAACAGGGCCCACACCACAAACGCTGTGTTGCGAACTTGGCTGGTGTGAAAGCTGAAGAACTCGCTCTGGTCACCTTCCCAAGAACCATCAGCTTGTTGCTTACTGGCCAGCCATTGGCGCGTGCGTTCGACCATCGCTGGGTCGACGGCATGCACCTTCGCCATGTCCGCAAACTCCATCAGCCCGAACGCTGTCACGCTGAGAAACGGCGCTGGGTCCTGGGTTCCGAACCAGGAGAAGCCACCACCGGGATGCTCGAACGTGAGCAAGCGCTGGTACCCGGCCGATATCAACGACTCGGCCTTGAGCAAAATCTCCGGAGTTATCTGACCGGTCTGCTGCATGTAGTCCGTCACCAGCACATTGGGCCAAGTCGTGGACGTGGTCTGCTCGAAGCAGCCGCTGGGCGTTGCCAAGATGCTATCCATGCCGGACACCGCTTGCGACAGGAACGCCGGATACACGTTTATGTAGAGCTCTTGTGAACCTGTCACGGCTTCCGCCGGAAACGAGACGGAGTGAGCGGCGGTGCCTTGTAGCGAGCCACTTTGCGCCACGGGAAACGCTTTACCGTCAGGGATAACCTTGACGGTGCGCGCCACCGCGTCGGACTTCTCTGAGCCGAGGCCCTGCACTGTCAATGTTTGTAAACCAACCGTTTCAACTCGTACGGGAAATGACACGCCTTTGACCTCACCAGGCGCTAGTTCCACGCTGAGGCTGGTTTCCCCTGTCGCTGTGAACCAGTCGTCCGCCATCAACGACAGCTCCACGGTCTGTGGCTCATCCAGGTAGTTGTAGACGGCAATCGGAAAATCGATCTCGTCGCCGCGCGTGAGTGTCGCTGGGAAATTGACGTCCACGAAGAAGTCTTGGAATACGGTCACGCCGTTGACGGCGCTGCCCAAGCGACCGTTGGCGGTGTGCCCCAAACTCGAGACGCGCCACTCAGTGATGCTGTCGGCCAGGGGCACTTCGATGCTGGCTTCGCCGCTCGAGTCTGTGATGATCGCGGGATTGACGTATAGCGTTTCGGGAAAGTCCTGCCGCACGCGAGGCGTCGCTTCGGCCCCGTTATTGGGCTGTTCCCCAGGCACAGGATTGTCCGGCGCAGAATCATCGTCCGCCACACCTTCGTCCACGGCGGGCGCCATTGGGTCGAACGCCACCGGTCCACCGCCAGCCATATCCAGACTCTCATCATCTCCCCCCAACGCCTCATTGATGGCCACCTCCAGGTCGGAAAGGAGGATACTGATGGTCTCATCATCCTCGTTGCCCGCTAGTTCATCCGGCCCGGCGCTGGTCAGGCGCAGCGCTTCGTCGAATTGCATGGGGTTGTTGGAGAATGCGTTACCCCAAAAGTCGTAGGCTTCGAAGCCATCACCCAGGCGCTGTTTGAACAGCTCGACGTAAGACTGATCGAGCTCTTCACAGTAGTACTGATCCACAGAGCAACCGTCGCGCTCGAGTTTCGCGATCACGGCCCCTGCCTGGACACCGACACGCTCGAGCAAGGCACTCTTGCGCTTGCTCATGTAGGGAGAAAGGACCTGCTTCGCCTTCTGCAACGTCTTGGGCCAACTCCCTTGGCGAATGCCAGTCACACTCATGCCGTCGAGCGCCGCCAAGTTGGCTTCGGTCTGACGCTGAGCGGCCTTGTTCGCGGCCGCGTCTTCGGCAGCTGTGGCGTTAAACAGCAAGTTCGCGAGTGACCCCCCCGGAGCGCCTATCTGATAGTGCGGCTCCGCGAAAGAATCTTCCAGCTCGAAGAAGGTCTTGAGCAATCCGGGACGTGCATCAATCAAAGAGAACACGGCCTCATCCACGATTTGTACGCCCAACGCAGCAACTTGGGGTTGCCCCTCCTCGTCACTCACGCTGAACGTGAGCTTTGCGGGTTCGCCCGGAGAGTAAACCTCCTTGTCAGCGTTCATCTCGATCTTGAGCGAGGCGTTGTTCCGTACGAATACACTGCGCCCACTGCGCGTGATATTGCCATCAGCGTCCACCACGTAGGCTTCAATGCGGTTACTCCCGAGCATGGTGTTGTCGATAGTGAACTTCTGGGTCGCTTCACCATCGTCCACCTCCAGCGTGTCCATGTTGATCGCCTGACCAGCGTTCAACCAATCGATGAAGACGTTGCCTCCATCGCCAGTCGTGAGCACCTCGAGCTCCAGCTCTTCGCCTAGCTCGTAGACGCTCTTGTCCGTGCGCACAATCAGATGCTCGGCACCGCCCGTCTGCGAGCCGAAGTCAAACCGCTGGGTGACGGGCGTCTGCCCTTCCGGTTCAATCCGCACGCTAGCCACCACATTGCCACTCGCGTTGGGGACCCAGCGCAACTCCAACTGGCCAAACTCGTCGGTTTGCCCGTCCAGCTCTTGGTCGTTGACTTCCAGTGTCACTGGGGCCGATCCGATCGGGGCTCCGAGCGGATCCGTGGCGAACAACTGGATGCGGTTCTCGAGCCCCGGGACCAGACTCGTGGCTTCGGGCACGAGCGATAGCTTGACGCCAGTGTTGGCGACGGTGATTGGCGTCTCTTGTACAACCTCTTGGGATGCCGGATCGAGCACCGTCGCACGTAAGAAAGCGAGCGCGTTGCCGGAGTTGATGTCTACACCCGGCAGCACCTCTGGCAAGGTCAATTCTGCCTCATACAAGCCGTCTGCTGTGGTCTTCGCCATCACCTGGTCGAACACGACCTCTCCCGCGACGAGTGCGCCCAGCTCTAGTTTCACGTCACCGCCAGCGACGGGCTTGCCGAAGAAGTAGCGCGCATCGATCTTGGCGGTGACCGAGTCGCCGGCGCGATACCAGCCCTTGTCCGTCGTGATCTGAACCTTGAACTTCGGCAGGGCGTACTGAGAAACAGTGACGGTCTTCTCCGTGATCTGCTCGCCGACTGCACCACGAACCTTGAACGTCCCCTCATTCAGGATGCGTCCCAGCTGAAAACTGGTGGCAGCGATACCGTGAGCGTCGCTCTTCAGATCTCGTTTGAGGATCTTGTTGCCTTTCGAGTCCTCGATTTCGAACACCACCGGCTCGCCCTTGACGGGCTTGTTGCCCTGACGGTCGAGGGCCAAAGCGCGCAAGTGGATGGTCTGCCCCGGCTTGTAGATGGGCTTGTCCGTGGTCAGCAGCACCTTCTGCCCGGTGGCCTGAACCTCGACCTCTTCTTCAAGGACCTCCTCCGTCTCGGACAGCGCGGTCGTTGCCTGCACCTGATACGCTCCCAGCGTCTCCAATGTCAGTGACACCACAGCGTTGCCCACTTCATCGGTCTTCTGCGTGAGCTCGTCCACCTGTTCGCCGTCGCGCAGCACCACGATCCGGATCTCTTGATCCTCGAGCGGATCCCGCGTCACCGGGTGGCGCGCGCTCACGCGGTAGGTGATGGGTTTGTTCAAAGTGATTTGTTTTGGGCCTTCCAGGCGTACTTCGTAGGGAGGCACTACATGGAGCAGGCTGCGTGTGAGATTCAACTCTGGCTCTGGCATGTCGGGCTTGTCCTGCACCCGTAGGTTGAACCCCACCAGATCCGCCTGATCAGCGATCCCTTTTGGGGCGTCCAGCTTCACTTTCAGCGTCAGCTCGTCATCGTCGTCCACTTCGTAGTCGACCTCGGCCTCGTCGATCACCTCACTGTCGTCGACGTCCGTGAGCGAAACCAATAGCGTCCCTCTTCCGCTGGCTTTTGCACGAGCCGGGATTTGGATACTGACCACGTCATCGGAGAGGGTTCCGGCAATCGCTCGTTCATCCACGCTGATGATGGCGTTCTCCGGGTTGTCTTCCGCTCCGACCGGTGTTGGTTCCTCTGTCTTGTCGGAACGGGAAGAATCGTCGCCGCAGGCGGTCAGCGCGAAAAAAGCAGGCAGCCCGAGACAAGTCAGGCTGCGCCTCAAGCCAAAAGAAACGAACGAAGCTCGGAAGGACATGATGGGCACCTAAACCACGATCCGTGCCAACCGCCGACACCAGCTCGGTGCGTTGTTCCACGCAGCGCGGCCGCCTCCCGCGGAGCTGCGCGTCGGGGCATATTGCGTAGTATTTCCCAATCGTTGCACATGGACGCAGCCGACGAAATGGCACCCACCGAAGCTACCCCCGCCACGCAAAACCTGCCGCCTAGGTGCCGCCGCCACGCAGTTCGTGGCAGGAACGGTGTGGGGCCAGGTTGAGCCAAGCTCTGCCAAAGCTGGCAAGAAGATCGTGGTGCGGCGCGCTACGCGTTCAACTCACATTTGCGGAACTGAACCGCTTTCGAGTTCCCAACAATGCGTTGACGTCGTGGCCGATTGAATGATGGCTGCGACGTCTTGCTTTGCACCGGGGCACCTTGGTGGCGAGTCGCCTCGCCGCAGAAAAAGATCGTAAGTCATGCTGGCGAGCAACGTTGTGGGCAGCAACGGCCAGTTTCGGCCGCTTTTTGCTGAAGGAGTTGTTCATGCCTCGCACGCCTATCTCCCCCTACTTCTTTCGCTGGCCTCGGCCCGTTACCACTGCATCGGCGGCCATGCTTTTCGCCGCCGCGGCATGCAGCAGCAGCCAATCTGACGCGGAGCACCCACGTCCCCCTTGCCCACAGGGACAGATTTTTGACGGCCAGTACTGTCAGTTTTCCGGCTCTGGTGGCAATTCCGGCTCAGCACAAGGCCCAAACGCAGGCAGTCCCCCGGAGGTAAACGGCAGCCCTGAAGACAGCGGCGAGCAGCCGAATGCCGAAAAACGTGAACCACCGGAGTCTGTACGGCAATCGTTACAGTTCGCATTGAAAGAGCTGGCCAAGAATTCCTTGGTCGAAGGCTCTGAGCCACAAGGCGAGCTGATGACGGGAAGTGTTGGCAATGGCTCCCAGCTCGAGCAGAACGTCACACTAGAGCCGGGCCGCTGCTACAGCGTGGTTGCCATGGGCGCTGCGTCCATCGCCGACTTGGACATCCAGTTGCAACCAGTCACGCCCGTAGCGGGCACTGGATTCGTCGTCGCGGAAGACAAGACCGACGCGCCTTCCGCCATACTCGGCGCCAAGCCCAACTGCTTTCATTGGGCACTTCCCGGCCCGGGGGCGATGCGCATCCTCGTCAGCGCCGAGCGAGGTCAAGGGCTGGCGGCCGCCCAGCTGTTCGTCCGTTGAATCGAGCCCGCTTTCCCCGACCAGCTGAATCGAGCCGCCAAACTCGCGCTGGGGCACTCCAGAAAATTCCGCAGCCGGCACCGCATTCTCGGCGGAGGCTAGTATCTATTTGGAATCAAAGACATTCCCGCCGTGTGCCAGCGGTCGGGAAGTTGGCCATGCGGGGATGCGTAATAAGCGTATCGGTGACATGATCCGATCCGGCGCCACGCCAGGCGTCTCTTACTTGATTCAGTACTGACTTCCGGAGGCTTAATTCATGCTTGATACTCGATCGCTATTGCTGCCCTTGGTTTGCGGCCTTTCACTCGGCGCGACGACACTGCTGAGTTCAACGGCGAGCGCCGGCATCGGCGCCTGCGGCGACATCGATGTCGAAGCTGAGGCCGAATGCAAAGTGGAGGTCGAGGGCGGCTGCGAAGCCCAATGCGAGCCAACTTCCTTCACGGCGGCCTGCTCTGTTGAGCTCTACGCGGAATGTGAAGGCGAATGTGAGGTCGACGTTGACGCCGAATGCGCCGCGACCTGCGAAGGCGAATGTGAAGGCGAGTGCGAAGTCGATCCCGGCGACTTCGACTGTGAGGGCGAATGCCGAGGCAGCTGTGAAGTAGACTGCAGTGCTGACTGCAGAGCCAACGCCGAGGCCCGCTGCGAAGCTGAAGACGACAAGGCCGAATGTGAAGCCAGCGCCAAGGCGGAATGCGAAGCCTCGTGTGAAGCGACCTGCTCAGGCGAATGTAGTGCTAGCTGCGAGGGGACGCCCCCCAAGGCGGAGTGTGACGTCAAGTGCAACGCGAAGTGCGAAGGCCAATGCAAAGCCCAGGTCAGCGCCATGTGCCAGCTGGAGTGCCAGGCGGAAGGCTACGCTGACTGCAAAGCAGATCTGAAGGGCGGCTGCGAGGTCGAGTGTGAAAAGCCTGAAGGCGCGCTGTTTTGCGACGGGCAGTACGTCGACCACGGTGACAACCTGAAAGAGTGTGTCGCCGCACTGAATGCGTACCTGAAGTCCAAAGTCCAGGGATCCGCCTCCGCAGAAGGAGAAGCAGAATGCTCTGGCAACAAGTGTGAGGCGGAGGCGGAAGCGGAAGCGGAGGGTTCCGTGAGCTGCGGCATGACTCCGGTGCAGAGTGGCAGCACGTCAGGTGGGCTGGCTCTGCTGGGTTTGGGGGCGATGCTTCTGGGCTCGCGTCGCCGTCGCTAGTGAACGCTTTAGCCGGATGAGGTCGCGGACCGGGGGATTCGTTCCCCCGGCAGCGGACCAGCGGATCCGTCACGCTCAGGCAGATCTGGTGCGAAAACGTCCCGAGTTCATTAAGCGATCATTTAGATGTCACCGCGATCGGCGCGATTTTCTGGGGAATTTCCCCGTTGGGACCCTGCCGCGGCCAGCTCCAGCTGCTAATCCATAGTCAGGGATTGGCATGGTCACCGCGCTGCTTGAAGACAACGACACCCACGTCGCGAGCTCACCCTCGTCGCTTTCGAACGAACGGGCGCGCTTCCTCCAAGGCCTGAGTGATCTGCATCAAAGCCTGGGCTCAGAGGTGGTGCTCGTCCGCTGCGAGAGCAAGAACAAAGAGAACGAACTGCGACGGGAGCTGCTTCATGCAGCCGCGCGGGCTGGCTTCGTCACCGCCCACGTCTCACTTCAAGACTGCACCTTCGATTCGTTAGAATCCGTCATGCGGCAAGTGTTGGGCTCGCTGAAGGCGCCTCATGCCGAACGCCATGAGGTCGGTCTGCTGAGCACTCTGGACCGCTTCTATCGGCGTTTCTACACGCGCAGCGTGGAGCACCTCGACGAAGGCATTGAACAGTTTGGTGCCAGCGGCGATCTGGTGGCCTTGGCGCGAGCCTACCTGGCCGCGGATCTCGAGGCTAAGCGCGAACTGCGCGAGTACGACGCGTGGCTAGAAGGTGTGGAACTGACCCGTGTCTACAAGCGCCCGGTCGCGCGTGAGAGCCTAACCCCGAAGACTGCGCGACAAGCATTGGGGGACCTCTCGCGTTTGATGCGAGCTTTGGGCTACGCAGGCTGCGTGCTGCTGTTCACTGGCGGTCATCACTTGACTCAGCGCACTCCCCGTCAAAGAGAGAAGGGCTATACAGTACTCCGAGAGCTGATCGACAATTTTGATAGCGAACGGGGTGCCATCAGCACGCGCATTACCATCAGCGGTCTGCCGCCTCTGTTTGAGGGACCCAATTCCTTGAACACACTCGAGGCGTTGCGCAGTCGGGTGCAACCGCTGGGACTCGCTGAACCGCCGCCACCTCATCGCTCGCAGGTGACGCTAAGCGCCGACGCGCGCGAGATCCGACCGCGCCTGCCAGATGACCTCCCCCCCAATCGACATCGCGCTGCGCGCGCGCTGCTACGCATCTGTCAGGGGTTGCCACCGACGGAAGCGGTCGACACCATGAGCGTTGGCTACGAGCGCATCGACGCGCTGATCCAGCAGCTGTTCGGGCACATGTCGATGGCGGGCTCGGTGTTCACGGTGCTGACCGGTGAGTACGGCTCCGGAAAGACGCACTTGCTATTGCACATGATGGAGCGGGCGCTTGCCGACAAGCATCCGGTATTCCGACTGAACGTCGAACGCCTGAATCTCGATCTGGGCAATCCGCAGCGTCACTTGACGCGCTTATTGGAACAGTCGGTGTTGCCGATGCGCCATCGCCCTTCCGCTCTGGATCGGCTCGGACAGTGGACCCGCACGCCTGCGAAGCTGAACAAGCTGTGGGCAGCGATGGAGGAAATCGCTGGTCAAGACGTCGAAGCGTCCAGCGCCGCACAGAAAGCGCTACGACAATGCCGACGCGCGCGGCATCCGGAAGCAGCACTCGAACGCTTCTTGGGTGCGCGAGATCTAGAAAAGAAGCCCAGTTCGGCGGCCTACCGCCACGATGCGTACGCCCGGTTCTTGCTCTGGCTCGCGCTGTTGGAACGCTTGGACGACTGCCGGGGCCCGGTGATGTTGATCGATGAGGCCGAAAACCTCTACACCACCGGGGCTTCACCGGCCGAACGCCGTACCGCTTTGCGTTCGCTTTCCTTTTATTGCGGAGGCGCCTTGCCGGGAGCCTGCGTGGTATTGGCTATCACTCCAAAGGTGCTCAAGCAGTTGAAGAAGGAGTCGACAGAGCTGTTGGCGGACGTGGCCGACCAAGCCGGGGTATTGCCGTGGGAAGACGCCACCATGCTCAAGCGCCGGCTGTCGCGACTCCAGCCACAACCCGTCCCGGACTTCCGTCGCAAGGACCGGACTGCACTGGCCGACAAGCTGCGACACACCCACGCCTTGGTTCGCGGTCGGGTCGATGACGATGGCTGGGAACAGGCCGTGCGTCGCTACGCGCGTCAGCAGGCTACCCCGCGCGAAATGGCGCGCGGCCTCGTCGATCGCCTGGAATACGCGTTCTGGAAGCAGAAGCTGATGCCCAACGAGTAGCCGGCCCTTGCCCGCCCATCGTGGCACGCTACCCTGATAGATAAGCGCCCAAACTTTTGGCGCGATCAATTCGACGTTGGCGGACAAGGTGCGTACGAGTCCCATCCTGGCCACGTGGGCTCACCTTTGGACCACGTCGTGGCCAGCGTGCAGGTTTTGGAGCGACCGCATTGGGCGGTTGCTGTTCGGCCGCTCGCTGCGCGGCGGCTTGACTTCAAGTGGGGTCGCCTGCGCCTTGGGTTTGGCCGTGGCATCGACAGCCGGCTGCGCGGCCACGGTTTCGCCCCTCAGGGTCACGTCCACCAGCGACGGCACCCTGCCAAGCGGCAATTCGGCGCGGAGCTGGCCCAAACGCGAAAAGTTGACCATCGACGTCAACGTAATAGGGGTACACGCGGGCCGGGCCAGTTTGACCACGGAGGCGAGCTGTCGCTCCGGTAGCGTCCGTCTGCGCAGTCATGGGGCCAGCGAAGGGCTCGCGGCCTGGTTCAGCGATCGAGCCCTGATCGGCAGCGGCCGACTGCACCGAGCGAGTGGATTGCCCCAACGCTACACCCTGCATATTCTCGAAGACAATGAATCGGCGCGCTACGGCGTCGTCTTCCATCCGGGGTTCTACAACTGGCAACAGCACGAGCCATCGCGAGAGCTGCGCGGGCATCGACTCTTGCCCGGCGAGAGCAACGCGCATACCTTCGAAAGCGCGTTTTTGGCGTTGCGGCATTGGCGCCCCAAAGACAGCCAACATGCAAGCTTGCTGTTCGTCGTCGGGCGTCGGCTATATCAGTTCGAGGCGACCTTCGTAGGACGGCAGAGGCTCGAGCATCAGGGCCGCGAGGTATGGGCTGTCCGCATTGACGGCACCATTTACAAGCTCGACCGCTATCAGGGCGAGACTCAAGATCCCCACGCGGTGAGCCTGTGGTTCGCCGACGACGAGCCCAGGACCCCGCTGCGTGCGGTCGCCAGCTTGAACCCCGGCGAGGTCGAGTTGCGGGTCCTTTCGGTGGAAACCATCCGGTGCCAGCCGGCCAGCGAAGACACGGCCGGCCCCTGAAACCCGTGGTGCTTTTTCCAGGTTTGCCAACCCGGGAAGCACAAATGGTCTGTTAGGCTCGGCGTGCACCATGAACGTCCTGCTGATCAATCCGAATACAGAGCAAATGCCGTGGCCGGCGGTCCCGGTCGGGCTATGCACGGTGGCCACGGCGCTGGAGCGTGCTGGTCATGATGTAGAGCTACTGGATCTAACCTTCTCCAAGCACCTAGCGCGCGACATCGCCGCTGCTTTGCGCAGGCGCAAACCAGACCTGATCGGCGTAACGATCCGCAATATCGACAATTGCAACTTCGAACACCCGGTGTTCTATCTCCCCGGAATTCGCGACGCGGTGATCCGCACCGCCCGAGAGGTAGCGCCGGATGCAAAGATCGTGATCGGCGGCAGCGCGGTGAATGTTTCCCCTGGCGATTGTTTCGACTTCCTCGAGGCGGACTACGCCGTGGTCGGCGAAGGAGAAGAGGCCATGGTTGAGCTTGCAGCCGCCCTCGACAGCGCCGAGCCCGCAGCCCTGAAGCGCGTTCCTGGATTGTTGATGCAAGGCGCCGACAATCGCGCCGCGTTACCCATTCTGGACACGGGTCGCATCGGACAGCACGAACCGAAGACTGGACGCGCGGTCGTGCATAGCCTGGAAAGCTCGGTCCGCAGCAATGCTTGGAAGTGGGTCGATCTCAAGCGCTACGCCGCTCGCGGCGGCCCCTACAGCATTCAGAGCAAACGCGGATGCGCGCTCAAGTGCTCCTACTGTGTGTACAACAACATCGAGGGACACGCCTACCGCCTGCGGGACCCGAAAGACGTCGCGGACGAAATGGCGGAAGCGATTGCGCACGGCGCCAAGCGCATTGACTTCGTCGACTCCACCTTCAATCTGCCGCTATCCCACAGCCGCGCCTTATGCGAAGAGCTAGCGTCGCGAAAGTTCGACGTTGAGCTATCCACCATGGGCCTCAATCCTGCTGGGGTCACGCCCGAGCTGATTCAGTCCATGGTGCGCGCTGGGTTCAAGAACGTGATGTGCACTCCCGAGAGTGCTTCAGAGACAACTTTGAAAAGCCTGCAAAAGGGTTTCAAGAAACACGCGGTGATCCGCACGGCCAAGGCGCTGCGCGAAGCTGGTCTTCCGACCTATTGGTTCTTCATGCTCGGTGCTCCGGGTGAAACCATGGAAACCGTCCGAGAGACCCTGCAGTTCTGCGAGGAGTACATTCCGCCGACCGACATGGTGCTATTTTCGACGGGCATTCGCGTGTACTCCGGCACGCCGCTCGAACGAACTTGCAAGGATCTGGGTTGGTTTGATGAGGACGACTCACTCTTCATGCCGAGCTGGTATTGCTCGCCCGAGCTGGATATCTCCGAGCTGTACGCCACACTGGTCAAAGCGGCCAAAGTGCATCCTAATTGGATGACGAACGCTGAAACCATCGTCACCCCAGCCATGGCAACGGCCATGAAATACGGGTTTCGCGCGCTCGGCTGGAAAGGCGCGTTCTGGACCCACCTTCCCAAGCTATTTCGCTTGGCCAGTCGCGTCGGAGTTCGTCAGCGAGGCCTGGACGAATATGCCGAGATCATGAGCAACATCAAGGATGTGGCCCACCACCACTGAAGGGGCGGGGTATTGTCGTCAATCGCCCGCTCGCTTATGCTGGGCAGGTCGTGGCCACTATTGTCGTTGAACACAGCTTTCCCGACGGCTCTGATCCCGAAGCACTGCTTGACGCTGAACGCCGTCTAGCTTCCAAAGATATGCAGGTCCTCCGATTGCTGTCTGCCCGGGACAAGCGTCATATGGTGAGTCTGTTTGATGCGCCCAGCACAACCTCCGTGGAGCAAGCGTTGAGCGCAGCGGGTGTTCCCTTTACTGACGTGTGGGAAACCCGCTGCTTGATCCCATGGCTAGAAGACCCGACTCCCCCCGCCGGCATGTCGACGATCATCGTGCAGCGGAATTTCTTGGAGCCGATGACAGTGGAACAGATCAGACAATCCAGCCGCGACGGCGCAGAGTGCCGCAAGCTGTATCGAGCTGACATCGTGCAGAGCTTTCTCGGCATCGATGGCTGTCACATGTGCTGCTACTTCCAGGGGCCGGATGCGGACACGGTGCGGCGCGTCGAAGACAACGGCCCCATCACCTACGTCCGGGCGTGGGTAGCCAACGTATTCGATCCGAGTGCGCCATGAGTCGCGCTGCCAACCCAACCGCTGCGTTGCACCCCATCGAAGCGTCTGAACTCCACGCTCGCCGGGAGCGTGTATTCTTGGTTCTCGCTGGGATTTTTCTGGGTGCAATGGCGATGCTGAACATCATCGGCATCACGCGCTTCATTCATATCGGTCCGTTGGCCCTCGCAGTGGGGGTGCTCCCCTACCCACTGACATTTCTATGTACCGATCTCATTTCTGAACTCTATGGTCGCAAGCGAGCATCGGCCGTCGTCTGGACGGGACTTCTCGTCAACGGTCTGATCATCGGCACTCTTTGGCTCGGGCAAGCCTTGCCAGCGGTATCACCGGAGCAGCAGCCGCCGTGGCAGGTGCTGCATTTCTCTCAGGAGGTGATGTTGCCTGACGGTAGTTCAATGCCGCGCCAAGGCGAGCTTTTCTCATTGATTTATGCCTGCACGGCGGGCGCCGTTCTGGCGTCGATGGTCGCCTATCTGGCGGCTCAGTTCTGCGACGTTTATCTCTTCCATTTTTGGAAGCGAGTTACGAAAGGCAGACACCTCTGGCTCCGCAATAACGGCAGCACCCTCGTGAGTCAGTTGGTGGACTCTGTCGTGGTGATCAGCCTGACGTTCGGTGCCGCCTTCTTTCGTGGCGAGCACACGCTCGAGGCTCTTCTGGTGCTTGTGGCCAGCAACTACGCGTTCAAGCTGACGACCGCGCTGCTAGATACAGGGCCTTTCTACCTGGGCGTTCACTATCTCAGCCGTTACCTCGAGATCGATCCCACGCAGGAACACGCCGCAGACATTGAAGAACTGGCTCTGGACGAACGCTGAGTGCCCCTCTGGAGTCGAGTACGGGCGTTGACAGTTCTGTGTCACTGCTCAAAGATTCGGTAGTGGCTTCTCGATTTTCCTGGCTGCTGGTGGCTGGCGCGATTTCCGCGTGCGGCGAAGCCGACGAGGAGGCGGTCCCCTCGGGTCCTATCGAGTTCCTGAACGTCCGCATTGAACAGCTGACAGACGCGCGCGCCGTCGCCCGCTTTGAGACGAACTACCCAAGTAGCTGCGAAGCCATCTATGGTACCGCAGCGGACGCCTTGGACAACACAGCGACAGATCCCGACATGCCCGAAGGCGAGCTGTCCGAGGACCACACGGTGCCGCTCGAGGACTTGGCGCCAACCACGCGGTACTATTGGCGCGCCAAAGCCACAAATGCCGACAGCGAAGAATTCACGTCCGAACTGTTTGAGTTCGAGACCCTGGCGGGCGATGCGTCGGCTGGTGATGCAGCAGGCTCTCTGTGGAACGTCGCCCTGGCTGAACACGGCACGACCATCACTGCAGTCAGCAGCAACTTCGGTGGTGGTGACTTGGACAGCTCTTGGGGCGGCAACAACACCATCGACGGCAAGATGGCGACCGAGTGGGCCACCAATGGCGATGGCGACGGCGCTTTCATCGAGCTCGATTTTGGACAGGAGCGTCAGCTCAATGGTTTTGGCTTTCGCAGCCGGATGATGACGGACGGCACCTCCATCATCGAACGGGTCGAGCTGCGGTTCGAATCGACCACGCTCGGACCGTTTGACACGCCGGATCCGGATGAGCTGTACGTCTTTCAGTTTGACGCTCCTGTCAGCTCGCGCAGCGTGCGCGTTGAAGCCGTGCAAACCACCGGGGGCAATACCGGAGCTAAAGAGATACAGTTCCTCAGCGCCGACTCCGACACCGACGTCAAAGACTGAACCCACTCATTCAGCAGATCTGCTCAATCACCCATTCTTTGAGCCCGCTGGGCGAACGAAACTCGACGTCCTCGTCAAGCTGCTTGCCGAGCAACGCGCGGCCCACTGGAGAGCGGGGCGTCACTGGGTAGATCACCTGTCCGTCGAACTCGAGAGCATTGCCCCCGCCCGCAGGAACCAAGAAGTACTGACGGGAAACTTGCCCATCGGAAACCTGAACCAGTGCACCAATAGCAACGGCATCGTCGGGCCCAAACTCGCGCAAAGTCAGACTTCGCAACGCATTGACCGCATCCTCGAGCTCAACCACTCGCTGCGCTTGCCCACGCGCCAAGTACGATGACTCAATAGCGCGGGTATCCTTGTCGTTTTCGGGCTTGCTCTCCTCGTGTGTCGCCCCCTGTTGAGTGCGGCGCTGGGCCTCTATAGCTACGCTGAGCTCCGTCTTCAGCCTGTGCAGCAAGAGCTCCAAGACTCGCTGTTTATCAAGCGGCGCCACCGTTATTCGGCAGGAGCGATCGCTACGCGCGCGCGATTTCGCCAATACACGGCCAAGGCCACGCATAGACCCAGAGCCAATGGCACCAATATGAGCAACGGAACCTGAAGCAGCTTCAAGCCGAGCGTGCCCAACAAGGCGATGAGCAGCGGTCGAACCACGTGGTCTGGCGCCTTGGAGGAGAAGCGAGCCCCAAGGTAAATGCCCGGCAACCCGCCGAGCAAGATCGCCCCGGTCAGCGCCCAGTCAACGCTGCCGAATGCCAAATGCCCGACGGCTGCCGCCAGTACGAGCGGCAACGCCTGCGTCAAATCGGTGCCCACTAAGCGGGATGCGCTCAACGTCGGGTAAAGCAACATCAAGAGGACGAGCATCAATGACCCGGAGCCTACCGAGGTCATGCCGACGACCAGTCCTCCGACGATCCCAATGCCAAGCGTTTGTATCGGGCGAACTGGCGCTTCGCCAGCCACGGCCTCCACTGGCCCGCGCCGGTGCTTCAGTCGCGCTCTGGCAAACATAGCCAAGCTAGCGATCAGCAGAGTGGCGCCCAGCACTGGCATCAACCAACGACTGGCCAAGCCCGCCTGATCCAGCTGGCGGAGCACATAGGCCCCCACAAGCGCCGACGGAACAGATCCTAGGACGAGGAATTTCACCACGCCCCGGTGCACGGTTCCGCCGCGCATGTGGACACCGGCACCCACGACTTTCATGCCGACAGATGCCATGACGTCACTCGATACGGCGATCACAGGAGGCACGCCGAAACCGAGCACTAGGATGGGTGTCATCAACGCGCCACCACCCATCCCCGTCAGGCCGACGACAACGCCGGCCACGAGCCCCGTGAGGGTAACAAGTAAGTCGATTTCCATGGCGCGCTCTCAGGTGTACGGTGGCGAGTCACCGTTTCTACCCGTTGTTGACTAATACTATGTAGAACACTCTCTGCAGCGTCAAGCAACGGTAGGCTGATCCGCAAAATTAAGCAATATAAGCCGATTACGGCTCTGCTCAACGGAGCAGTATTCAAGCATCTTACTACATCGAAACAATCAAGAAACTTCAAAGGCCGCAGATCAGGACCATAAAATCACGAACAGGCACGAGCATCAGTCGTTGATGCAAGTGCCTGCTGTGGCGGATCCAGCGCGCTTCGTCGTTGGACCCGGACTCAAGGGAATTGGTATCAGCCGGCTGCGCTGAACTCCCACACGAACGTGGCGTCGCCTTCACGCTCATCCGGGGGCTCCAGCTGCAGACCGTCGATCGCGTTGACGATGCACTGTCCGAGCTCCGGAGCAGCGGTGCTCTCGGGCATGACTTCTGCGCCGGTCACCATGCCGGTCTCTTCCTTGACGGTGAAGTGCACGACCACCGTACCAGCGGCGGACTTGTTGCCCTTCAGCACACCGTCGTAGCAAGACTTAATCTGGTCGTTGCGCTGGGTCAGCATCTCACGGGTTGCCTCGCGGTACTCATCTGGACCACGAGCGTAGAAGGAACAAGCACTGCTCAAGCTCAAGAGCACGATCAAAGGTAGAAACTTTTTCATCTTTCTTACTCCCCATCCGAGCTGACGGTCTTGGTCTCCAGGACCTTTTCTTTGCCGGTGTTCGGGTCGATCTCGACCTTCTTCTTGGTCACATCCTGCTCGAGAATGTTGAATTCCACGCGACGGTTCTTCTCGCGATCAGCTTCGGTCTCCTCGGGATTCACGAGCAACTTGGTCTCGCCGTAGCCCTCGGACTGCAGACGATCCTTTGGAATGCCACCCTTCTCCACCAAGTAAGTCATCACTGACTTGGCGCGAGCTTTGGACAGTCTCAGGTTGTGCGCGTCAGAACCCTCAGAGCTGGCGTGTCCAGCCACTTCAATCTTCTTGACGTGAGGGTTCTTCTTGATGACGTCAGCCACCTCATCCAACAAGCTGAATGACACCTCGAGAATGGTCGAGTCGTTGTAAGCGAACTGGATCTTCTCATTGATGACAATCTGGTTGTCCCGCATCTCAACCCGCATGGGTTCAGCTTTGGGCTCTGGCGGGGGCGGTGCAGGCTTGGTGCCCTCGATCGCAATCGCAGCCTTGTCACTGAACTGAGTTACGCCGCCGCAGGCAGCAGTCGCCAATACGGCAAGCCATGCGCTGTGCAACCCGACCCTGCGCGTCGCATCTAACAGTTTCATACTAAACACCTCTCCAATTGAGCCCTGGCGGGCTAGGTAATCCGCCTTTAGGTCGCTGATCCACAGGCGGAGGTCAAGCCCCCCCTCGCACAAGCCCGGCGTTTGCCCCCGCAATTTGGCGAGACAACCATTGATCCGAGGGGACGGAAGACCGAGTACGAGCCGGCAGTTACAGTGTCAGCGCAACCGTAACCCCCCGGCGGAGCCGAGCGTTCAATAACGCCAGTAATCCAGATGCAATTGAATAAGCATCCGAGTGCATTCCGCCAATTAGCCCATCCGCGCAATTGACGTGCGCATTGAGGGACCTGGCGTCGTCACCACTTGGCGTTGCGTGCCATTTCCACGGCTCTTTCGTGGAACCATTGACCCGCTTCAGGCCCGCCTTGGCACGTGCCATCAGATTCGCCCGGGTTCTTGATCCACACGAACGCATCCAACTGAGGATTTCCGGTGTCCGTGGTGGGAGGGCGCCCCAGGGCGCGCCCCGCAGGATTGCACCACTGGGCATCCTCGGTTGGTCCGTTGCCATTGCGGCTGGAATCAATGATGAAGTGGGAGCCCCCGAGCAGCCCGCTGATCTTTTCTCCGTATGGGATCAGTTCCTCATCGCCGATGTAGTTGGAGACGTTGAGCGCGAAGCCTCTGGCTTTGTCGACACCGGCCAGCCCGAGTCGCTCCGCGGCTTGCTCTGGCTGCATCCAGCGGGCGTGGCCAGCGTCAATGTACACGGCCACGCCGGGTAACGCCTCCAGGGTTTCGACCGCATACTTGATCAGCTCCAAGCGTTGCGCCTGGTCTGCCTCGGACAAGCAATCCTCGAGGTGCCCCAATGCATCCGGTTCCAACACGACGATCGCCCGCTGGTTGTCTCCGATGCCCTCCGCGAGCGACGCAATCCAAGTCTTGTACTGTTGCGGGTCGGACGCACCTCCAGCGGAGTACTGCCCGCAATCGCGGTTCGGAATGTTGTACGCGACCAGCAGCGGCACCTTGTTTTGCTTGTTGGCCGCGCGCACGTAGTTGCCCGCACTGGTTTTAACGTCACCACTCCAACCTCCGAACCAGCGCGCTTGCGGGGTGTCAGCGATTTTGGCGATCAGCGGCGCATCTGGCGAATTCTCCCGCTCCAGCCGACGACGGGTTTGATCCGCGTTGGTGTAGGGCGGGTTGAACAGCACCGCGCCGTCGAACGGATTACCAACCACAGGCGCCAGTTTGCTGTCGGCCTGGCTCGGGTCACTGGGCCCAGCGGCACCTTTGGCCCCCGCACAGCTCGTCCCAAGAAAACTGGAGCTCAGCACTCCTAGCGCAAGCCAGCACCAACTCGTTCGATTTACCCACTTCATCATGCCTGTGAAGACGTCGCCAGAGCACCAGACAGCTCAATTATCTGGCCAGGCATCTAGATGTGGGGGCCAAAGCACGAAGCGGACGCGATCCCGAACGCCGCAGCACTGAACTTAGCGAGCCGCCGGCGAAAAGCCGATTCGCCAACCTCACCTCTCAGTCGTTTCGAACATTTAGCGGCGGGCACGCCGGTTGCTGAAGGCGTTGGTGGGGATCCCCCCAATCCGACCACCAACTCGGAGCATTTCAGCTCCCGCAGCAAGCACCCCTCGGGTGCGAAAGGCATAGCCAATGAATACTCTATCCTCATTCTTCTTCGACGACCTGGCCATCCCCCGTGCTGTCAGGCGCACTGGCTCCCCACCCCTCTCACGTCCAATTCCTCTGGCTATCCTGCTGCTCGGCGTCTGCGGTGCACTGCTTGCGGGCTGCGCCTCGAGCGACCCCTCACCTAATCCCTTGGGGCAAGTGGCATTGGCTTTGGAGACTGCCAGCAATGGACAGACCTACGTCCTGAAGAACGCAAACTTTCTCGTTGAGGGTACCCAGTCATTGGAACTCAGCAGCGCCGAAGCGGGCGCCTCAGCGGAGCTGGTTCAAGAATTGTCTGT
>JBNLEN010000025.1:44346-54626 GCA_050304975.1 Polyangiaceae bacterium
GCGGGCGTGCCGGGCTCCCAGGTGAGAACGGTGTCCGCCCCGGTCCGGGGGTTCCAGGCGTGCAGGGTGTAGGTGCGACGCTCCCCGTGCTCGCCGCGTTCGCCGCGTTCGCCGCGCAAGGCGAGCACGAGGTCGCGGCTGAGCTCACCTCGATCAACCCGGTCGCCTTCAGCATCATCGCCGACCAGAGCACCGCTGTTGGTTACCGCTTTGCCGTCGAAGCGGGACCGGTGGACTTCGGCAGCGGTAGGCTTGCTCTATCCTTCGAGGTCGACGTGCAACAGCCGGCGCAAGTCTTCATCAGCGAGATCATGAAGAACCCCAACGCGGTCGCCGACAGCGCCGGTGAGTACATCGAGCTGAGCAACGCCGGGCTGGAGCCTTTTTCTCTACAAGGCTGCACGCTCGCGCGCGATACCCAGTCGTTCACGGTCGACGCGCCGGTGACCATCGAGCCAGGAGGGTCCGTCGCCCTGGCCAACAGCGACATGCCGGGATTTTCACCAGCCTACGTCTACTCGGGGCTGAGTTTGCCCAACTCCAGCTCATTCTTGCTGGAGCTCAGCTGCGCCTCCAAGACGCTCGACCAAGTCGCGGTCGACCCCGCTACTTTCCCGAATGCTGCGGGCAAAAGCATGAGCTTGTCGCCCACAGCCTGGTCGGCTAGCGCCAACGACGTAGCGTCGGCCTGGTGCGACGCCAGTGAGCCGCTGGGCACCGACTTCGGCTCCCCGGGAGCTTCGAACTCGGACTGCGCGCCGGCGCAGTAGCTACACAAAAACCGCGCCAGACCGCGCCCAGCAGAAAATGCGCTGGGCGCGGGCGTTCAGAAACCAGCGCAAATGGACCAAGTTGCCAGATCCCCCCGCTTCGTGTCAGGCTTCTGTGGCCGCGGACCCGTTCGCCAGCGAGGCATGCCCTGCGGGGCTGAATTCGTTCGCATTTTGTGGTCCGAGCGACCGCAGGGAGTTCATTAATCCCGCTCGACTTAAACGCCGAGATTAACCTGCGGCCGACCGCGCGACGGAAACTAGACTAGTCGGAATTGTCGTATGCTCGGGAGTCGGTGACGTCTTTGAGAATTCACGCCCAATCTTCGCTCACACTCTTCGTCATCCTGGCGCTCGGCTCAGGTGCCGCCGCGCAGACGGAGACGCCCCCCCAAGAAGCCCCGAAGCCCGCGGAGAGTGAACAGTCTGAGGTAGCGGCTCAGCCGAGTGAGTCCGAAGCCTCGGGGAGTGAAACCTCAGATGATGGGGAAACCCCAGATGATGAAGCCGAGGCCGCGGCTCCTGCTGCTGCCACTTCGCAAGACCAGCTCGCGCCGCAAGCTCGACGCTTGGCCCGCTCCCGGCGCGGGCCATCAAGCAGCGCCTCGGCAGCAACGGCTTCACGCCGTCAACCTCCGTCCGCGCGCCGGCGTGACAACCGCCCGACGTTTCGCATGTCGCCGGAGCCGGAACCAACTGAGCCCACCCTAGACACTGGCCCGGCACCCGACGAACCTGAGGAAGAATCCAAACGCGATGACGAACAGGGGCCTGTCGGACCTATTCTGATAGCAGATTTGACCACCCAAGCGGGCCAGGGCACGTTCCTGCTGGGCAATGATTACGCTCGCAATCCGTACTTTGACTACGCGGTCACGCTGCAGCCAACCTGGGCATTCGAAGACGGTACGCTGTTGAACCTGCAGATAGCCGTCACTCAGGAATTGACCAATTCCGATTCCACGACTGAGCAACGCCAGTTCTTGTTGAGTGATTTGCGCCTAGGTGCCGCGCGCAAGCTCTACTCGATCGATAGCACCAAGACCGCGTTCAGCGGCGAGTTGTACAGTCTCTGGGGGACCTCCTTGGCCTCTCAAGGCGAAACGCTCGTGACCGCGCTGGAAGGACGCGTGACCGCAACGCAACCGGTCAATGACTTCACGTTCCTGTTCCGCAGCGCCTATCGGGAGAACTTTCACCGCTACACCAGTCCCGTCACGAGCACGACTGCAGAAGACGGCTTCCGTCTGTGTATGGCACGTGACGGTGGCAACGAAGGGTTGGGCAATGACGCTTGCACGGGCGGCGGCAACAATCGTGCGCGCGCCTGGAACAACCGCCTCGCCGTCTCCTATACACCTTTCGAATCATTGAGCTTCTCACTGCGCTACACGTTGCTGCACAGCTGGGCCTACGAAAGCTATGACGTCGGACGGCCCGAAAACTGCTCGAGTGGCGTCCTGGAATGCGCCGGCTCTGGCGTTGGCGCAGCGGAAGGTGCGGGTCGGGCCGATTCTCAAATTGGAGAACTGTTCGCCACTTACGCATTGCGCAACAACATCGCTCTGACGGCGGGCGTAGCCACCGCTGGCGCCACGCGTACCAGCGACGATGAACGAATCCGATTTCCGTTCTTCAACTTCGAAGGCGAAGAAAACAACCTGACCACCTACTTTCTCTCAGTCACGCTCACTGAGCCCGTCTCCATTTTCGACGACTCCAAGGAAGAACATGCGAAAGTCGACAGCCACTAAACCCAAATTTCTCCGCGTCCTCCGCGCCAGCGCCGTAGCCCTGACGCTAGGCGCGATTTCCGTCGGCGGCGCCGCCTTCGGCGCCATCGGCTGCGCGCAATCGGTGGGAGATATCGACCGAACACAGCCAGATCTGGTGCCGAAGGATGCCTTCGAAGGCCAGTGGTTCATTCGCCAGTCGGTCGTGGATGTCCCAGCAACCAGCGCTGGCGCATTCGTGGGTGAAATGCACAGCCTGGAAGTGGTCGTCTGGGAGGTGCAAGAAGACTATCTGGTTGGCTACCGAGCTTACGAGAAGGTTCCAGGAGCTGAAGCCCAAGCGGAAGATCAGTCAGGTGTTGGCTATCAACCGGTTGAAGAAGGCCTGGGGGACGGGCGCGACAAGTCGCTGTTCAAAGGCAACCCGATCGTGGCGTTCGCGATCACCAGTCACGTCGACGTCCAGCGCGATTACAACGCTCGCACTGGTGAGCAGACCAACGTGATCGTCGAGAATACCACCGACCGCCCCTGGCATGAACGCGACTGGATGCGCGTCGACTGGTCGGAAAACGTGGTCGACAACTTGCTGCACAAATCGAGCTTCATGTTTGGCTTGTCCACCCGCAAGGAGTTTATCCCCGAGAACGAAGGCGGCGCCGACGCTTTCCGGATGGAAGAGAATGAAGACGGTGAAATCAACTACATCGATTTCACCGAACGCCACTTCGTGCAGCCCAACATGATGGGTTGTCTCAGCTCTTTTAGGCAGAACGGCATCGGGGACTGCACCGAGGACCAGATCAAAGTACGCACGTCGATGCTCAAGGTCGACATCCAGCGTGAGCAAGACTACGAGCCCATGCCCTACGATGACCGCCGCCTGGGTGAGTTCGGGTACTTCCGAACGGAGCGGCCCACCTATGACCGGGGGCATGGCAATACCTTCACGGGTCTGCAATTGCTCGCCAACCGCCATGAGATCTGGGCGGACAACCGCGATGATCAGGGGCGGCTGAAGCCCTACGCGGACCGCAAGTTGCGGCCTGTCGTGTACCACCTTTCGCCGGGCTTTCCTCAGGAACTGGTGGAAGTCGCCGAGCAGATGGCGGCTGAATACGATGAGACCTTCAAGCGTGTGGCTGCCGCAGCGCGTGAGCAGACCTATGACGAAGTCTCAGACGACGTGCGTCGCGATACGGATGGCGGCACCTGTCTGTTTTGCCTGGATCTGAACGAAGACGGGGAAGCTCGCATCGGTGACCTGCGCTACAACTTCATGTACTGGGTAGACGACAATCAAATGGTCGGCCCCTTGGGATACGGCCCATCTTCAGCGCACCCCGAATCTGGTCGCATCGTCTCTGCCGCGGCCTATGTGTATGGCGCTGGAGTGGACCGCTACGCGCAGTTCGCCAAAGACATCGTCGACGGTCTCAACGGCAAGCTGGATCAGGATGACTTGATCGGTTTTGACTACGTCAAGCAAGCGGTCCGCAACGGGCTACGTCGAGTGGATGAGGACGAAGCCAAAGCGCTGGAAGTCATTCCACTGGATGAGGCCGCAGCCAAGATCCTCGGCCCAGACAAGATCGCTAAGCTGGATCATTTCCGAGAGATCGGCCCCGATGCCGCGCTACCGGAATACGCCCCCGGTTATGAGGAACTGCAGGTCCGCCGCGTCCAGGGCACGCAATTCGAATCGCTCATGCTGCCGGCAGAAATGGAGACCCATTTCGATCCAGCCGGCTTCTTCCAATTCAAGCTCGGCGATGAGCTCACGCTGATCGAAGACACCTCAGTGCCGTCCGTCTCTGAGTGGTCCACAAAACGAGCTATTTCAGAGCTGACGGAGCTCAACAGCTTCGCGGCCCGCAATAACTTGTGGCTGCAGGACTTCACGGATCCGGCGATTGTCGGTCTGGCCCGCGAAATGGCCAAGAAGAAGCTCGATGACGATGAGATGTTGCTTGAGCTGAAGAAGAGCGTGTTCCGCGCCGTGATGTTGCATGAGGTGGGGCACACCGTCGGTTTGCGTCATAACTTCGGCGGCAGCGCCGATCCGCTCAACTACCACGACGAATACTGGGACTTGCGCGAGCCCACTCTGCCTAAAGCCTCGGATGACCTGACCACCATCAACACCTGGCTCCGCAGCAATTGCTCTTTGCGTGACGCCTCCAATGATGATGCCTGTGAAGCACAGACGGACGGGCGCATGTCCGAGTACCAGTACTCGTCAATCATGGACTACGGCGGCCGCTTCAACTCGGACGTTCACGGACTCGGCAAGTGGGACCGCGCGGCGCTGGCGTCTGGCTACGGCAACCTGGTTGAGGTCTTTGACGAGGACGTCAGCGACAAGCTCAATCCCCAAGTCCGGGAGGCGATTCAGCGCTCCAACTACCGCTGGAGCCCGGTACGCAGCTTCGGACAAGGTCTACAAAACGCTATGGACGTCCACTACACGGATTTGCCGGGCCTGCTGGGCGGGGTCGACAACCTCAAAGACGCCAAGCGCAAGTGGATCCCCCGTGCTGACTGGCAAAACTCGGACGCCAACGGTCCCCTCAAGGTGCCGTACATGTCCTGCTACGACGAATACGTCGACGCGGTTGAAAGTTGCCACCGCTGGGACCACGGCGCTGACCAGTACGAAATCGTCGCGGATTACGTGCAGCGCTACCAGGAATACTACGTTTTCAACAACTTCCAGCGCGATCGCATTGGCTTCAGCGGCTTTGATGTGTTGGTCCGCGCCATGGATCGCTACATGCTGCCCATCACCAACATGTACCAGCACTGGCTCTTCAACGCTTTCGGCCGCAGCCAAAACACCCCGCAAGCGGTGCTTGGTTCACTCGCGACGCAGAAAGGCTTTGAGGCCTTGTGGCAGGTGGTGGCGACCCCCAACTACGGGCTCTACCAGCTGGACGGCGACATCTATCGCTACATGACGGACGACTACGGTTCGGATGAGATCCGCGCAGATCTGCGTATCTTGCCCGGCGAGGGGCGCCGCTCGTACTCGCGCTTCGATCTGGACTCGGGCTACAACGTGTATCAGCGCGTGCTGGAGTCTGGCCACTTCTACGACCAGATCGCGTCGCTGATGGCGCTGACCAGTTTCGACGCCAGCATCGTGGGCGTGGGCTCGGACGTGCAGGCCGATGCGCTGCGCTATTCGATTCCCTACTACTTGATCTTCGATGATGCGCTCAACCGTCTGTTCTCGGCAGGTTATCGGCGTGACTTCCGCCAATACGCACCCCGCGTGGTCGACGGCAAACTGGTCTATCCGAACGCCTTCGACCCGATCGATGAGCAAGAGCTGGCCGATGCGCCCGTCGTCGAGACCAATCTGACTTTCACCGCCCGTCTGCAGCTGATCATTCGTGGCATGGCGCTGTTCAAGTCCAACTACGACACTGAGTTCCTACAGATGGCACAAGTGGTGGAGGCTGGCGCCGGCGACGATCACGAGCCAGCTCCAGGCTTCGAAGTCGTGGAGAGCTACAACCCGATCACCGGTCGCACTTATCGCGCCTTCCGCCCTGAAGACCCCGCGCGTCACACCGAAGGCTGGCTTGGCGCCGATGTGCTGTTAGACCTGGACGCGCTAGTCCAAGAGTGGGAAGCCACAGACGACCCGGATGAGAAGCGCAGTATCGAGTTCAGCATCAGTGACAAGGCGCGTGACATCGAGATGCTTCGCGGTCTGTACGACATCTTCTACAACGCCGTGCAGTAACGCTAACGCATGCAGCAGCGCCCGCCTGGGCGCTGCTGTCTGAACCGCTGAGCGCTTGTCGTCGCCAAGCGGACTTGTGGCTCGCTCAGGCGAGCAGATCTTCGTACACGCCGGGCTCCATCGTCTCGCCGCCCTGCCCTTGCTCCACTCCGAACCAGTCCGATTGGATCCCCATGGCGTTGACCAGGGTGTTCAGCAGGCGATTGTGGGGCGCCTTGGCATCGGAGAAATGGTCTTCGTCTCCGAGTAGTACGTACTGTCCCTGCTTGAGGTAGCCGCCACAACTGCCACCCAAGATGTACGGCAGGTGCATGAACGAGTGCGCCTTACCGTCAGCGAGTTCGTTCGTGTACATGATGACGGAGTTGTCGAGCACGGTGCGGCCTTCAGCCTCAACGTAGCTGTCGAGCTTGCGCAGTAACTGGGCGTACTTCTCCTGGTGCCAGCGGTCGATGTCGAACAGCATGTCCTCGAAACCGGCCACATCGGCGCAGCCGTTTTCGGTGCTGTCGCCGAAGCAGTCATCTCGCACCTTACCGTGCGAGAGCTTGTGGTGATTGTATTCGTGGTTCATGCCATCCCAGCGGAAGGTGGGCCCGCCGCTGCCACGATCGAATTGTAGCGTCGCCACGCGGGATGCGTCGCAGGCCAGAGCCAGAGCCATGATCTCAATGTGCAGATCCGTCACCGCAGGGTACTCGGACTCTTTTTCCGACAGTGAATCCTCATCCCCGTTCGTTTCGTAGGCGCGGGCCCGCTCAGTCAGCGCATCGTCGCCGCAACCAGTCACGCTGGACGTCAGCTGCTGCTCAATTTCGCGAATGGTGGTGAAGTGACTGTCCAGCTTTTGACGATCTGCTGCACTGAGCGGCCGAGCTTTCAAGCTGTCAAACTGCTCACTCACGACGTCGAGCACGCTTTGGCGCCGCGTCGTCAGTAGATTGTCCATGGCTGCAACGGGAGTGCCCGTATTGCTGCCACCCAGCTCCATGAAGTCGGCGTAGGCGTTCCACGGGTTGTTGATCGCGGCGACCGCGTCTCCGGCGCCGCGATAGGAGATGTAATCCAGCCCCTTATAGCCGCCGCGCTTGCCCACCATCAGGTTGAGCGGTGGACGCCGAGAGCCCTCGCCACCGGGATTGACGGCATTGGCGATCACGTGATCGACGGATGGGCCTAGCGCCAGCCAGTTTTCGTCGTCGGCATATTGCGCAGTCAGTTTGTGGGCCATGCCCTTGCCATGGTCATCGCCGCCGCCGCCATCGCGGTCGTAACCGCGGGGACTCATGTGCACGCCACGCGGCACCAAGAGCTTGCTGACCAGGGGTGCTAGGGGCTCGTTGGCGGTCCCCGTAAGCTGACCAGCGCTGAGCGCGCCGTAGCCGCCAGTCGGGAACCAGCGCGTCATATCCACGCCGTTGCACGCAAAGAAGACACCCATGCGTTTGATGATGCCGTCATCCTGAGCGCTGGCCTGGCGGATGGAGAGCGATTCCAAAAACGGCAGGCCAACGACGGTTCCGCCCAAACCCGCCAAGGCGCCTCGCAAGAAACCACGCCTCCGGAAGGGGCCTGCACTACTAATTCTGCCGGGCGGCATCTTTTTCGAACTCATTGTCCGGACTCCTCAGCAGCTGGACGACTCAAAAACTCGGGGTTCAACGTCAATCTCAGCAAAATGTCCTTCACACCAAGCCCCTCTTCATTCAGGTTGGCCAGCGCTCCCGCGGCTTCTTGCGCTAACAATTCACGCCCGTAGGCGAATTCTGCCCAGCGCTCCGCATAACAGGTGCGAGCTTCTTGGCTCGCTGCCAGAGCGTCAATCAGCTCCAGATGACTACTGAAAGACACCGGCTGATCGTCGAGCACCATTTCTCCACTCGTGTCGACCGGGACTCCGTTCTCCATTTCCCGCACCTGGCCCGCAGCATCAAACCCTTCGAAAGCAAAACCCGGCGCATTGATCATGTCGTGACACGCCACACACATGGGCTGCCCCGTCAGCAGGCTGACCTCCTGGCGCGTGGTCTCGATCGGAGTGTCGCTCGCAGGAGGCTCTGTCTGGGAAGCGCCCGGCGGCGGATCGGGAACGTTGCGGCACAACAAGTAGCGCAACACGAACAGCCCTCGATGAATGGGATCGGTCTTAGCCGAATAGGCATGCGCCGCCAAGAAGCCGACCTGGCTCATCAACCCCTTGCGCACCGTCGGATCCAAAGTAATGCGCTCCAGCTCCGCGCCACCGCCGCTGCCGCCGTACAAACGAATCAAGGCCGAATCAGCAAACGCGTAGGGCGCGGTCAAGAACTCTGACAAGCCCCCGTTGTTTTCGATCACGTACCCAAAGAACTCGGCCGTCGCGCGACGCGCCCGCGATGCGAGATCCCCCGGCACGTTGGGGAAAGTGCCTGGATCCGGAGAAATTCGGGAGTAGCGCGAGAGCTGCCAAGCTTGTTCGTGGAACTCGCTGAGCTTGCGGTTGGCCCGCTCGTCACCGAGCAAGCGCGAGACCGCCGTCCGCACCTCATCATAGGTGGTGAGGGTGCCCGCCTGTGCCGCCATGAACAGCTCTTGATCCGGCATCGAGTCGTAGACGAGATAAGAGATCTTCGAAGCCCGTTCCCATTGATCCAGAGCGATGCGCCCGTCTACGGCCTCGGTACCAAGCTCAGTCCGGTACAAGAACTGAGGGGACTGCAGCATGGCCTCGATCACCACATGGGCGCCATCCTTGAACGAATCCCCGCTCTGCAACAGCTCCGGCCCTTGGTCGAATAGGGTTTGAAAGCGTTCTTGCTCTTCCGCTAACAGCGGGCGGCGAAAGGCCCGGGCCCCTAAACGAGCAATGAAATTCTCGGCGCAACCGTCATCATCTGCCGAACAGCCTGCCACTGGCTCCAAGAGCGACGAGTCCGAGGAGACCATCGCCGCCACTTCTTCCGCGACGCTGCGATACTGCGGGCCCAAACGGGCGTCCACTTGGAGGTCCACGCTCGTCTCGAACGAGAAACCGTTCAGTGCGTCCGGAGGCAGGCGACTCGCGACGCTGTAGTCGATGCCGAACAGGTCCGAGATCGTGTTTTCGTATTGCGTGTGGCTCAAGCGGATTAGGCGCGTGGGAGCCGCCCCCGATTCGACTGGACCTTCGGGATCTCCGCCGTTGACACCCGGCTGGGATGGATCGTTCGGATCGGCGGTGTGCTCATCGTTCACGCTCGAGGCCTTGCCGGCGTCACCGGAGCAAGCCGCAAGCAGTAGCGCCAACAACAGCGATGAGAGTGTTGAACGCCGCCGAGAAAACGGACGGCGTCTGCGGGACGAGGGGGGGGAATGGCTGTGCATGAAAAAACTGGTGGGGTTAGGCTCTACCAACGAGGACGCGTGCCGCTATCCGGATGGCTCAGCAGACTCGGGCTCAGCGGATTCGACCAGCTTGATGATAGCGCCAACTGCACGGCCGCACGCCTCGCAAGCGCGCGATAGTGAGTTTCCGAAGCTAGTTTGTCACACGTGAGATCGCGCCCCTACGCCATGACCGAACATGTCACCCTGGCTGACAACGAGTATCGCGGAAACATCTTGCTGGCTGGAAAAGCAGCCGACGCAAGGATCCTAATTGGCCCCACTTGGGATGAGTGCGATCTCGCCAGCTCGCGGACGGATCCTCGGTGACCAACAACCACAATCTGCGACCCCCGCGGCCGATGGACACCCCTGAGCGCTCGTCAAAAATGACTAATTTATCCGAGCACTTAGAAACCCGCCCATTTTTGTCGTAGAGTTTGGTCACAACTCCGTAGCCGACGGAACTGGGGGTCCGGATGGAATGGTGCAAGCGGTGAGTGATGTTGGAGTGGGGTCGCCAGCGCGTGACACCCAAGAGAAACCTGGGGAGCTCTCAGATCGGGAGCACGAGATTGCGCAAGCCTATGCGGCTGGTGAGCGGCGCACGGTGATTGCGCTATGCGCCCGCTACTACGCTGAGGGCATCGGTCGGGTCTGTATGGCCATGGTCGGGGTGCAGAG
>JBNLEN010000026.1:0-52164 GCA_050304975.1 Polyangiaceae bacterium
CGACTTTTGGAGGGGGACTTTTTGCTGGTCGAAGATAACCCCGGCGACGTTGTACTCATTTCGCGGCTACTGGGGGCTTGGGGGTGCCGCTTGCAGCACGCGGAGACGGCTGCCGAAGCGTGTGTGGAGCTCGGTCGAAAAGCGTATCGGGCGGTGCTCCTGGATCTACACCTGCCCGACGCCCACGGGCTGGACGCGGTGCGAAAGATCCAGGCGGCGGGTGCTGACGTCGCTATCGTGGTATTGACGGGGCTCGAAAGGGACGACTTGGCGTTCGCCTGCCTGGATGCTGGCGTGCAGGACTTCGTGCGCAAGGAGGAATTGACGAGCGCTCGGCTGGCTCGTGCGCTGGTCCATGCGATCGCCAGGCACAGAGCAACGGAGATGGCCTTGCGTCTCGAGCTGGCGGAGCGCCATGCTGCGCTCGGCAAGATCGCGGCGTCGGTGGCACATGAGATCAACAACCAAGCGATGTTGCTGTTGACAACCAGCGAGCTGGCGCAGCTCGAGTTGCATGAGCTGAGTGATCTCGAGTCACCCAAGCATCAAGATGTGGTCGCGTCGCTGACTGGGGTGCTGCAAAAGCACGCAACCATTACAGGGCACATTGGGGCCATCGTACGTCAGCTGACGGTGTTCGCTCGAGATTCTGAGCCCGGCGAGTTGGAGCCCGTGGACCTGTCGGGGGTAGTTGAATCGAACCTGCGCCTGCTGACTTCGCGAATCCAACAGAAGGCCAAGCTGGTGAGTCAATGTCAGTTTTCGACGATGGTACTAGGCTCTGAGCGCAAGCTTGGACAGGTGGTCTTGAATCTCGTGACGAACGCCGTGGACGCCATCGATGACGCAACGCCGGACGGGCATCGGCTGACGGTGCGCGTCTGGCAAGAAGGGGGAGAGGTGATGCTGTCCGTGGAGGATACGGGGGGCGGCATTCCGGAGGAGAGTCAGCGACAGGTATTCGAGCCATTGTTTGCCTCCAAATCGAACAACAAGTCGACCGGCATGGGCCTGGCCGTATGCGCTGAAATCGTGCGTAGTCTCGGTGGACGCATCGATCTTGAGAGCGAACCGGGGCGCACGGTGTTCACCGTAGCTCTACCTGCTGCGGAGCCTGGGGCGTCGAACTCGGCAGTCCAGGTCGCGAGCGACCTCGCTGGCTTGCGCGTTCTGCTGATTGACGACGATGTCAACATCAGACGCGCGATCGCTCGTTTGCTTTCTAAGGTGTGCGTGGTGGTTGATGTGGAATCGGGGGTAGACGCACTGGCGGTGTTGGGCAAGGATAGGGAGTTCGACGCTATCCTGTGCGATGTGATGATGCCAGGGATGCATGGGGCTGAGCTGTGCGGCCGCATTAAGGGCGACTTTCCCGAGCTCTACGCGCGCATGGCCTTGCTGAGTGGCGGTGCCTTTTCCGACGAGACCATCTCGTTTCTGGCGAACACGGATCGGCCGATCCTCGAAAAGCCTTGCACGCGTTCCAAGCTATTTTCTGCGGTGGCAGAGCTTGCGCGCGGAAAAGCTGTTGCTCCGTCAAAACAGCCGGATTAGGCACGAGAAGTAGTTCGCTATCGGGGAAGCAGTCGGTGGGTTCAGGGGAGGGACAGCAGGAACAATTGAGTGCGGAGCGGATGCGCCAAATGCTGGCGCATCTACCCTCATTTGCGGTGATGATTGACCGGGAGCGGCGCTTCGTTTGGGTCAATCGCTTGGATGAGACGTTGACCGCGGAGCAGGTGATTGGGCACAAGCTCGATGAGTTTCAGCACCCGGATTCTCTGGAGCAGACCGTCGCAGCGCTGGAGCAAGCTTTCGAGAGCGGAGAACACTCAACGTATCAGGCCCGTGCCTACGGCCAGGGAGAGACCGAGACCTGGTATTCGACGACGATTGTGCCCTTGCCGGCGGACTCCGAGGGCAGACAATTCGCCTTGCTCCTGACCGTTGACGTCACAGAGCGCCACCGCGCCGAGCAAGCACTGCGCGACAGTGAAAGTCGTTTCCGGAAGTTGACTGAAGCATCCCCGGACTTCATTGGCATGGTGGACCGCGACAAGCGACTGATCTACGTCAACCGCGATCCGATTGGCGTGAGCGGCATTGCCATGAGTGACGCGCCGGGGGCGTTGATCACCGACTTCGTTCACGAGGACGAGCGGGACAGGGTACTCGAAGTTTACGAACGCGCCTTCGCCACGGGCGAACTCGGGACATACGAAGCCCGAGGCGCGTTGGGCGAGCACACCTTCGAAGTTCGAGTCATTCCGATGCCAACAGAGGGACAGGCGGCCGAGGCTTTGGTGCACGCGATTGACGTTACCGATGCTCGAGCAGCCTCAGCCGAGAGAGCCAAGCTAGAAGCTCAGCTGCAACGAGCGCAGCGTTTGGAGACCGTGGGACAACTCGCGGGCGGTGTGGCTCACGATTTCAACAATCTATTGATGGTGATCCAGGGAAACCTCGAATCCGCCATCTTCGCTGCCAAGGAAGGGGATGACCCGCTTCCTGATCTGGAACGGATCGATCGCGCGGTTGAGCGAGCGAGCAATATGACGCACCGGTTGCTCACGATTGGTCGCAGACAACCTCGTAGACCCAAACGATTTGAGCTCGTGGAATTCTGTCGGGAAACGATTCAGCTGCTAGACCGAATGATGCCGGAGTCGATCGTCATCAAGCTGTCCGCTGGCGCGCGCCGCTTCCCCGTACAAGCCGACCGGGCCGAGATGCAGCAGGTGCTCATCAATCTGTGTCTAAACGCACGCGACGCGATCGCTGACGTCGGAACCATTAGTGTCAGCGTGGCCGAATTACCCAGCCGCGCCGATGCGACTAGTTGGGTGGCGCTTCGCGTGGCTGACTCTGGTGCTGGAATGGATGAGGCCACGAGGCAGCGTGCGATTGAGCCGTTCTTCACCACCAAGGCCGCCGGCAAGGGAAGCGGCCTGGGCCTGGCGATGGTACACAGCATCGTGACCAGCAACGGCGGAACGTTTCACTTGGAAAGCCAGCTGGGCAAGGGCACGACGGCGACGCTGGTGCTACCGCAGGCCGAAGAAACCACTCGTCCCAGCACTCCCCCTGGTGCCATCTCATCTGAGCGCGAACCAAAGTGCAAGGTGCTGCTCGCCGAAGATGATGCCGATGTGCGCGGGGCGGTGGTTCGTATGCTCGAGCGGGCAGGCCACGAGGTCATTCCGGCCGGCGACGGGCAGGAAGCAGTGGAGTTGTTTCGACGTCACCACGCTTCGATTCCCGTGGCCATCTTGGACGTAGTCATGCCGATCATGGGCGGCAAAGATGCCTACGAACAGATGATCAACATTAACCCGCGGGTGCGTGTCTTGTTCTCGACAGGCTACGCCGCAGACGCACTGCCGCAGGCCTTTGTTGAGTCCCATCAGCTCAGGGTCATCGCGAAACCGTATAGAGCGGGGACCTTGCTTGCCGCCGTTCGAGAAGCTCTCGAAGCGACAGCAAGCGGTCCTTCAAACAACCCGGGTTAGCCCGCGTAGTGGCGATTGATGAAGTCGTTTTGAAGCCAGAGTAGCTTGGAAAACGCACGCAATGCTGAATTCTTGGTGTCGACTGGAATGTCGGCGCCCAGAATTGTGGCGTTGAAGACATCCGCCACGAAACCCAATAGCGCGTTCATTTGAACCAGCGGGATGTGAATGTCTCGGTTGCCCGCCTTGGTTGTATGGATCTTACCGACCATATCCAAGTACTGCAGAAGTTTGCCATCGTAGGGTCTGGTGACCAAGGCCTCCAAGTAGCGCGCGAGGTGCTGCTTTCGGAACTGGATTTGGGGATGGTCCATCGTCAACTCTTCGAGCTTTTGTGGAACCTCGCCCTCGTAGCCATTTTGCCGGGGTAGGAAGTGCCGCCAAGTGCTCGAGTATGTGTGCAGCTTGGAGTACACCCCGTCGACCAGCTGGGGGACCAGCGGCGCCAGCAGCGGTGCTGCCGCGTGGATGGTATCGATATCTTGTTGCCCGAACCCCACGAAGTCCGACAGGTACTCAAAGCGGTAAGCGAGGTCGGTTTCGAGTTTGGCTTCGTCGATCTGCTTCATCTGTATCTCCGTTGATGAGTGGGTCTCACCCAGGCACCCTAGTAGCTGGCTCAAACAGCCGCGTAGCGACAAGAATGCGCGAGAAAACTTTGCGTTTGGCTCGCCGCAGGGCGCAAATTCGAAGCGAGTAGCCCCCCGGATCAGGCTATAGTCGCGGTGAGGTGAGTGCGCGCATACCACACATGCCGGGCCTGGATGGACTGCGAGGGCTGGCGTTGTTGGGGGTGTTGTTTTTCCATGCCGGTGGCATGCTCCCGGGAGGCTTTCTCGGGGTCGATCTCTTCTTTGTGTTGTCTGGCTACCTGATCACATCGCTGCTGGTGGCTGAGCATCAGCAGACATCGAAGATCGACTTGGTCGCGTTTTGGGTCCGGCGTGCTCGCCGCTTGTTCCCCGCGTTGCTCTCGCTAATGGTCGCGATAGCAGTTTACGCACGTTGGTTCGCTCGCGCCGACGAGCTAGCAAGCCTGAGGACCGAAGCTTTGGCCACGTTGGGCTACGTTGCCAACTGGCGCGCCATCCTGAGCCAGCAGAGTTACTGGGATCTGTTTTCGACGCCCTCGCCCTTGGAGCACACTTGGAGCCTCGCGATTGAGGAGCAGTTTTACGTCGTCTGGCCGCTGTTGGCGTCGCTCCTCCTCAGGCGGTCGAAGTCACTGCTCTTGGGGGGCGCCATGCTGTTGGCGGCCTGCTCAGCGGTGGCGCTAAGCTGGTTGTACGACCCCTCGAATACCTCCCGCGTGTACTTGGGGACCGACACCCGTGCCGCTGGGATACTTCTAGGGGCAGCGTTTGCGCTGCTCGTGCCGCCTGGGACCGTTGCTTCCGCGCGCGCAGTGAGGCGGTGGGATCTCGTCGGAGGCGCCGGGCTGCTCATTTTGGGGTGGGCCTGGTGCAGACTGGATGGCGATAGCCCTTGGCTGTACCGCGGAGGTCTATGGGTAACTGAACTCGCGGCGCTGGCAGTTATTGGCTGCGCGGTATTGAGCAGGGCGGGCTGGATCGTACGCCTGTTGTCGCTGTCTCCGTTGAGATGGTTCGGCAGAGTCAGCTATGGCGCCTATCTCTGGCACTGGCCGATCAACCTCGTGTTGACATCCGACTTGCTCGGGTGGTCGTCGTGGCTCCTGAACTCGACCCGATTTGCGCTGACTTTTGGAATCGCTGCGCTGTCGTTCTACTACTTTGAGCAACCCATCCGTCGGCGGGGGGTGCCGTTCGGCAAACCTTGGGTGGTAGCGCCAGCGAGCGTCGTGGCAGTGACCGCGTTGCTCATCGCTGCGACTCCCAAGCCTCGTCTCACGATGACGCTCATTCCTGAAACCGAAACGACCACCGCGGCGAAGCCCGAGGATTGGAGCCTATTGGTCTTGGGGGACTCTACCGCCAATGCGCTGGGTTGGGTCGTGCGCGGCCTACACCTGCCCAATGTTTCGGTGACGCTCGGCGGAGTGGACGGCTTCAGTTTGCACAATGACGGGCCCAAATGGGAAGACTGGTCCAAGACATTGGCTAAGGCCAAGCCTGACGCCACATTGGTCGTGCTGAGCGGCGCCTTCCTGTACGGCATGACCGCCGACGACGGTTGGCGTGCCGCTTGTTATCCAGCTTGGAACGACACGTTCGAGGTGGCACTCGAGAAGCGTCTACGGGACTTGAAGATGGGCGCTGGGCCCAAGTGGATAGCGACCATTCCGTACGCGTTGGGCCCTTATGACAACGACAAGTTTAGACAACGCATCGATTGCATCAACCCGCTGTTGCTTCGCGTAGTGGAAAAGGTCGGCGGATTCGAGATCCTGGATCTGGCTGAGATGCAATGTCCGAAGGGACACTGTTTGCGATCTCATGACGGACAACAAATGCGCCCCGATGGAGTCCACTATGACATCGAGGGCGCTCGCCCGATCGCGGAGCAGACATTGAAACGGCTGCGCTGAGCATTGCCAAGGCCAAACAACCTGGCCAAAGACGGCCAGTGCAGCTGTTCGTGCGCCCTCGCCTGCCGCGTCGCAGAGAGGTTTCAAATATCCGGCAAAAGGTGCTAACTAGGCCCGGTCATGAGTGAAGTACGCCACGACTGGTCGCTTGAAGAAGTCCGCAAGATCCACGACTTGCCGTTGTTTTTGCTGATCGACAGGGCGCGCCAGGTGCACCTGAAACACCACGCCGACAACGAAGTGCAGCTGTGCACTCTGCTCAGCGTCAAGACCGGGGGCTGTCCCGAAGACTGCGCCTATTGCCCGCAGTCCGCCCACTATGAGACCGACGTCGCGCGGGAGCCGATCCTGCAGGTCGAACAGGTGATCGAGGCGGCACGACGTGCCAAAGCCCAGGGGGCCACGCGCTTTTGCATGGGCGCGGCGTGGCGTGAGGTGCGTGACGGCAAAGAGTTCGACAGCGTGCTGTCAATGGTACGCGGCGTCAAGGAGCTGGGCCTCGAGGCGTGCTGCACCTTGGGCATGCTGAAAGAGCACCAAGCCCGGCAGCTCAAGGACGCTGGTCTCGACGCGTATAATCACAACATTGATACCTCGGCGAAGAACTACAAATCGATCATCTCCACCCGCGACCAAGTGGAGCGGTTCGAGACCCTCAAGCATGTGCGAGGCGCGGGCATCACCATCTGCTCTGGGGGCATCATCGGCATGGGGGAGAGCGTTGACGATCGTTGCGCCATGTTGGTTCAGTTAGCCAACCTCGATCCCCACCCAGAGAGCGTTCCGATCAATGCTTTGGTTCGTATCGAGGGCACGCCTTTGGCGGACATGCCGCCGATTGAACCCACGGAGTTTTTGCGCATGATTGCGACGGCCCGCATCCTGATGCCGAAGTCGCGCGTGAGGCTCAGCGCCGGGCGGACCGAGCTGAGCAAAGAGGCCCAGTTGATGTGCCTGTACGTCGGGGCGAACAGCATCTTCTACGGAGATAAGCTGCTGACGACCCCCAACCCCGAAGAGAACGATGACACAGATCTGATTCGTTCTGCTGGTCTCACGCTTCAAGCACCGGCTTGAAGTTAGGGCTCGGGCCCGGGACGTTGGCAGCTCGCGGCTATTGGCGGCGGCGGTAAAGCAACCAAGCGACGCCCGCGAAAGCGAGCGCAACGGGCCATTCGGACCGAGGAGTCTGTCCGCCAACGACTCCGCAAAAACAACCCGCGTCTGCCTGGACTGGATTGCCGCAATAGCGCGAGAACCCGTTGCGCGGTGCTTCACCGCGGCATTCGCCGACTTCTGTTTCACCGGGGGGGTAGATCGCGCAAACTCCGGCGATGTCATCTGCTGACAGCGAGCGGAAGCTCAGATCACCGCGATCATAGTTGGCGTTCATAGATGCCGTCGGCTCGCGAGAGTGGGCAAGCCCGAGGAAGTGGCCGATCTCGTGAGTCAGGACGGATTGCAGGTCGCTACTGATGTTCGTATCGCTCGTGCTCAGCGGAATACTGGCCGAGTTGACCTCGATGTCCGCGTCCAGAATTTCACCGGTCCTGACGGCGAAGGTAATGGTGGTCAACGCAATCGTGCGCTGGTTGTCATCGTAGGGCCACAGCGTATCGCGGAATACGATGAGATTCGCGTTAGGGGCGGGCGGCTCGTGGTTGAATTCGACCTGATCGCAAATCACCTCGCCGCGGGGTACGACCCCGATTGAGGGGCGCCGATCGGCGCCGCAGTCAGCGCTGATCCAAGACTGGAACGCCCTCTGGGCGACGGTGTCGGCACGTTCGTACGAGATGTTTCGCAGTGGGGAGCCGTCCGTGTGGGTGCCGAATGTGACGCAGGTATCCGGCCAAAACAGCGGGATCCCCTCGATCTGACACCCGTTTCGATCAACCGGGCAGCCACCTTCTTCGATCGTCTTGTCGCACGTTGTCGTGCGGCAGAACGCGCGGGCGTCCTCTGCCAGGCTCCAACTGACCAAGCCGGCGAACGCGGCGCAGGCCACTCTGACGCTTTGAGGCAAGCGGTATGTGTTCATCGTTCGTGCGCTCACTTTTGACCCAGGGTTTCCAGTAGCAGCCGCTCAGCTGCGCTGACGGTCTTGCCGCGCAATTTGTTGACCGCACAGTGCGGGTCCGGGCTGACGAAGTCGGCCAGCTTCGGGCTGGTCGTGAGGCGTTTGTTGCCCTCGTTGTCGTCGATCAATGGGTAGTGGCCCTGCGCCATCGCGGTGATGCGGAAGAGTCCCGCATCGAAGTCGTGCAAGAAGAACACTGATGATTGCCCGAGCGTCAACTCAGCTTCACCGTGAACGATTTGACCGATGTCACCTACGCGGCCTCCGAGCGTGCGTACGTACAACTCGGCCGCTTCGGGGTGCTGCCCCGCCAGAGGCTGCTGCACCTCCACGCGCGAGTAGGTGACGATTCTCCTGGAGCCGCCTTCGCGTTCCCAGTTGCTCACTGCCTCGCGGGGCGTTGCGACGAGCGCCATCCGGCTGCTTTCCACGAGTTCTTTCAGCGTTATGGGCAGCGCTGCCCCGGCGCGGGCAATGCCTGGAACCGAACACGCGAGCCCGCTGGCCCACAGGCCGAGGAGGGCGGTTCTGCGTGTCGTCACGTTTTGGGTCGACATCGACCGGACACTAGCAACACAACGCGATCTGTCGCCAGCCAAGTTTTGGAAAGTCGCTTGCTTGGTGAAGCTGGTGGAACATACACCTACCAGATTTAACACCGGCGTGCGCTATAACCCACGCCCCCTCTGTCGAGTTTCAATAAGTCCGAAATGACTCAAGCCCAAACCTCGGAAGCGCAGGAGCCCGCGGCCCTGCTCGAACAACTTTCTGGAACGTTGGTTCCGGAACTCAAGCGTTACGTCAAGCATCACCGCGGCGAAGTCGAACGCATGATCGCCAATGCTGGTAGCGACTGCGGACTGGCCGCATCGCGTCGCTACGCCAAGGTGATTGATGGCCTCGCGTCCGCGCTGTTCCATGCGGCTCGCACGGCCATGCTTCAGTCAGGTGCCTGGCGTCCCGTCGCACTCAGCGGGGTAGGCAGTTATGGGCGCAGTTCACTTTCGATCTTTAGTGACCTCGACGTTCGGCTGCTGTGCGAAGACTCCAAAGACGTGGAGCCAATTGCAGAGGCGCTCTTGTACCCTCTTTGGGACGCCGGTCTGAACATCGGACATCAAGTGGTTACGGCCAACGACATGTTGGAGCTGGCGCATACCGACATTCCCACCGCGACCTCACTCTTGGACTGGCGCCATCTCGCTGGTGAGAAGCAAATGAACTCGCGCTTTCAGCAGCGGGTGTTCGACGACGTGTTTACCTTGGAGCACCTTGGTGGTTTCATCCAGAAATTGGCAGAAGGTGCCGAACAACGCCGGGAGCGTTTTGGTGGGTCCGTCTTCTTGCTCGAGCCGGAAATCAAGAACGGGGCCGGGGGCCTGCGTGACGTCGATCTGATGCATTGGGCGGCGCGCGCCCGCTGGCGCGTCGATGGGCTCGAAGAGCTGGTGCGCGTGGGAGTGCTGCTGCCGGATGAGTGGACCAGCATCGCCAACGCCATCGAGTTCATCATGCGTGTGCGCAATACGTTGCATCACCGGGCGCGTCGGCGTGTCGACCGACTGACGTTCGATGATCAAGAGCGTATCAGCGAAGCACTGGGATATGGCTCGGGGGGCGCGGCGGTCGAATCCTTCATGAGCGAGTACTATCGCCAAGCCCGAGAAATCGAGCGGACATGTGAGCTTGTGCTCAGGCGTGCCACGCCGCCACCGAAGTCTCGGCCAGCTGAGGAGCGCATCGACGGTGGGCTGAAGCTCGCAGGCAGCGTGATCGCTTTTGATGACTACGACTCGATCTACAGCGAGCCGCATTTGGTTTTCAGTATTTTTGTCGAAGCCATCAAGCGTCAGAAGACGGTCGCCGATGCTAGCCGCCGAGCCATCATGCGCGCGGTTAGTGCCGAGAGCTTCTGTCAGCAGCTGAGATCGGATCCGGAAGCGGCCGAGCTCTTCAAGATCTTGCTGTGTAGTGTTGAAGAGACTCGGTTCAAATACGACTCGATCCTGACCGAGCTGCATGACGTTGGGCTACTGCTCGCCATGATCCCCGAGTTTGCTCCAGTCGTGGGGCGCGTTCACCATGACGTTTACCACGTGTATACAGTCGACGTGCACTCCATCGCCTGTGTGGATCGCCTGCGCGCTATCTTCGCGAATGCCGCGGCGGTGGGACAACTGCCGCCCCCACAGCAGAAACCGAGCGGCGGCAAGGCATCCGCTGGTCCTTCCAGCAGGTCGAGTGCCAACGGGTCCACTCCGACCAGCGCGCCCGCACCGAATGCCAAGCCTCTGGAGAGTAAACAGGAACTGCTGCACCGGAAATACCGCCTGGCTTGCAAGATCTCCGAAGAGATCACCCGCCAATCGGTCTTGTTCTTGGCAGCCCTGTTGCACGACGTGGGCAAAGATACCGGCGGCGCCAAGCACGCCGAGCGCGGAGTCGAGTTGGCGCAGACCATTCTCGAGCGCCTGAACGTGCCACAGGACGACATCAACGGTGTGCAACACCTGATCCTGAAACATCTGCGGATGTACCATGTGGCGACGCGTCGGGACATTGATGACCCCAGGACTTTGGAAAACTTCAGCGAAGAAGTTCAGGGGACCGAAGGCTTGCGAGAACTGTTCTTGCTGACAGTGGCAGACGTCTCGACAACCAGCCCAACTGCACTGACCAGCTGGAAGCGGCGCATGCTCGAGGAACTCTTTCATGCCACCGACCGCTGGCTCACTCACGGTGAGACGAGACGTGCGGCAGCCGAAGCCATCACGCAGGGCGTGATGGAGCAGCTGCCGGATGACGTCGACCGGCGGTTCGCGGACGCGGTTCTGCACTCGATGCCCCCCCGTTATCTCGGCGCAAACAATTCGGAGTGGATCATTCAGCACCTCCGCCTGGCGCAAGAGGTGAGGGACTCAAAGGGCCAGATCAGCGTCTTGCGCAAGGGCAATCCACACGTCGAGCTGGTCGTCATCGGGGACGACCATCCCGGTATGCTGGCTCAGATCTGCGCCACTTTTTCCAAACTAAAGCTCAAGGTAGTCAGCGCGCAGATCTACTCGTTCACCGATCCCGACGGTAAGCACCGTTTCTTGGACTTGTTCTGGGTTCGCTCCGGAAACGATCCGGATGCCGTGGTTCAGGTCTTGCCGCAGCTCAACCAGTTGCTGAGCAAGCTGCTCGACAAGAAACTGGCGCCTCGGGATTTGGTCAGCGGCAAGAAGGACGAAGCCCGCTACAGCTCCCGCAAGTCGCCAGCGGTGCCGATTCAGGTCCGGGTCGACAACGAAGGCGCCACCAAGCACACGATTTTGGAAGTCATTACCAAGGATCGGGCGGATCTTTTGTTCTGGATCTCTCAGATGATCTACAACGCTGGTCTGACGATTGACTTGGCCAAGATCCATACCGAGGGCGTGCGTGTGACCGATGTTTTCTACGTCGCCACTGAGGACGAAAATTACAAGGAACATCGTAAGCTTCTGGATGAGTCCAAGATCGAAGACTTGCAGCACAGTGTGAAGACCACGCTGATGCACCTAGAAGGAGGCCCCGAATGAAGACCCCACCGAGGATGTTGAGCGCGCTTGCCAGCAGTTGGCTGGCAATCTCTTTGCTTGCGGCCTGCGGAGGCAGCACTGAGGAACCGAAGACGGCAGCTGACCCGGATCCTGAAGCGTTGCTTGGAGACGAGCCTGAGGCTGTGCCGGCTTCCAGTCCCGAGGTGAAGCAGGCGATGGAAGCGATCCAGAATGAGGACTTTGAGGGGGCAAAGGCGACGCTGGAGCCGCTGGCCAAGGACTCCTCTGACCCCCAGGTCTTCTACTATTTGGGTGTCGCTCAGGCGAACACCGGCGAGGTGGACGCGGCGGTCGCCAGCTTGGAGAGGGCTTTGCAGCTGGACCCCAAGCTGACCGACGCGAGTTTGAACTTGGCGGCCTTCCTGCTGGATCAGGGGCAGCCCGAGCAGGCGCTGAGCGTCCTGGATGAAGGCTTGAAGCACGCTCCTGGAGACCCAGCGCTGACGGAGAACAAAGCGCTGGCGCTGTTGATGACTGGCGACGCCAAGGGGGCGGCCAAGCTGTACGCGGCAGTGGTCGAAAAGCGCCCCGACGACGAGGAGCTGCGTTTTACCTACGCGCAGGCGCTGGCCGGAGCCGGCCAGAAGGAGTCCGCGTCACAGCAGTTGTTCAAGCTGCAGGGGTCCAAGAGCATCGCAGTGCTGAACTCGTCCGCTGATATGTTCGGGCGTCTGGGGCAGTTTGACGACTGTATCGCCTTCGTCGACAAGGCAATTGCGATTGAGGCCAAGAGCGAACTCTACGTGCGTCGGGGGCTCTGCAAGGGAGGCAAGGCCGATCCCGCTGGTGCTCAAGCTGACTTCAAGAAAGCGGTGGAGGCTGACGAAAGTTCCGCTACGGCCCACTTCTACCTGGGCAAGTCGCTCGAGGCGAAGGACAAGAAGGCAGCCAAAGCCGAGTTTGCCAAGGTGATTGAGCTCGCCGGGGACAACGCGAAGCTCAAAGCCGCCGCTGAGAAAGCGCTGAGCGCGCTGTAGGTCGTGCGCAGTTCGGCTGCCAACGCAGTCCGGCGGGGTGGTGACGGCCGGCCTACAGGATCACGTCGAGGATGCGGTCCAGCTCGTCGAGATCTCCATAGTGGATCACGACTTGCCCCTTGCCTTCGCGGTCCTTGACCTCGCATCGGGCTCCGAGTTTGCGCGCCAAGCGCAGCTCCAAGTCCTTGGTCGACGCCGGTTTGGACGACTTGTCCTTCGGGGGCTGACGTAGCGAGCGGATTTCCGCCTCTGTCTGCCTCACGCTCAGTTTCTTTGCGATCGCCAACTCGGCGATGCGCGCCATGCTGCGTTCGTTGGGGGCTCCCAGGATGGCGCGCGCATGGCCTTCACTGAGCTCTCCAGTGATCACGTGTTTGCGCACGGCCTCGGGCAGCTTAAGCAGGCGCAGAGCATTGGTAACCGTGCTTCGGTCTTTGCCCACAACTTGGGCTAGGCTCTCCTGGGTGTGCTGATGGTCGTCGATTAGCGTACGAAGGGCTTCCGCGAATTCGATTGGGTTGAGGTCCTCACGCTGGACGTTTTCAATCAGCGCAATCTCGAACGCCTCTTTGTCGTCGATCTCGCGAACGACGACCATCACCTCGCGCAGCCCGGCGCGTTGAGACGCCCGCCAGCGACGTTCGCCGGCTACGATTTCGAACTTATCCTGCCCCCCGATTCTGCGTACCACGAGGGGTTCGATCAAGCCGTGCTCCCGGATCGACTGCGCCAGTTCTTCCAGCGCCTGTTCGTCGAAGTGCCGGCGCGGCTGACCGCGATTGGGCACGATTCTTTCGAGTGCGCACTTGAACACGTCACCCCTAGGGGGCGCGCTGGCTGGCGCCGACGTCGGCGGGGGTTTGCTGCCGCCAGGCAGCAGCGCGTCCAGTCCTCGGCCCAACCCTCTCGGCTTGTTCATGCCCGCGCCCCTTTCACGCCTGAGCCTCGACCACTTCCCGCGCCAGACTCATGTACGCCTGCGAACCTTTGCATTGCACATCATACAGCAATGCCGGCAGCCCGTGGGAAGGAGCTTCGCTCAGTCGCACGTTGCGGGGAACCACGGTATTGAACACGTGGAAGTGCTTGCGTACTTCGTCTGCGACTTGATGGGCCAGGCGATTGCGAGGATCCCACATGGTCAGCACCAAACCTTCGATCTTCAATTCCGGGTTTAGCGACTGCTTGACCCGGTCGATGGTGGCAATCAGGTAGGTGATGCCTTCCAGCGCGTAGTACTCGGGTTGCAAGGGCACGATCACTCGGTCCGCCGCGCCTAGCACGTTCAGCGTCAAGACACCCAACGACGGCGGTGAGTCGATCACGATGTAGTCGTAGTCGTCCGCCGCCTGTTGGCGCAGCAGGGTGCGCAAGTGGCTTCCGCGTTCATCGCCCTCGAAGAGCTCATACTCGACCGCTGTCAGGTGTTGACTTGCTGGAGCCACATACAGGTGCTCCAGATTTGTCTTCAACGTGACGTCCGCTAGGGAGGATTGCCCAATTAGAGCATCGTAAATGGTGTGCTCCAGCGAGTTCGGGGCGACCCCGACACCGCTGGAGGCGTTAGATTGTGGATCGAGATCGACCAAAAGCGTGCGCTTCTCAGCGGCAGCCAAGCTTGCCGCCAGGTTGACTGACGTTGTCGTCTTCCCAACCCCGCCCTTTTGGTTCGCGATCGCGATGATGTTCGCTCGTGGCATCGCTTGAGCTTCCTTATCGAAATCGCACGTTTATCGCCCGTTTTTTTGGAGCGCCACACACACTGTCGTAGTCTGTGAGCAGATGTAGGTGAGAGTATTACCTTGCGGATGGTGCCAGTGGCACTGCCGCTCCAAAGGAGGCGCCATGTCCCCCAAATACCGTTCATTCGACGATTTCACGAGAGACAACATCCGGCCGGGGCTTCGGGCCGGGTGGACGCTGGACGACATTACCGATCCGATCCCGGTCGAGCACGATTTCGATCTCGATCCATTCGAGGCTGCCCTCCAGGCGGCAGAGAGCGAAGAGTTCGACGACGAGGACGACGAATAGCCTCAAATCAGACTTTTGGCGCGGGGCCCACCACCCAATTCTCGCCCCGCGCTCTTATTGGCCCGCCCCGGACTGTCTCCCGCGGCGGGCGTTTCTTTGTGCCCAGGTCGGCTCCCGGGCTGCGCCCCAAGTCGGCTCCCACACGCAGCTTGGGCAGAAAGCTCCGGGGCAGGGGCGAGCGGTTCTCTACGGGCCGACAGAACCGCTCTGCAAGCCAGCAATGTGTTGACCTGGGAGACGGCGCGTGGCAGGTCAGAGCGCCCAAAAATGCAGGTACAAGTCGAAAAACTCAGTTCGGTCCTATTGGAGCTCGCAGTCGAAATCGATGCGGAGCGCGTCAGCAGTGAACTGAACAAGGCATACAAAGAGCTCTCGAAGTCAGCGAAGATTCGAGGCTTCCGTCCCGGCAAAGCACCGCGTCAGGTGCTGGCCAAAATGTTCGGACCTCGCGTCGAGCGCGACGTCGCCCAGCGGCTGGTCGAAGAGACTTACACTGAAGCCATCAGTGGACAGGACGTCCAGGCGGTGAGTCAGCCTGCGATCGAGAGCAATCCGGTCAAAGCCAACAAGCCCTTTTCTTACAAGGCGCGCGTGGAGATCGTGCCGGAGATCCCGGAGATCAAGTACGAGGGCTTTGAAGTCGAGAAACCTCCAACTGAGGTGTCCGACGAACTTCTCGCCGAAGAGCTCGAAGGGTTGCGTCGGGCCAACTCGACTTTGGAGCCCACACCTGACGATCACGGGACTGAAGCTGGAAACGTGATCACCATGGACTTCAGCGTCGAAGTGGACGGTGAGGTTGTGGCAGAAGCCGGCGCCAAAGATTTGGATGCGGAGTTGGGGGCGGGGCAGGTGCTGCCCGAGATCGAGAAGGCGTTGCTCGGAAAGAAGGCTGGTGAATCCGCAGAAGCCAAGCTGACGCTGTCGGAAAATCATCCAAGCGAGCGTCTGCGCGGCAAAGAAGCGACCTTCAAGCTTCAGCTGAAGGAGGTCAAGCAGCGAGTGCTGCCGGCCCTAGACGACGAGTTCGCCAAGGACCTAGGTGACTTCGACACGCTCGACGCGCTCAAAGCCGCCGTCAAGGACGACTTGGGCAAACGGCTCAAGGACGAAGCGGACAACAAGCTGGCTGAAGCCCTCGTCGCCGAACTGGTCAAAGCCAATCCGATCGAGGTGCCCCAAGCACTGGTGCAACAGCAAAACCGAGTGACCGAGCAGGAGATGTTGCAGCAGGCCCGAGCGCGCGGCCAGCAAGGCCAGCTGCCGCAAGAGTTGCGTGCCCGCATTCAGGCGGATAGCGAAGTGAAGGTGCGTGCCGGACTGCTGATGGCCGAGATTGCCAAGCGCGAGGGCATCAAAATCGGCGATGCCGAGATCGAAGAAGGATTGAAGGAACTGGCCGAGCAATCCGGCAAGAACGTTGCGAAATTGCGAGCGGAGTATCGAGATGCACGCAAGCGTGAGATGCTCGTCGGGATGATCTTGGAAAACAAGGTCCTGGACATTATCGAGACCAAGTCCAAGATCCAGGACGCATGACCCGGAGGATTCCGTGAGCAAGACCCCTGAGAATCGCAGACAAGCCCTAGAGCTCCTCGAGCGAGCGGATAGCGTTCGCATGATCGAGCGCACCCATCAACCCGCGCAAGGCGCGGTCATCTACCCCCACGTCGTTGAAACGACCCATCGCGGCGAGCGCACCTGGGACATCTTCAGCCGGCTACTGAAGGACCGGATCGTGTTCCTCGGGAGTGCTGTGGATGATGATGTGGCCAACATCATCGTGGCGCAGTTCTTGTTTCTCGAGAGTGAAGATCCTGACAAGGACATTCAGCTGTACATCAACTCACCCGGTGGGGTGGTGTCGGCTGGACTCGCGATTTTTGACACGATGCAATACGTCCGCTGCCCAGTCAGCACGATCTGCATTGGTCAAGCGGCCAGTATGGGCGCCTTGTTGCTGGGTGCGGGAGAGAAGGGCAATCGCTTCGCGCTGCCGCATTCTCGGATCATGATCCATCAGCCCCTGGGCGGCGCTCGTGGCCAGGCCACGGACATCGAAATTCAGGCGCGCGAAATCCGTCATACCAAGGACGTCATCACGCAGATCCTGGTCAATGCCACCGGTAAGCCGAAGGACAAGATTGTCGAGGACATCGAGCGCGACTTCTACATGGGGCCCGGGCAGGCCAAAGAATACGGCTTGATCGATGAGGTTTTCGAGCCGAAGAGCCGTAAGAAGAAGGGCGACTAGAAGTCGCGAAGGCTCCCTCCGAATCTATCGCGGGCGGACGGTTTCTCCGCTGCTTGGGCAGAGCGCCCAATGGCCCCCGACTCTGATTGCGCACACTTTCAGTTATGAAATGCGCTCCAAGCCAGAATCGGAACGCCTGGGCGCGGCGACAAACGGGCGGAAAAACCGCACGTCCGCTCCGGCCCCTGGGTGGGAGTTGCGCTCCAGCTCGAGTGCGACCGAATCGGCCGTCGTTTGCTTGCGAGCAGGAGCCCCGGGCTCTAGACTCCCATACGAATTTACAATGAATTTACTCGGCGCTTTGGCGTCGATCTCCCCGGGCGGGAAGTAGCCCCCCGGGATTGAATCCGGCAGAATTCGGATCCCTCAATGTTGGTCTAAAGGACAGCAAGTGGAGCGCAGACGCGACGACTCGAACGGAAACCTATGTTGCTCTTTCTGCGGCAAATCGCAGAAGGAAGTGAAGAAGCTCATCGCGGGACCGACGGTCTACATCTGCGATGAATGCATCGCGCTGTGCAACGACATCATCGCCGAAGAGGTCGAAAAAGACGAGCCGAACGGCGGCAATGAGCCGATCCCTCGTCCGGATGAGATCAAGCACATCCTCGACGAGTACGTGGTCGGACAGGACCGCGCGAAGAAGATTCTGAGTGTTGCTGTATACAACCACTACAAGCGAATCGATTCTCGCATCGCCTCCGAAGAGGTGGAGCTGACGAAGAGCAACATCTTGCTGTTGGGGCCGACCGGCAGTGGCAAGACGCTGCTGGCTCAAACCCTTGCCAAAATTCTCAAGGTGCCGTTTGCGATCGCTGACGCGACCACCCTCACCGAGGCCGGTTACGTTGGTGAGGATGTGGAAAACATCATCGTGCAGCTGCTGCAAAACGCCGATCATGACGTGGAGCGCGCGCAGCGCGGCATCGTGTACATCGATGAGATCGACAAGATCAGCCGCAAGAGCGATAACCCATCCATTACCCGTGATGTTTCCGGCGAAGGTGTGCAGCAGGCGCTTTTGAAGATTATCGAGGGGACCGTGGCCAACGTGCCCCCCAAGGGCGGCCGCAAGCATCCACAGCAAGACTTTTTGCAGATTGATACCTCCAATATCTTGTTTATCTGCGGCGGCGCGTTTGTCGGGTTGGATGAGATCATTCAGCGGCGCATCGGCGAAAGTCGGTTGGGCTTCGGTGCAGAAATCAAGAGCAAGAGCGAGATGAAGCTGGGTGAGCTGTTTGAGCAGATCCAGCCAGAGGACTTGCTCAAGTTCGGCCTGATCCCAGAGTTTATCGGTCGTCTGCCAGTGCTCGCGACCCTGCATGAGCTGACCGAAGAAGCGTTGATCGATATTTTGAGCACCCCCAAGAACAGCTTGGTCAAGCAGTTCCAAAAGCTGTTCGAAATGGACAACGTCAAAGCGACGTTCACGGCCGGCGCCCTCAAAGCCGTTGCGGTAAAGGCTCTCGCTCGCGAGAGCGGCGCACGCGGGCTACGCGCCATCATGGAAGAGAGCATGCTCGACATCATGTATGAGATCCCTTCCAAGACAGGCGTGAAGGAAATCGTGGTCAACGAAGATGTGATCGCCAAGGGTGAGCGCCCGTTGATCGTCTATGAAAATGAGAAAGAACCGGAACTCGCGGGCGCCTGAGGCCAGGTGCGCGATGGTGAGCGCGCGGCGGGCCGTCGTGCGCTGTCAGCCGGTTACGTATTGGTCTGGTTCATTCTACGGTGAAATTGTTCCCAGCTGGCTAGGCGTGAGCGATAGCTGAGCCGGAAGTAAGGCTAGGGTTTTGAGCATGTTCTTCAAGGGCGAAAACGAGAAACAGACGACGGGGGGGCGCCGCAGCCTGCCTGCGCTACCTCTGAGGGACATCGTGGTTTTCCCGCACATGGTGAGCCAACTCTTTGTTGGTAGGGAAAAGAGCATCGCTGCGTTGGACGAAGCGATGAGTCGCGAGAAGGAGATCTTCTTGGCGGCTCAGCGCAATGCGAAAACCAACGACCCGACGCCAGAGGATATCTACTCCGAAGGCACTATCGGCAGCATCGTGCAGCTGCTGCGTCTAGCGGATGGCACGGTGAAGGTGCTGGTGGAAGGCAAGAAGCGCGCGAAAGTGAAGCGCTTCATCGAGACGCGCGACTACTTCCTGGTTGAGGCTGAAGAGGTCGTTGAGGTTGCAGACACCGACGTAGAAGTCGAGGCGTTGATCCGCAGCGTTCAAAGCACGTTCGAGATCTACGTCAAGCTGAACAAGAAGGTGCAGCCTGAGGTCCTGATGAGCGTGCAGAGCATCAGTGATCCGGGCAAACTGAGCGACACCATTGCCGCCAACCTGCCGACCATCAAGTTGGTCGATCGTCAGGGCCTGTTGGAGATGAACGTTGCCAAGCAGCGTCTGACTCGCCTGTACGAATTGATGCAGGCCGAGATCGAGATCTTGCAGGTGGAAAAGAAGATCCGCTCCCGCGTCAAGAAGCAGATGGAGAAGACGCAAAAGGAGTACTACCTGAATGAGCAGATGCAGGCCATTCAGAAGGAACTCGGCGGCGGTGAGCGCGACGAGTTCAAGAATGACCTGCAAGAGCTGGAGGACAAGCTCAAAGCCAAGCGCATGAGTGAGGAAGCCACTCAGAAGTTGGAAAAAGAGGTCAAGAAGCTCAAGATGATGCACCCCACGTCGGCGGAAGCGACGGTGGTGCGCAACTACATCGATTGGGTACTCGCGCTACCTTGGTTCGATAAATCGGATGAGCACTACGATATCCCGGAGGCAGAACAGATCCTAGACGAGGATCACTATGGCCTACGCAAGTGCAAGGAGCGCATCGTCGAGTACTTGGCCGTCCAGGCACTTACGAAGAAGCTCAAGGGACCGATTCTGTGTTTCGTCGGACCACCCGGCGTCGGAAAGACCAGCCTCGCAAAAAGCATCGCTCGCGCGACCGGTCGCAAGTTTGTGCGCATCTCGCTCGGCGGCGTGCGTGATGAGGCAGAGATTCGTGGGCATCGTCGCACCTATATCGGCGCCATGCCCGGCAAGATCATTCAGAATTTGAAGAAGGTCGGCGCCAACAATCCGCTGTTCTTGCTCGATGAGATCGACAAGATGAGCCAGGACTTCCGCGGAGATCCCGCGTCCGCTCTGCTTGAGGTGCTGGACCCGGAGCAAAACCACACCTTCAACGACCATTATTTGGATCTCGACTACGATTTGAGTGACGTGATGTTCATCACGACTGCGAACTCACTCGGTGGTATCCCTGTGCCACTGCAGGACCGCATGGAGATCATTCAGCTCAGTGGCTACACCGAGTTCGAAAAGCTCAACATTGCCAAACGCTACCTGTTGCCGAGGCAGAAGACCGAATGTGGCCTTCAGGAGGTCGACTTCAATCTGTCGGATACGGCAATCCGTACGATCATCCACCACTACACCAAAGAGTCTGGGGTGCGTTCGCTCGACCGTGAAATCGCCAGCGTCTGTCGCAAGGTGGCGCTGAGAGTCGTCAAGGAAGGCAGCGAGGTCAGCGTTGACCTAAAAGCCAATGACGTGCCCGCATTGCTCGGAGTTCCGAAGTATCGGCTGGGCAAGACGGAAGAGCACGACGAGGTGGGGCTGACTCATGGGCTCAGCGTGTCTGACTATGGCGGCGACATTCTTGACTGCGAAGTCAGTGTGGTGCCGGGCAAAGGCAAACTGGTGATCACTGGGTTGCTGGAGAAGGGCATGGAAGAGAGTGGGCAGGCCGCCATGAGCTACATCCGCTCACGCGCTGGCAACCTCAATCTCGAGACCGACTTCTATCAAAAGGTGGACTGTCATGTGCACTTCCCAGATTTCATCCGCAAAGACGGACCGAGTGCTGGCGTGACAATGGCCACCAGTGTGGCCAGCGCGCTCACTCGCATTCCGGTACGCCATGACCTGGCGATGACCGGCGAAATCACTTTGCGCGGGCGGGTGATGCCGATCGGTGGTCTGAAAGAAAAATTGCTCGCGGCGCATCGCGGCGGAATAAAAACGGTGTTGGTCCCCAAGGAAAACCGCAAGGACTTGCGCGACGTGCCGCGGCGGGTGTTGAAGGACCTTCGCATCGTGTTGATTGACCACATGGACGACGTGCTGCGGGAAGCGCTGGTGATCGACGAACCTGATCGTATGTTTGGCCCGCGCCGGCTGGCGATGGAGTATCGTGGGGGCGAGTTCTACGAAGAGCCGACTCACGACCCTCGCCCGGCGAGCCCGGTGATTGCCCCCGGCGACGAACGACCGGGCGCTACGCAGTAGGCAGCGCTCGCATGCAGACGCCCGAAATTCGGGATTTTGCAAGGACTGCAAACAGCGTTCCGGCGCGGCGGACTCGGGTTTAGAGGTGTTGGGTGGGCCGAAGTTTGCGAGAAAACATCTGCGAACCTCGGCCCGACGCACTACGCTCTGGCGCGAACCTGGAGGTAGAGACATGTCGAAGATCCGTTCGAACGCATGGCTGTGCGCGCTTGGCGTGCTGGCGGTTGCAGCCGGCTGCTCGAAAGACGAGCAGAAGAAGGAACCCGCCCCGGAAACCGCGACGACCGCCGCCGCCGTGAAGGCGTCGGCAGAGCCGAAGCCGTCGTACCCACCGGTGCCGGAGCCGCCCAAGTCACTCGGGGCGATTCAGGTGCCGAAAGACAATCCCCTGACGCCCGCCAAAGTGGCCCTGGGCCACAAGCTGTTTTTTGAAAAGCGGCTCAGCGTTGACGGCTCACGCGCTTGCTACAGCTGCCATCAGAACGAGCAGGGCACCGGCGGCAAAGAGCCGATGGCGATAGGCGCGAACGAAAAGCAGCTGACGAGGCACGCCCCTGTGATGTGGAATGTGGCGTACCTTCCCGCCTTCTATTGGGATGGGCGCGCGGCCAGCCTAGAGGCTCAGGCAAAAGGGGCTTGGGGCGGCGGCAACATGGGAGTGGGCGCTGACAACCTGCAGAAGAAAGCCGATGAGATTGGCTTACTGCCGGAATACAAGCAGCTGTTCGCCGCTGCTTTCCCGGGAGAAGGGGCCACAGCTGACACCATCGCTCAGGCGTTGGCTTCCTATGAACGCACGTTGTTCTGCGGAGATACCGCGTACGACAAGTTCGCTGCGGGCGACAAGAGTGCGCTCACCGATGAACAGAAGAAAGGCTGGGAGGTGTTTTCCGAGGCAGAAAAGGGCAACTGCGCCAGCTGCCATACGCCGCCGTTCTTCTCTGACGCCTATAAGGCCGAAGGTGGTGCGTATCACAATGCGGGCGTGGGCTTCGAAGGCAAGAAGCCGGAAGAGGTGGACGTTGGCCGTCAGAAGGTCAGCAACAGCGATTCCGACCATGGAGCGTTCAAGACGCCAACGCTGCGCAACGTGAGCAAGACCGCACCGTACTTTCACGACGGTTCGGCGGCGACCCTCGAGGAGGCCGTCAAGTTCATGGCGGCTGGCGGCTACAAGAACAAGAACCTGGATCCCAAGTTGGCGAAGCTCCAAGAGAAGAAGCTGAGCGACGAGGAGATCCAGTCGTTGGTGGCGTTCCTGGGAGCTTTGGAGTGCTCGGGAACGCTGGAGCAGCCCAAGTAATGCCGCGGGCACCTCGCACGGCGGCTTTGCCGGCGAGGTGCTTGACTTAGTTCGGGGGTTGGGCCAAAACCCAGCCCCTTCGGGCGGATAGCTCAGTTGGTAGAGCGCCGGCCTTACAAGCCGGATGTCGTCGGTTCAAACCCGGCTCCGCCCACAAAAAGCAAAGCTCGGCCACAACGCCAGCGGCATGTAGACGAGCGCGGCCTAGTGGCCACGCACGGTCATCCACCACGCGCCGAGTCCGACCCCGAGGAGCAGGAGCAGGACCACTATCTGCAAGAACGGGTTTTGTCGTCTGGCTGTGGGGAGCGGGCGCTTTGCTGGCAAAGCGCGCGATCTGCCAGGGGGGCTTTCTGACTGCGCCGCTTCATTAGCTTTGTCGGGCTCGGTGCTCATGTCTCCGACGGTAGTATCGCTTCGAGCCAGTTCGAACAAGCGGGGGCATCAAGCCTACCGGAAGCGAGTTCTTGTCTCAGCCGCTTCAGCCCCTGCTGGTCGTCGACGTCAAACCATGGGGGCAGGAGGGCGACCTCCAATCCACGCTCTTTGAGTCGCGTGCTGGTGGCGTCCAGAGTTTGCGCACAACTCCACGGCAGATCTGCGAGCAGCCCCGGCGGACAACCGATGGGTTCGGCGCGCAGCCCAATCAAGTAGAAGCCGCCGTCGTCGCACGGTCCGAGCACGGCATCGTGGGTTTCCAGTGCGGCAAGCGCGCCATGAATGTGGCTGAGGGGCAGTCCCGGTGAATCGGTCCCGATGAGTAGTGTCAACCTCGCTACTTTGAGCCCGCGACGCAGTGCGGCTTCCATCCGGGCGCCCAGGTCGCCGTCCGCTTGAGGCCAGATCACTGGCGGCGGTTGCAGTTCATTCGCCACGTGCAATTCACTCTGAGCGCCGGCCTCAGCCAGTCCGTCTAAGATCAGTCGAGTTTGCAGGCCGTCAACACGAGCGAACTGGCGCCACGTGTCATTCAGGCATGCCTGGGCAAATCCAAGCGCAAAGTGTTCGCTGGTTACCGCTGCGAGTCGAGTCTTGACCTTGCCTTGGCGGGGAGTCTTCGCCATGATCCCAAGCAGGCCGCCGCATGCCGTCGATTGGTTCAATGCTCGCCCTCCCTTCGGAGCGGAGCCGACTCACTATCCGCCAGGAGCAGTTCCGACTTTTGGGTGGCGATGCGCGCCAATTGCCAGGTAGCCACAACGGTTGCTAGCAGGCCGAACCAAAACAAGGCTTCTGACGCTGGGTCAGCGCTTTTGGCGCCGGCTTTCAGTTGGGTGACGTGCGATACCGCGGACGACGCGTACACGTGAAGCAACAGACTCGGTGCTTTCCCGACGAATGAACCGAACACGAAATGGCTGAGTCGAATGCGGCTGGCGCCCGCCAGATAGTTGAGCAGAGCGAATGGAACGATTGGCGATAGTCGTAGCAAGAGGACTAGCTTCAGACCTTGTGACTCCGTTGCTCGGTCGATTGCTGCCCAGCGTGGGTGCCCCTGCACGCGTTGCTCGACGAACCTCCGTCCGACACGTCGCACGACCACGTGGGTGACAGCCGCGGCCAGGGTGGCAGCAGGCAGGGCGATGCAAAACCCGAGCGCCGGCCCATACACAAATCCCGCCAGCATGCTGAGCAGCGCCGCTGGCAGCAGCATCAGCGAAGCCAGAATGTACAGCAGCGCATATGCCACCAGACCCAAGAGCCCGGCGGAACGCATCGCCTCCGCCAGCCACAAGAACCCGCTCTCGAACGGGGTGAAGATGACCAGCGACGCCAGCGCAACCAGCAGGGCGAACAAGCCGAGTTTCCACAGCTGCCGCCCCGCGGGGCCAAATCCAGCACGAGAGCCAGTTTTTAACGTTTCCAATTTCGATTCAGTGTTGTGTTCGGAGCCCGGTATGGTAGACACCCGCTCACCGTTTGCGGCGGTAGTTAAGTTGGTTATAACGCCGGCCTGTCACGCCGGAGGCCGCGGGTTCGAGTCCCGTCCGCCGCGCAACCTGAGGGAGGCTAAACAGCCTCCCTTTCGCGTTTGTACATCACTTCGTTGAGGCTCGGAGCGTGTATCTAGCCTTTCACCGTGGCGGACTCGTCCAGGCGTAGCCGCCCGCGCTCGAGGATGAGGAGGCGGTTTTTGGCCTTGGAAAGCTCGTCGCCGTTCACTGTGTGCGGCTGCTGGAGCGTTGGCCTGGGTGTCACCAGGTGTCTTTGTTTCGGGGGCAGAGAAAGTTGAGGGACAGCAAAGGGCCCAGCCTCACCGAAGGCATCGGAAACCCGGGTCCCGCTGTCCGACTATGTGGCCGGGTGCCGGCGAAGCACGCACATGTCCTCAATCCGACCCGTCGCACGGAAAATAATGGATCTGTCTAAGAGTCGGATTTTTCTCCCAAAAACTATCAAGCTACCAACCGCCCTTGGGTCCGCTCAGCCGATAAACTTGAATCGTTATCAGAATGCAGGTAGGCGTTGCTGCCGCGATGCTAGGGGAAACGATTAAGGCAGCACGAGAGAGCCAGGGCCTCATCCAGGAGCAGCTGGCCGCTAAATTGAAGACGGACGTGTCTCGGGTCAGCCGGTGGGAGCGGGGGACCGAGAACATGAATCTCAAGCGCACGCGTGACGCGGCTCGAGTGCTCAAGATACCGCGGGAACGGTTGATTGCCGCGGTTCTGCAGACGGTGCTGGAGCGTGCGGAAATTGACTACACGGTCAACGTCCAGGCCCGAAAAGCCAAGTCCGTCAACGCGGGCCTGCAGTTGAAGAAGTTGCGACTGAAGCAAGACGTGTCGGTGAGTGAGCTCGCTCGGCGTCTGGGGGTTGCTCGCTCCCGGGTTCATGAGCTCGAAACGGGGCTGACCGGGCTCAAGCCACACACGGCTTGGTGGTACGCGGACGCCCTGGAGGTGGATCACAAAGAGCCCGTCCGCCTGGCTCTTCAGGATTCCGTCAACCGCTACTGCAGCGGCGATTTCACCGTCACTCTACGCTGATTGCGGGCCGCGCGGCTCCAGCCCTAACTAGGGGATCAGCAGCTCCTCACCGCCCCACATCACGGAATCCTCTGAGCGATGTGGCTCTCCCGCGAGTGGCTGACGGGACGGCGTGCGAGTGCCCTCTTCCGGGGGATCGGTTGCTTGGTTGCCGGACTGGCCGGGTTGCTGCTGCCGCGCTGAGCTCATCTGGGGTTGGGGCGTTTGAACTTGCAACGCCTCTGCACCCAAAGCGTAAAGCCCGACGTGGTGTTCGGCAAACGCCGTGAAGCGCTATCTCAGCTCGCGTTCCGCTGGTCGCGGAAGGCTAGCGGGCCGTTGTTTCACCGAGAACCTTCCAAGCACGTGTAGGACGTTGCAGTGAGGCTGACCAACGTCATTCGGGTGCGCTAAAGCTTGGCTGTGGATTTCGAGTGGACCGACTTGATGAAGTTCGGGTTCTTGGCCTTCGGTGGAAGCATGCTCGCTGGTCAGTTGCGCAAGTGGAGCCGGGGTGCTTCCCACCGCCGCTATCCGCAGGCCGCGTCCGAGCTAGGCCTCCAATATGAGGATGTCGACGGGCTCACGCTCGGCAGGCTCAGGGGAGAGCTGCGGGGCTTGCGGGTGCTGATCGTGCCAGAGCAGGGAAGGATCGCGCTCGAAGCTTCACAGCCCTTCGCGTTGTGTTTGCGAAACTATGAGCACTACAAGCGCACGCCCGCCAGCAGAGAGCCGTTCAGCCTGGGGGAACGCGGGATGGACAAGTGGATGGTCAACCGATACTGCCAGGTAGGCCTAGCTGAGCAGTTGCATGAGGATGTGCGCCTGGTAGAGCTGCTCCACGGCTTGAGGCCGTTCAAGGACCAGCTGCGCCAGTTCAGTTTGGATGAAACGCGCGTGGAATGCGTGCTGGACTACGGCAAGCCCCCCTATATTCCAGCGGCTGCGATCGGCCACCTGCTGCCGCCACTGTTGGCTTTGGCCGAGCATTGCGCAGCGATTCAGAAGCGGTCTCACGGTTTCAGTTGACGTTGGCGCCTGAGATGGAGGCACGTTCGCGCAACCGATGGCGACACGACCGCGGGCGTGGCAAGACGTCTAGCGTGCATCGGTTCGTGGGTGCAGTCGCCTTGGCGTTCGGGTGCTTCTGTGGGGTGGCATGCGCCGGACCTGCAAGTGAGAGCGAGCCCAAGCGTCTGCTGCAACCTGAGTTCGAAGTCGCGGCGCCTCCAGAGAAAGTGCGACTGGGGGAGGCGCAGCGCTACCTGAGCGTCATCAAAAAGGACGACAACGGTGCGGAGCACCAGTGCGTCACAGGGACTGAGCGAGCCAACACTCAGCTTCGCGCAGCGAGTCAGCAGCGCTCTTCGCGACGAAGGTCGACACGCTCCAAGCTGGCGCCGCCCTCCGACACGCCGTTCAGGGAGTCGCAACAGTGAATGCGGTCGCCGGCTCGGCGCGGCGTTGGGTACACCGGGTGCTGGCGGCAGGCGCCGCTCTCGCGTTCACTCAAAGCGTCCAGGCTGAAGTGGTGTTCGAGGTTGAATACCTTGATTCGCCCGGGCGGGGTTTCTTCGATTCTACTGAGCGCCCGCCGATGTTCGACAATCCCGGCACGACCTTGGGTGAGCAGCGCCGACTCGCCTTCGAACGAGCGGTTTCGATCTGGACGACCGCGCTCAACAGTGATGTGCCGGTGGTTATCGAGGCTTCGTTCGACCCTGAGCCGCAGCTGTACTGTGATGACGTGTCTGCCGTGCTCGGGGGCGCCCGAGCCGACGCCGCCTTTCGGCGCTTCACCGGGGCGCCGCGCGAAGACCTATTTTATCCCTCCCCGCTGGCGGACAAGCTGGCTGGCAAAGACTTGGACCCAGGGGCTCCGGACATCAGCGCGATCTTCAACCCGCGTCTGGATGAGGAGTGTTTAGGAGAGCTGGGCTGGTATTACGGTTATCAGCCGAACGGCAGCCAAGCAGACTTCGTCAACACGGTCTTGCATGAGCTCGCGCACGGGTTGGGCTTTGCCAGTTTAGTGGATGAGACGACGGGGGCGGCTTTTCCGGGGTTGTCGCCATATGACGCCCTGGCTTTCGACAACAGCCTGCAACGCTACTGGGATGAAATGACAATCGACGAGCGCGCGCAATCCGCTCGCACTCCGTTCAACCTGGTGTGGCCCGGCGGCGCGGTAGCGAAGCGCGCACCCGACGTGCTGGCGCTTGGGGCGCCTAGACTCGACATCGCCGGGGACGAAACGCGCAGCATCGTGCTGGTGGGGGAGTCCAACTTTGGGCCAACCCTGGATGAGGGAGAAGTAGAGGGCCAGCTGGTTCAGTGGTCGCCGTCAGAAGCCTGTGGCGGCGGTAGTGTGGCCGAGGGCCAGGTGGTCATGCTGCGCTCTGGCAACGGCTGTAACGACGTGATCCCACAATATCAAGCGGCCCAGGCGCAGGGCGCCGTTGGCGTGATTCTTCGGGATGAGTACGGTCAGATACCCCCGTGGGCAGTGGATGCGACTGTGGACGGGGCCGCCATTCCGGCGCTGACAATCGCGGCCGCCGATTTCGACCAACTGCGCAACAGTCTGATCCGTGGCACGGAGTTGAGCGCGACGCTGACCGCGGAAAGTCAACAGCTGGTCGGCGCCGATCAGCACGGACGTGTCTACTTGAGCACCACCTACCCCGTGCTCGAAGGGTCGTCTGTGACGCACTGGGATCGCTCGACGCGTCGACGGCGCAGCTCCGATTCTGAGCCTGACGCACTCCTAATGGAGCCCCTCGCAAGCGGTATCGTCGCCAATCAAGTGGACGAGCTGACGGCGCAGCTTTTGGAAGATCTGGGCTGGGGCGATGCCAGTTGCGGCAACGGCAAGCTGGAGGCTGGCGAGAGCTGTGATGACGGAGAGGACAACAGCGACTCGCGTCCAAACTCATGCCGCGGTAATTGTCGCCTGCCTCGCTGCGGCGACGGGGTGGTCGACTCGTTCGAGCGCTGCGACGACCGGAGGGATGCGGGGGGCTGCCCGCGGGATTGTGGGCGTGGGCAGCCCTCGGAGCCGAGCGACGCAGCTGCGCCCATGTGGGTAGACGCCGGGCCGGACGCAGGGGTTGGTGCGGAACCCAAGCCAAAGCCTCGGCCGGATGTCGACGCGAGCATCAGCCCGAGTGAGCGCTCTCCGGTGAGCCTGACGCGCGTGCGCGGTGGCGGTTGCGACTGCGCGGTGCCGCTCGGTTCCAGCACTGGTTCTTGGCCCTGGCTGGCGGCGCTCGTCGGATACCTCGCGGCTCGCCGCCGCCGCTAGCGCGGCCGCCACACAGGCGTGCGCTGGCGGCACTGGGCAAGCTAGGCATGACGGCTCAATCGCCGGTTGGCCCGCTCGGTCCCTTGGCGGTTTTTCCGGAGCGCAGTTTGCTTCCGCCGTACGGTAGGAACACGTCGTGCGCCTCCCACGTCTTGTCGTACAGGGCCTGCATCTCCTTCAGCTTTTCCGGCTCTTTCTTGCTGAGGTCGGACTCTTCGCCGGGGTCTTTCGCCAGATTGTATAGCGCGAAGCTGGCACCCGGACGACCGTAGACCATCAGCTTGTAGTCACCAGCGATGATCGCGTGACGATCCGGGTTGTTGGTGTCTTCCGGCAGGTCCAACACAATCGGCTCTCGATTGTCGGGTTCGCTGGCGCCGTATACTTCGGAGACCATCGACTTGCCCTTGAAGCTTTCGGGCATTTCTTTGATGCCCATCAGCTCTAGGATGGTCGGGGCCAGGTCGATGTGGGAGCGACGTTGTTCGATCACCTGTGGGTCGGCACCCGGCGCGTAGATCACCAGCGGCACCCGGGTCAGCACTTCCCACAGCGCGAAGGCGTGCTTGTACATACCATGCTCGCCGAACGCTTCTCCGTGATCGGCGCTGATGATGATCGCGGTCTTGTCCCACCAATCTTGCTTCTTGCCGAAGTCGAACAATCTGCCGATGTGCAGGTCCGTGAAGAACACCTCGGAGTCGTAGCGATCGCGGTTGTTCTTGCCCCAAGTCGGGGACTCCTCATGCTGAATGTACTGATCGTGGGGATCCATGTAGTGGAACCACATGAAGAACTGGCCCTTGGTATTGTCAGGATTGCTCAGCATTTCGATGGCCATATCGGTCATCTTGTCGCTGGTCACGTTGTTGTCCGTCGTTGAATCGAACTTCAGACCTTTGACGACCTCCCAGATGTCAAAGCCTTGTTCCAAGTCTTTGCCGCGCCCGAAGTACATGTGACCATGGCCTCCCATAGTGCGGATCCCCTTGTCCTGCAGCACCTCGGAAACGAACAAGTTGGCTTTGGAGTAGCCCGCGAAGAACGTGCCCGTGCGGTACAGAGACGACGGATAGCGCGAGGTCAGCATGGTCGCGACGCTCTTGGCGGTGTAGCTGGAGACCGAATACGCCCGGGGATACACGGTCGACTTGGCGGCAAGCTCCGTCAGGTTGGGGGCGATCTTGCGTTCGTATCCGGTCCACGGCATGTCTTGCCGTAGGCTGTCGACGGTGAGCAGCATCACGTTCAGCGGCTCCGGTGGCGCTTTGGGTTTGGCTTGACTGGTCGCGGATGCGGCCGCTTGCGAACTCGAGCCGGCCGCTGCTGCGGAGGCGGCCGGCTTGCCAGCGCTGGCGGCTTCGGGATCGCTGCCGGATGAGGGCTGCTCAGCAGGCTGGTTGGGCTTGTCTTCACAAGCGGAAAGCACCAGGACGAGGCTGCACAGGGCACCGAGGATGGAGGAGGATCGCATGCCTGGTGGGCTACTCAAAAACGCCGGCCTTGGCCCAGATTACTCGTCGAAATCGACCGTCGCCGACCGGGATTTCGGCCTCCAGGTTCTGCGGATTTATTCCCAGGTGCTTCCTGCTCGAAATCTTCCTGCGCCGGAGTGATCCGGCGGCACAGGTTTGGCGTCACGGGAAAGACAGAGGCTTTTTGGCCCAGCGGTAGTCCCGACGCTACAGATTCTTGTTCCGCGACAGATGAGCATGCCAAGAACGAAGCATGCTCCGCCTGCGTTCGAATGGACTCCTTGGTCTTGTCGTGGCGCACGCCTGCCTCGCGTGTGACGCCTCGGACAAGGTTGAACCGCCCACGCCGCTGGCCGCCGTGCAGCCGAAAACCAGCGTGTCTCCCGCTCCCGAGCCCGAAGCGGAGCCACCGACGGATGATCTGCAGGTGGTCTCCCTGGACGGCGTCACGCACCCCCACAGCGTAACGCTGGTCGAGCCCGGAGCTCGGCGCATCTACAGTCGTGCACCCCGCGCGTGGATCCACGAAGGCCCGAGCAAGGACTCCCGACGCCTTGGCTACTTGCGCGCCGGGGGCTCGGCGCCGCTGAGCGGTGATGCCAAGCCGGGCAGCGGCTGCTCCGGTGGTTGGCATCCCATCAAGCCCCAGGGCTACGTCTGCAAGAATGCCCGCACCACCCTCGATGCCGAGGATCCAGTGGTTGAGATCTTCTCCGAACATCCACCAGACTTCGCCCGCAAACTCCCGTACATCTACGGCACCGTGCGCAAGCCGGGCCCCGCCTACGTCAAGTTGCCCAGCGCCGAGCAGTTGCGCGAAATCGAGCCCAGTATCGACGAACGCATGCCCGTTTGGCTCGACGCGGAGGGCGAAATCGGCGCCAGTTATGCGCAGCACGTGTGGCTTGCGCCCAACGAAGAGCTGCCGGATCCGCGTCAGGCCTGGGAACAAAAGACCTCACTTGGAGTTCCGGAATTTCTCGCTGCTGGTCGCTTGTTGCCCCGCTTCTCGGGCAAAGAACGGGTCGACGTCGTGTCGCCGGGTGGGCTACGCGCCAAAGTCGGGCATGCGTTCCTGAATACGTTTTTGCACGAAGGCCGGCGTTACGGCGTCACCACGCGCCTGAAGTTGGTCCCCACCGATCGCTTCCGCCCGATCCAGGGCTCTGACTTCCACGGCGTCGAGATTGGCAAGGACGTCAAGTTCCCGTTCGCTTTCGTCCGCACCGTCAACGCGCGCTTCCGCAGCGGAAAAAAGGCGGAGTATCGGGCGGCATTGTCACTGACCGGCAAGCAGCAGTTCTTCGACAAGGTGCTGCACTACGAAACCACGGACGGCGAGTACATCTCCGATCGCCATGCGTCACGCCTGGATCCAGCCAAGAATATGCCGGGCTGGGGCAAGAAGGGCGAAAAGTGGATCGACGTCAGCCTGACGAAACAAACGCTGATGCTGTACGAAGGCACCGAGCCGGTGTTCGCCACGCTGATCTCCAGCGGCGAAGCGGGGCTCGAGGACCCCGAAACTAGCACCGCCACCAAACGCGGTATTTTTCGCATCCACACCAAACACGTCACGGCCACCATGAGCTCCCGCGAGATTGGTGAGCAGTTCGAGCTGCAAGACGTGCCCTACGTGATGTACTTCGACAAGGAGGGCTACGCGTTGCATGGCGCCTACTGGCACGATCGCTTTGGTATGCCGAAGAGCCACGGCTGCATCAATCTGTCTCCAGAAGACGCTCGCCGCGTATTTCATTGGACTGAGCCCAAGCTGCCATCCGGTTGGCATGGTGTACTCAAGCCGCTGACTGGCACAGTGCTGTTCATTCACCCCTGACCGCAGGGAGATGCCACCAGCTAAGCTAGCAGCGTGAACGCCTGGCTTGGAAGCGCGCCGCGGTGGCTGGTCCCCGCGCGCATTCGGTCCGGTGCGCGGCGCTGTTTGGCCCAGTGCGGATTGGGGCAATAGCCGGGCGTCGTCAGCCGGCGTCGACGGAAGCGTCCAGGGCCAAACCCGAGTCGGCGTCCGGCGGCGCACCAACGTCTGGCGGAGCGCCTGCATCGGCTGAAGCGTCCGCCGCTTTCGCGCCGCCGCCAGCGTCTCTTTCCGGAGAACGGCCAGCGTCCTGTCCGGCGTCCAGCGGCGCGCTGCCGGCGTCGCTAAGCGCTCCGCCGTCCGGCCCCGCGCCGGATCCGGGATCCGCAGGCTGGCCTGCATCCGGCGCACCCGCGTCTTCAACGTCTTCCACGCCAGCGTCGAGCATGGGCTCGGGCGGCGGCTCACCATCGCAGTATCGCTCGAAGCGAATGCTACCGCTGGTCTTGCACGGCCCGGGAGAACACTCGCCCTCGATGTCTTCGCCGTAGTCATCGACCAACGTCACAGACACTTGGTAGTTGCCCTCGTCACGGTCGGCGAAGGGGACCGCAATCGTTTCAGTCACCCCGGTGACGCTGAACGTGTCAGCCCCTAAAGTGACCTTGACCGAGCCACAGGCGCTGGCGCCGTCGCAGGAGCGCGGCGGTTTCAAGTCGAAATTCTCGACGTCGACGCGGACGAACACGGTGCGGTTCGGGTCCGGCCCGAGATCTATGCAGCCCGACATTTGAGGCTGAGCGGAGCCCAGGGCGCTGCGCACCCCCAACAGCTTCAGTGCGGGGGGTTCTGGCGGAGCGGAGTTTTCGTCATCATCACTGCAGCCGGCAAACACAGTGGCAGCGAGCATCAAGCAAAGCGTCTTGGAGCGCAGGTACATCGGGGCGCGACCGTAGCCGGTTCTTGCACAAACTCAAGCCACGACGGCGCCCCGGCTCAGATCTCGAGAACCCGTCCGGGAGTGCTCGAATTCAATTTAAATCATACAATCTAACTAATTGATTTTTATGCGCTAATTGTCTCTGCCGGTAGGTGTGCCGGCAGCGGCCACGCGAGACTATCGAGGTCCATGCGCTTCAATGTCGAGCTGAGCGCTCGCTGGATCTCGCCAACCGACGGACGGGCCCGCGGATCGCGGCGCAGACACGCTGCCAAGATCACGGCCACGCTCTTGAACTCAGGATGGGCCGCCATCTCCGTGAGCCCAGGGGGCCAGCCGTCGTGGGAGATGTGCTGACTCATCAGAGCGACTTCATCATCGGAATCGAACAGCAGCTGGCCCGTCAGGATCTCGAACGCACAACAAGCGAACGCGTAGATGTCGGCCGGAGTGGCTTCGGGCGAATACCCCTCCGGGATGACACCCAGGATCTCCGGGGCGCAATACTCCAGCGTGCCGCAGCCAGGCCTCAGCTGGCGGCCACTGAGGCCGAAGTCCACCAGCACCGGCGTGTTTTCGTCACGCAGGATCACGTTGGACGGTTTGATATCCAAGTGCGCTAGCCCGGCGCCATGCATGGCCGCGATACCCGCCAGCAGCCCTTCGACGTAGTGGAACGCCGTGCGAGCGCTCATCGCCCGATTTTGGATCAACTTCTCCAAGGACTGGCCCAAGATCAGCTCCATCACCAAGATCGGTTTGGGTTTTGCCGCCATATCGAAGTTGACGAAGCGAGCCAGGTTTTCGTGCCGAGGCAGGCTGAGCAGCGCTCCGGCTTCGTCTTGGAACATGTCCATGAACTGCTGCTCCGATAGGCTGCGCGCGGTGGTTGGATCGAACTGGGGCACCTTCAGCGCGTAACACTCGGCTTTGGCGTTGCGTCGGTCCTCGATCCGCTTCGCGATGAACACCGACGAAACGCCGCCGGAGCCGAGGGCCCGCACCACGTAGTAGCTACCGATGGTTCTCCGGGGCAATAGCCAGTCGGGCAGGGCGGTGCGCCGGATCTTGAGTGGGATGATGGAGACGTCACTCGGAGGTGACAGTGGCAGAGTGTGCAGGCTCTGGAGTACCTGCTGAATGGCGGCCGCGATGGGGGGGGGCAGCTGGCGTACGCTGGCGGCGATCGCGATCTTCAGCGAGCGCTCATCCGGCGCTTGATCCGAGGACACGCAGCGCCCCATCAGGCGCGCCAGGCGAGTGTAGTGATTCGGCAGGTTGACCGTGCTGGGGCGGTCCTTGACCCCCAACACCCGCATCGACGTGCCGCCGGCGAGCGCCCGCAGATTGTCCGTGTACGTTTCCAGATCTTCGAGCACGTTGCGCGCGCCCGATTCGTCGCCTAGCAGGTCAGTGACCCCGCGCGCCGCCACCACATTCTCGAGCGCGCGTCCGATGCGTAGGATGCACTGGCGCATCGCTTCACCGCGGTAGCTGCCGTGGGTGCCCATGTTGTGACTCAGATCCAACAAGCCTTGAGCGACGTCACGGTCGGGGTCGCCGCTGCGTTCGTCGTGCTCATCACCGTCGTGCACCAACGACAAGAAATCCGAGTAGGCCTGCAAGCCTTCGCGCACCTCGACGTTGGTCGACGCCTCCATGATCGCGCGAATGCTGCCGTGGTCCTTGAGGTGATCCATCACCAACGTCAACAGATCACTCGCGTCGGCGACGCCTTCTCGGGCGGCAGCGTCGAAGCTGCGCGCTAGCGCGGCGCACATCACCCGGTGCAGGGAAGCGTCGGGCCCATCTGCGATGCTGTCCAGTAGCGTTCGGATGGCGCTACGAATGCGCCCTCGTAGCTTGTCTGGCGCGCCGTCGCCCTCGGCGTGGCGGGCGCTCTGCACGTCCAGCAGATGCAGAAAGGTGACTAGCTTCTTGCGCCGCGCGGTCGATGCGTCGGCGGACCACTCTTCATCGGGGTGATGCCCCTGCTCGGTACGCAGGATCCAGTTACCCAAACGGTCGAGCAGGTTTTCGAGTTGCGGCACGCTGGTGTTGTTGTCGCCGGGGCGGCGACCGAGCAGCAGTAGGTCGTACAAGCGGTTGCGTTCCAGCGCGCTGCTGTCGAGATCAGCCAGCTGAGGCAAAGCTTCGACCAGCCCTTCTGGACTGCCGGCGACCTGCGTCTCCAGGCGTGTCATCGTGAGGTGAGCTCGCTCGAGCGCTTCGTTGGCCAGCTCTTGAGCGGCGAATGCGCCGCTAGTTTCGTATGCCACCAGCGCGCGATGAATGCACCAGCTGATGGTGCCGTCCTCGATCGAACGGTCCAAACCGCGCTCGGTGCGGCGGGCGAACGCGGAAGCAGCCGCGGCGCTCCCCGGCTGGCTGCTGAGGTTAGCCAACATTTCGGCGGCGGCTCGCTCGCCAAAGGATGGGTTGTGTACATCTTCCAGCAGAGCTGCCAGCGCTTCGGCGACATCGTGCCGCGGAAACGCAACGAGTTGCTCGAGCAACTCTTCGGCCACCTCCGGCTCCGCTTCGATCACCGGGCCCAGTCCCCACAGGAACGTAGCCAGTAGGCCTGGATGACGGCGCACCAAGTCCCCCCTCAGCAAACTCCGACACTGCTTGCTGGCCGTGTCGTAATCATGGCCGAGGCAGGCCACCAAGCTCACGACGGCGCGTCGCCATTCGGTGGGACTGAGCGAGGGATCCAACATCAGATCCAGTTCTTCACGCAGATGCGGATCGACGGCGGAAAGCAGTCCCCGTGCCACCGCCGCGTGGCGCCACACCAGCGGCTCGCGATCAGCGAGCAAGCGTTCGAATAGAGGACGCACGACGCCGCCGGTCAACCATCGGACTGGGTAGGGGTCGCCGGTCTGCGCGCGCCGGACGGCTTCGCGCGCTGCGCGTTCGACGATGACGGCCGCCAGGCGTCGCGATGGCAACGGGCCGCTGGACGGTCCCACGACCCAAGAGCGGAAGTGCTCCTGGCGCATCACCAGAGCTAACGCCAGAGGATCGGCGTTGACGGACGTGCCGATTGGCAGCGAGAAGCTCAGGCCGACCCGAGCTCGCATAGTTGGTGACTCGAGCTGTCGGACCGAGTTCCAAGCCATGCGCGTCGCTACGGATACGAACGCTCCAGCGGGGCCACCATACAGGCGCGAGAACACGCGCCGTCCGTACTCACGACGTTCATTTCCTGCCGGCAGTGCCGTCGTGAGTTCGTACAGCGCCACGCCGGCCGAACCAGCAGCAATCCAGTCGAGGTCATCGGCGAGGCCGTTGTCGAGGGCCACGCGGCAGGCGCGAACCAGAGCTCCCAAGTCGATCCCGTCTAGGGGGGGCGGGCCGTCAATCTCCGTGTGTTGACCAAGCGCCGCAATGGCTTGTCTCCAACGCGCCCGGCATTCGCTCGCATCTTCCAGGCGCGGCAAAGTGACGAGTGCGTCGATTGGACTGGGGCGACCACGCATACTCATGACTCAGAGCTCTGACACTTTCCATTCATCAAAGTGCCGAGAGCCATTCGAGATCTTTGCTTGATTTCACTGCAGGTGCCAGCCGTTCGTGAGCGCTCTTACGAGGATGAAACAGCGTCGCATTTCAACGTCGCGGAATTTGATGGGTTCGACGGCCTAACTGCACTCCCAACCCAGATCTGAGGTGGCGCTGCGCACACTTCACTCGATGTAGGCGAAAAGAGCAACTCTTTGGCGTAAGCTCTGTCAGCGTTTGTTGCTGTCGGTTACCGTCAGTCTCGCGAGTCATCATGTCTTCTCACGACCCCACTCCTCATCAGCCAGCAAACACTCATGCAGTCTTGCTGCTCGCTCACGGCACGGTCAGCAGCAACGCCGAGTTGCCAGCTTTCCTGAGCAAGATCCGCCGAGGTCGTCCCCCGCCGCCTGGACTGATCGAGGAGCTGGAGAAGCGCTATGATGCGATCGGTGGTTCACCCCATCTGGCTCTCACGCGACAGCAGGCCGAAGCGCTATCCGCGAAGATGGGCTGTGAATGCTTTGTGGCGATGCGGCTCTGGAAGCCGAGCGTCGCTGAGGTGTTGCCCCAAATCGCCGAACGAGGGATCCGTCGCGTGTGTCTGCTCCCGCTCGCGCCATTCAGTGTGGAGGTGTATGACCAGGCGGCGCGCGCAGAGGCGCAAGAGCTGGGCTCGCCACTGGAGCTGCTGAGCGTCGACAGCTGGGGCCGCGACCCGGCGTTCGTTCGTGCCCAAGCACGCTGGATCGAAAGTTACACGGCGCAGCGGATAGCAGAGCACCGTCCGCTGCCGAACGAGACAGCGATCGTGCTGACGGCTCACAGTCTCCCGATGCGCGCGATTGCCGCGGGAGACACCTACGGGCCTGAAGCGCAGGCCTGCGCCGAAGCTATCGGTGCCGAGCTTGGACGACCGGTCAAGCTCGCGTACCAGAGCCAAGGCGCCGACGCTGGCGATTGGCTAGGGCCCGACCTGAAGCAAACCCTCGAAGAGCTGTCCCACGAGGGCGTGCGCCACGTGGTACTGGCGCCGTTCGGATTTCTCTCGGACCATGTCGAGACACTTTATGACTTGGATATTGAAGCCAAGGCTTGGGCAGAACAGCTTGAGCTGGGCTTCACGCGAGTGCCCGCGTTGAACACGAACCCCGCCTTCATCACCGCGTTGGCAGGTATCGCCGAACGGGCTCTCAAGCTAGATCCCGAGTGAACCATGACTGCTCCTACGAAGACCCCGCGAACCGATCTCAGGCCCCCGCAAGTCAGCCGACGCGCGTGGATGTGGGCGGCGACGCTTGGGTGTGTTCTGGTGGCCGCGATCGTCTCGGGGTGCGGGCTCTTCCGGGGTGCCATCAACGACAGCCCGGCGATTCGCTGGTGGTTGTTTTCGAATTTTGGAGCAGAGCGCATGTGCCCGGAGATGCTCAAGCGCGGGGCGCCGTTGGCGCTCACTCCGGGACAAACCATTGGGCGCTTTTTTCCGAACAAGTGCACCCACGTGGTCAACGATCAGACGCAGACTCTCACCGTGCAGTTTTCTGGCAGCGGCTACGCCTGGACTCCCGTCGCAGGTCGTGTGGGGTTCGAGGCCGATGTGACCGTGGAGTATCGGCCTGACTTCTACCTGGACGAAGATGCGATCTACGTTTGGGGTGTCACCAACCAAATCGTGGCCGGTCCAACGTTCACCGTACTGGCAATCGAAAACAAGTTCGTCGACTGGGCCGCTCAGGGACCGGGCGCTTATTTGGCGTCGACGTTTGGTCAGCAGATCGTCTCTTCCAAACTCAGTCAAGGCTTCACGGTGGTGCGGACCCACAGCGGAGATGACTTTGCGATAGGCATTCTGCGTCCGCCGCAAAGACCGATCAAACCCTTCGAAGTCGAGGATGATGAACGCTTGGTGTTGGCCAATGAGGCCACTCAGGTGCACGGCGGCCAGGTCGATTTTCTAGGGCCGTTCGAGGTCGTGGATGAGGACCACCACACGTTCTTTCGCTGGCGTTCTGGGGGGCCCCGCGCCGAAGCGTTCGTGTTTCCTCGGATGACCGCAGACCAATGGCGCGAGACGTTGCAGCGGGGCGCGCCATTGGGTCAGCCGCCAGGCCCCGCGATCGTGGGGTTTCCGTTGGAGGTTGGGGAGCACCAGATGAATCTGCGTTTGCCCCCAGGGCAGTACGTGATCGTGGTGGACAACAGCCCTAGCTTCGGGAGCGTGAATCCTCCTTGGAATCCGCTGGCTCCGGTTGGCAGTGGGGCGCTCAGCCTCTCCTACATCGTCGAGCTGGGCGAAGAGTGAAACAGCGCTAGCGCCGATGGTCTGATGTCGAGCGCTTCTGAGGAACAGGAAAGTTAGGAAGTCCCCATCTGCCGCTGCCAGTCCATCGGCAGATCCAAGAAGCCTTCCATGCACAAGCGGTCGTAGAGGTCTCGGTTGATCACGTCCGCGGTCTCACTGAAAATGTGCGGGTCGGTGAAGAAACTGATGGTCTCATCACTCACATCATCGCCCTCGTCATCTAAGCGAGCCAGGAACTCGTCGCTGCAGTAATTGATCATCTGGCTCATGAATACGCGTTCCCAGGAGGCGCGGAACTGATTGAAACACTCGGGATGCACCTTGTATGGGACGCTGAAGGGTTGAGTCGCCGTGCGCGCATTGCGGATGGTGATCTTCGCCATTTGCTGCAGCCGGGGGGGCAAATGGTCCTGAAAGAACGCGGATACCACGTTGGTGTAGACCGTCATCACTCGGTTCAGCTCTGGCGAGCGTCTGGATAGGAACGCCACCTGCATCTCGCGCTCTTGCTTCGCCAACAGATCGAAGGTCATCTTCTTGATGTTGTCGTTGGCGTAGTCGAAGCCCTCTAGCTCGGTGCGCAAGCGGTTGCGATAGCGCTTGAGCACATAGAACAAGCCTTGCTCGGCAAGCGCGATGGTCTTGTCCCGTTCGCCAGCGGCCTTCGCGTTCAGTTCACTTTCGAAGAATAGTTTGGCCAGACGCTTGCCGATGGGTTGGATTACACGCGCGGTGTAGTTCTTTTCTCCAATGATGACCCTGAGCAGGTCCGTCAGCGTGCCGACGTGGGCGTTGGCGATCAATTCGGGGTCTTTCTCAACCCCCTTTTCCTGCATGGCTTTGGCTTGCAGGTCCTTGATTTGTTTGACGACCTGCGCCGTGACCGCATCCAGCTCGGCGCTGGTCTGCATCTCCGCCTTGTAGTGGATCACGCGAGCTTCCACCTGTTCCCGCAGGATGCCGAGTGCCTGCAACGTCAAGTCATCCTTTTCCTCTTCCGACATGGGCGGACGGCTGGGGCGCTTGGGGCGTTGCGACGGGCTGTCTGAGAGGTGAGGCCCGGAGTGACGGGGCCCAGTCGGCTTCGGCGGCGGCGCGGCTTGACTCACCTCGCCATCTTACCTCGCCTAGCGCGGGCGTGCTAATACGCTTTGATGCTGAAACCCGAGGCACTCGAAGAGCTCGTCCGCGCACGCTTTCCGGATGCGGAGGTCCAACTCACGGATCTGACCGGGACCAAGGACCACTACCAGCTGACGGTGGTGAGTCGACAGTTCGAGGGGGTTCCGCCGCTGCAACGTCACCGACTGGTGTACGCCGCTCTGGGAGAGCACATGCGGGGCGACATTCACGCGCTGGCGCTGAGGACCTACACGCCGGAATCGCGCCCTGAATAGACCGCGCTCCAGGCTTCGCCAGCACCCGCTTAGGTAATTCGTTAACAATTGGGGGGTTGATCAGTTCCCCGGGGCGCGCTGCGTGGCGGCTTGCGGAATCTGTTCCAGCAGCACACCAAGCTGGCGAGCTAGCCGCCTGCCGCTGCGCGCGGCACGGTTGGCATCGCGGAACGGGAAGGTCAGGACCAACGGTTGTGAGGCGCCCGTGAGCATTCCCCCATCGGCCGCCAGCCACGTCCTCAACTGTAGCTCGCTCAGCTTTTCGGTGGGCTCCCGCAGCTGGCGAATCGCCGTCATGACGGGCAGCGGCTGGTTCCGGTCATCCACGACGAGCCCTGGCGCGAGCATGTCGGTTTGTGCGTGAGCGCCCATGAAATAGAGCAGCGTGGCGCCCGCTCCAGGCAGGTCGGGCGCGGCAAACCAGACGCCCATCTGATGACTTGGCAGATGCTCGCAGCGAGCGAAAAACGCTCCGTGAGACGCCCCCACAGCGCGAGCGAACTCCGAGGCTAGCTGCAGCCATGCGTTGCGCTGCTGTTCGGTGAAGAAGGAGCGCAACAAATCTCCGTGTAGGGTCAAGCTGGACTTTCTGGCGCTAACATCAACTCGCTCGTGGAGCTGTAGAGACCCCCGAAGCTCTCGCAAGCTGGGAGGCCACTTTTCCCAGCTCACGCGGCTGACTTCCCCTCGGTCGAATTCGAAAAATCTGGCAGCCGCTGGTGTCCCTTCCAGGGGAGGGGCACTTGGGTTGCGCAACAGCTGGAGCTCGGCGAGCCAGCCTTCTGCGTCTGTCGGTCCAACCGTGCCTCCGCGCATGATCCGGCTCAGGGTGGCTTCACACACCTGCTGGGATCTCGGTGGGAGGTCGGGCGTGGGGGGTTGGCTCTGGCTCGAGTCGGCGCGCCTCTGCTGGGCGCCGGTGATACCGACGATCAACGCGCTACCCAAGCCGATCGTCAGAGCGGCAATCATGGCGAGTGCGAGCCAACCGAGCGAGCTGGGTGGAGGGATCCCGCGTGCGGTTGGTGCCAGGTCGAGCACCAGGCGATCCATCTGTGCTGCGCGCTCCAGCGGGCTGAGCTGGTGCCAGGTTCTCAGCAACGGGGTGAGCTCACTGCTGCGCTTTCGCTCACGGCCAGCTAGCGTGACACGCTCAGATGTTACCGCGAGCGTGCCGCTAGCGCCGCGCTGGATTAGGTGCCGTCGCAAGTATGCCTGGATTTCGCTGAGCACTTGCTGTGTTTGCGAGGGGTCCACCAGCGCACCAGTGTAGCCAGTGATAGCCCGCGTAGCCGGTCGAAAGTTTCCCGCCGGCCAGTTTCGTCGAAGCGGGGCAGCTCGCGCCGTTTTTAGGGGGCGTACGTCGGTCAGTCGCTTTTTGACTTGGTCCGCTTCAATAGTGCTGCAAGGCGCCGCGCTTGACAGTAGGGTCCGGCCTGCATGTCGCGCCCGCTGATCCTGCTTTCAAACGATGATGGCTATGACGTTCCCGGTATCCAGCAGCTCCGAGCTGCGCTGTCCGAGTTTGCGGACGTCGTGATTTGTGCTCCAGCCACGGAGCAGAGCGCGACTAGCCACGCCATCAGTCTGAACCGTCCACTACGTTTGGTCGAAAGCGAGCCGGGGGTATTCTTCGTCGATGGTACGCCTGCCGATTGCGTTTACGTCGCTCTGCACGCGCAGCAGCGCGTCGTGCCTCGAACGCCTGATTTGGTCGTTTCCGGACTCAATCACGGGCTCAATCTCGGCAATGACGTGTTCTACAGTGGTACCGTCGCTGCCGCGCGCGAGGGGGCGTTGCGGGGGGTGACCGCGCTCGCGGTGTCCGCGTCGCTGAAGGCAGACATTGCCGCCGCGTGTCGAGTGGCCGCTGAGTTGGCCAAGAACCTCATCTCCCTGGACACCGAAGAGACGATGCTGCTCAACGTCAACTTTCCTCCCGGCAAGAGCTGGCCAATCAAAGCGACCCAGTTGGGCAATCGAGTCTACGAAGACGGCGTGCACTTCCGCAGCGATCCGAGAGGCGGTGAGTACCTTTGGATTGGCAGCGGTGGCGTGCGGCACACTGGCGCGGATGAAGCCGACACGCGGGCTTTTGATCAGGGTGTGGTGGGGGTCACACCGCTATCGCTTCAACTCTGGGCCGCCAATCAGCACCCGCTAGCCGTCGAGATCATTCGCGCCGACAACATCCAGCAGCTGACGCCCAAGGAGGGCTGAGTATGGCCACGCGCAAGCGCACCAGTGCCAAGAAGCAGGGCAAGAAGAACCGCACGAGCGCCAAACAACGCGTCGTCCCAGCTCGCCGCGCACCGACTCCCCGAGGAGTGGCGCCTTCCGCGAGTCTCAAGGCCATGAGCGAGGCGTCGGGAGGTCTGGCGCACGCGCTTAACATCGAACCGATGCGCTACGTGCGCGATCTCGTGCGGGACGTCCCCGACTTTCCAAAACCGGGGATCCTGTTCAAGGATCTCACGCCGCTGCTTGCAGATCCAAAGGGGCTGGGCCTGGTGGTGGACGCCCTCGCGGGACGGTTCGTGGGCGAGCATCTCGACGCGATCGTTGCGATTGAGTCGCGCGGCTTCATCTTTGGCGCCGCGCTAGCACAACGCCTCAACCTGAGTTTCGTGCCGGTACGCAAGCCGGGAAAACTACCCGCGAAGGTCGACGCGGTGAGTTACTCGCTGGAGTACGGTGAGGCGCAGTTGCAGATCCACCAGGACGGGCTGCAGCCCGGCGCGCGCGTCATCGTGGTGGATGATTTGCTGGCTACCGGTGGCACTGCATCTGCCGCCGGCGAGTTGGTGAGGCGGCGTGGGGCACACGTGTTGGCTTACGTGTTCGTGATTGAACTGTTTGGACTGTCGGGGCGTAGGGCACTCGAACCTACACCTGTTTTTTCCTTAATCCAGTACGAGTAAACCGCGAGACACAGCCCTCGCCTAGAATCATCGCTAGCCGTTGCTTGCCGAAGCGGCTAGCCTGACCAACTGCGGGTAAGCCAAGCCCGCCTGAAATTTCTTAGTTCGGAGGGTTCCTTAGCATGCGAAGCTGGTTGACCGTTTCTTTTGCTTCATCGCTCGCTCTGGTGAGCGTGGGTTGCATCGAATTTGAGAGCGACCCCATCCAGGCGCCGGATAGGCCGTCGTTTGATCTGCCCGACGGCGGAAAGTCCAGTCAGAGCGAGGACGGGGGCGCCGTCGTCGACGACGGGGTCTCCGCTGTCGTGCGCAATAGCTTGCCGAAGGATTTCCCGCCGGGATTCCTGGAGGGTGGGAAGCTGGGCGAAGCCTGTGATGAGGATGCTGACTGTCGCACCGGTCTTGTGTGTGAAGACGATGAGTGTGCTTTTGAAGGCAACGCGGACGTTGGGGACTATTGTTTGGCCAGCGCTGAATGCGACGATGGGCAGTGCGTCAGCAATGTTTGCGTGCCAGCAGGCGAGGGAGACAAGGGGAGCAGCTGCCAAAGCTCCGCGGAGTGCGCTGCCGGCTTGCGCTGCGGAGTCGTTGGTTTTGGGGCGCAATGTGTTGAGGATGGAACGAAGGACCTCAACGAGCTTTGCGATTCGAGCAATGAGTGCTTGTCTGGACTCACGTGTTTCGCGCTGCGAGCTGGAACGCCAACTAAGTGCACGCCGATCCCCAATGCGCCCGCGGCGGCCCCCGCTTTGTGGGAAGGCGTGGATTGTGACGAGCCTTCAGAAGAGCGCGTGCGTGCCTACTTCGAGATCCCTGGCGCAGAAGACGCGCAAGAAGGGGATTACTTCCGTTTGCCTTGGCCGAACGACGCCCTCACCAACTCCAGCGGTGGAATTGACGTTTCGGATTTTCCCACCCCGGGGGTAAATCCAATCGTCGGCGTGGATCCAATCGCGCCCTACGTCGAAGCCGTGGACGGCATGCAGGGTTGGGGTATCAACCCCACGGCCATCTTCCGCTTCTCCGGGCGGATTGACTTTGGCAGCTTTGACGAAAACGGCGCCATCCACTGGATCGATATCACCGATCCGGACAATCCGGTGCAGGCCCCGATCAACTACCGCACAACCTCTGCCCGTTCGAACTACGTTTGTCACAACGTGTTTTCTGTTAGACGCTCCAACGGTTTCCCGATGGAGCCGGGACACACCTACGCGGTCTGGCTGGGGACGGCTGGTCGTAGCGAGAGTGGCCTGACGATTGATCGGGCGGAGAATTTCGAGGCGATGCTAGGAGATTCGGCCCCGGGTGATTCCGTGCTGGCTGACGCGCACGAGAAGTATGCTCCGTTTCGCGCCTACCTGAGTGCTCAGGACATTGACCCGGACGAAGTGTTGGTGGCCACGGTCATCACCGTTGGGCCTGTCCGCAATCTGATGCAGGAGCTCGCCGAGTCGGTGCGGGAAACACCAGTGCCGGCTTTTGCCGACTGGACAAGGTGCGGCGACGGTGACTCCCCCTGTCCCCAGGCGGAAGGCGGGCGCGCTTGTGAGACAAACGACGCGTTCGATGAGTATCACGCGCTCGTTGACTTGCCGATTTTCCAAGAAGGGGAGCCTCCGTACATGGAATCCGGCGGAAAGATCCAGACCGGAGAGCCACAGCGCAGCGAGCCAGTGTGCGTCTCGTTGACCGTGCCGAAGGGGGCCACGATGCCAGACGATGGTTGGCCGCTGGTTGTGTACGGGCACGGCACCGGCGGGTCATTTCGTAGTGGAGCTCGCCAGATCGCCGAAGAGTATGCGGCGGTCGCGACGCCTGACGGCATGCTGAACTTCGCGGTGCTCGGCTACGACGAGGTCCAGCACGGGACGCGGCGCGGTGACTCTGAGGAATCACCTGACAATTTGTTCTTCAACTTCCTCAATCCAGACGCAGCTCAGGGCAATCCGTTGCAGGGTGCGGCTGACGTGATCTCGCTGGCGCGTTTCGCGGCGGCCCTGGATCTGTCGGCGGGGGACACCGGCGGTGATGCTGTCAAGGTGGATCCTGAGCGCATCGTTTACTTTGGGCATTCTCAAGGTTCGATGCACGGTAGCCTCGCGTTGCCGTACGCCGACGAATACAAGGCTGCGGTCCTCAGTGGCAACGGAGCTAGCCTGATGCATGCGCTGCTCTCCAAAACAGAGCCGGTGAACATCAAGCAGGTGGTGCCCCTGGTGGTCAACGACGGAGTGGAATTGAACCTGGTCGAAAAGACCCTGACCGGCGAGCTTCCAGGAGGAGCGCATCATCCCGTATTGAGCTTGGTGCAGCGCTACATCGATCCAGCAGATCCGCTGGCATTCGCGGAGCAAGTGGGGCGCAACCCGGTGGAGGGTTTTCTGCCCAAGCACGTGTTCCAGACGTTTGGTGTTGGAGATAGCTTTTCGCCGCCAACGACCATGCACATCTACGCCCGGGCCGCCGATTTTTCCGTGGTCGAGGCACACAGCTCCGCGGAGCCGCCGTTCGATCTGGGGACTGAGTCGATGGAATTTCCGCTCACGGCCAGTTTCGGCTTCATGGACCTCGAGTACACGGGCGCCGTGCGCCAGTACGGGCCCCCAGAGGGACGTGACGGACACTTCGTCGTGTTTGACGTGCCCACGGCCACCTCCGATGCGGCGCGCTTTCTGGGCATGGCTGCGGAGGGGCTGACGCCTCAGGTCGGAGAGTAGTCCTCGATCCCAGGCATCGGGACTCCAAGGGGTGGGGTGGCGCGGGGGCCGCTCAACCCTTTGCGGTCTCAGGGGGGCGGCCTCAGGGACCACTCAGCGCGACATAGGCGATGGGGATGGCGGCGCCCAGAGTCGCCAAGATCGCGCCGCGTCCCAGAATGCCTTTTCGGCCAGGGAGCATGAACAGCCCGCTAGTGGCGAGGTACAGCAAGAACACCGCGTAACCGTCAGCGATATACGTCCATGCTTTCTTGCCGCGGTTGAGGTGCAGCCAATTGACGGCGCGCAGAATGAAGCGCGGGCTTTGACCTTCCTCGAATACCTTGCCGGTGTGAGGGTTCACGTGAAGCGTGCGTTGGTCCAGACTGATGTCGAGCAGTTCGTCACTGGCCCGATAGACGTCTTGCGGCGCTTGCTCAATACCGAGTTGTTGTAGCGTCAGCTTGACTAGCGCTTGATCGTCATCCTTTGGCAAATCGCCAGTCAGCTGGTGTTCCCGTTCGACTTGCGTGAAGCTCGGATCCCAATCACTGATGTGGTTGACTGCCAAACCGCTGAGCGCGTAGACGAAGGTCAATCCCACGGCGAAGTAGCCAATGTCGCGGTGCAGAGACCGAATGAATGGCCTTAGCCGAAACTTCTTGCGTCGCCTTGCGGACGAGGCATCAGCGGAGGACGTACGAGTGGAAGGTGTGGTTGTCACGCGCTCAACCGTAGCGTTCTTCTTTCCACGGGTCGCCATGGTTGTGATAACCGCGCGTTTCCCAGTACCCAGGCTCATCGCGTCGGACAAACCGGATCCCCGTCAGCCACTTGGCACTCTTCCAGAAGTAAAGATCCGGCACCAGCGAGCGAACCGGTGCGCCATGCGCCCGGGCCAAGCTGCGCCCGTCAAATTGATGGGCCACCATGACGTTGTCTTTCAGCGCGTCATGCCGCGGGATGTTGGCCGTATAGCCGTGGGCTGCCTCGAAGATCACGTGCCTCGCTGACGACTTCATGCCTACCTTGTCGGCGATGTCTTTCAGCTTCACCCCCTTCCATTTGGCGCCCAGCAATGACCACCCGGTCACACAATGCACATCCAATGCCTGCTCACTCTGAGGTAGCTTGAGCAGCTCGGCGAAGCTGAGTGTCATCGGCCGCTCTACCTCACCATGGATTTTCAGGCGAAAATTGCTCAGTTTGGGATCGCCGGGTTGACCCCCCATGGGCTTGAGTTGGCGCAGCACCTTTTGCCCCGGAGGCAAGCGCGGCCGACCGTCAGCGCGGCTTTGGGCACGGGCTTCTCGCGTCAGCTCGTCCGAGAAGTAGTACCAACCCCCGAGCATGGCAACGAGCGTCCCAGCGGTGGCCCGCTGCACGAACTTCCGGCGGGAGTGCAGTCGCTGGAGCCCCCGCTCAGCATCGTCCAACTCCGCGTGGTCTAACTCCGAAGTGGTCGGGCCTATCATCTCTCGTTCTTGTTGCATCTCTCGACTCATGTTGCGTCTTCGCGTCACATTCATGCTCTACGCCAAACATTGTTTAGAGTTACCTGACGCTTTGTCACGGGGATTTCCGCCCTGAGTGAGTCAGGGCGCCGCCGCGCCGTCGAGGCGTTTGGAAAGCTGACGCGGTTTGTGGCAAGGTTACGGGGCGGGCGCAGCTCAAACGCCTTTGCGCTCTCGTGATTTTTCAAAGAAATCGGCCATGTGCAGACTTTTTGGTTTCCGCAGTGTGATCCCCAGTCAAGTCCACAGCTCGCTCCTGGCGGCCGAGAACGCGTTGGGCACGCAGAGCAACAATCACCCGGATGGCTGGGGCGTCGCGCACTATGTCGATAACTGTCCTCATCTGACGCGCAGCGCGGAACGCGCCTTCAGCGACCAGCTGTTTCATCGGCTCAGTGGCATTGTCGCCAGCGAAACCGTCTTGGCGCATGTGCGCAAGGCCACTCAAGGGGAGCTGAACGTCCTCAATTGCCACCCATTCCAGTACGGGCGGTGGGTATTTGCCCACAATGGGGACATCCCCAACTTCGACGATTGCCGTGAAGCATTGCGCGGGCTCATCAGTCCTAGACTACGCCGCTACATTCTCGGTGACACCGACAGCGAGACCATCTTCTACATTCTGCTCAGCGAGCTAGAGAAGCTGGGTCCCCTGGACAAGCCGCACCTGGTGACGGAATTGATTTCGGCGCTACAGCGCACGCTGAAGAAGGTTCGCAGCACCTGCACTGAAGCGGACAAGCAGCCGCTGCTGACCATGATCGCGACCGACGGGGCCTCGCTGGTGGCAGTTCACGGAGGCAAAGAACTGTTTTTTTCAACCTATAAGGGCCGCTGCTCCGAACGTGACCATTGCTCCAGCCTGAGTGCCGAGTGTGAGGCGCCGACCCAGACGGGGTTCGTCAATCACTTCATCGTTTCCAGCGAGCCTTTGCAAGGGGAAAACATCTGGCAAGAGCTAGAGCCGGGGGACATTGTGGCGATCGATGCGCGCATGAAGATCACGCGCACGCGTGAGGAACGTACCAATCTGCCCGTGAGCTAGATGAAGCGTCCGCCCGCGAGCGGAGGCTCAGTCCGCGATCACGAGCAACAAGTCGAATTCTTCGTCGCTCGGCGCTTGGGACTTGCCCAATTGCCGCTTCTGAATGGCACGGACGCTCAACACTTTGCGCCCGGTTCGACGTTCGACCCGCCTCGGGATTGCGCTGCGGTGGCAGTGCCCGGCACCTGCGAGCACGATCATGCGTCGCTTCGGCTGCTGCTCTTCATGGCCAGCAGCCGCGTCTGGGCCAGGGGTGCGCCGATCAAAGAACTGCGCGACGCCTTCGGCCATGGTCTCGTCCCAGACCACCTGGGCTGCGTAGAACTTCTCCAACATATCCGGCGGCATCGCGTGCGCGTGGGGATTGCTGGCGGTCTGCGTCTCGCCCTTGGCCGCGCCCTCGGGCTCGGCGGATGAGCCCGGATGAGCCCCCATGGCCGTCTGAAAGAACTGCCTGTGTTCGGGGTCGTCGAGCTTCAGCTCCGGCAGCTGTGCCCGCAACTCGTCGTTCAGGCCGTCGAGCCCTCGTTTGGCGACTTGTTTGGTCCAGTCGCGAGGAGCATTCAACGCTATCAGCTTGGCGTCGTGGTCTCGGGCCAGCTCCAGCAGCGGACGATAAAGCGAGAAGTCGAATCCCCAGGAATTTTTATAGTCTGACGCTTTCAAGAACCCTGCTTCGTCGAGCTGTCGGGATTCGAACTGGGTCAATGCGTCTTGAGCTGGTCGTCGAAACATCTCGAAACCCACGCCCAGCATTTCACCGGCGCTCTCGGCATGGCTTGCCAGCAGACTGATGACGCGCAGTTGCACATAGTGGTGCTCTGGGTCGTCGTGCTGCTCACCAACGCAGACCACGTCGTTCTCTTTCAGAGCAGCGGCTAGTTCGGCGTCGTCCAGCTTCTTTCCGGAGCGCAGGCCATAAAAGGGCTTGGCAGAGCGCATCACCACGTCACGTGGCAATGGGCGTTTTGGTTTCGAGTGTGCACTTTCTGAGTCAGCCGAATGCGGATGGGCCACGGCATTGGCGCCGCAACCAGAAAGAGCTGCCAGCAGCGGTAGCCACCAACAGACGCGACGTTGCGGGCGGTTCATGCGGGGCGTCCTGGATTTGGCGTTGGACCGCGCTCGGCCTAGAAGCTGCGGTCTCGCAGCTCTTGGGGCAGTAGCGGGCTCGGCTTGCCGCTGGTCAGAACCCAGAGTTGATGGGCGGCACGCGTGGCAGCGATGTGGAGCAGATGCCGAGCCTCTTCATCCGACGCGTAGGTCGAGTCGCTCACCTCGACCAGGATGACATAGTCGAACTCCAGACCTTTGACCTGGCGCACGTCAGTGACGTCAATCCCCGGCTTGAACAAGAAGTCTTGCTCAGCCACGCGTCGCACCTTCGGCGTTTCGGCGCGCACCAGACCTTTGTAAAACAACTCCGCCTGCTCCGGATGACGGGCGATCACGGCCACGGACGCCCGCGGTTCGGCATCCACCAAGTCGCGCAGCGCTTCACTCAGAAAACCCACTGCCTCACCTGGATCGGCGAAGCGGAATAGCTCTACCGGCGCGCCGCTGCGGACGGCTTCCGGCGCGTTTTCATCGGCCAAGTGCCCGAGCACATCTCTTGAAAAGTCGACGATCTCGGCCGTGGACCGATAGGCGACCTTGAGCGGCTCCACCTCAACGTGGCGCAGTCCCAAGCGCGAGAGCGCATCCTTCCAGCCCGTGAAGCCATTTTCCATGTGCAGGCGCTGGGCGACGTCACCGGCCAGGGTCACGCTGTGGGCTTTGCTCATGCAGCCGGTGACGACTTTCAGCTCCACCGGGCTCAGATCTTGAGCCTCATCGATCAGGATATGCTCGTAAACCAGAGCTTCTCCCCCGCCTGAGCGCAGGATCGGGCCACGCAACTCTTGCCAAAGTGCCAGCAGCAGGGTGTCGTCTTCGACGTCGAGCGTCGCCTTATCTTCCAGGGCTCCTCCGTCAACCGCGCCATATTCGTCCTCTTCGGACTGTTCTTCCTGCGCGTCTTCCGGGTCTTGCTCCTGCAAGAACAAGGAACACTTTTTGCGGCACCATTCCAACGCCCGATCGAGCTCGCGCGGATTGAACGCGTCTGGCGCCTCGCGGGCGAATACCTTCTCGATGCGCTTGCGGTCGGTCAGGACGTCAATCCAGGCGCCGACCAGATCTTTGGCCTTTTCGAAACCTCGCTTCAGTTCGCGTTCCAGCGTGTGGCTTTCGGAGGCGCTCAGGCGGTTGCCGTTGCTCTTGAGCCAGCGCTTCATGCCGTGCAGGCGGTGCGCCAGAGGACGATTGCGCGTCGCTTTCCAGGCGTCGGAGACGGCAGTGCGGAGCTCATCCTGCTTGCCAGCTGCGGACTCGAGTCGCTGCCCGATCTCCTTGGTCAGCTCTGTGCCATAGACGCGGATCAACTCCAGCATGGCCGGGTTCTTTTTGAAGCGCGTCACCAGGGTGGGTGTCTCGTCGGTGTAGGTACGAGGCAACCTCGGAACGAGTTGCTGGCGGAGCTTGGCCGCCCACTTTTCATACGTGCGTACCGCGACCCCGTTGACGTCGAGCGCGGGCAGCACCTGGGAGATGTAACGAGCGAGTGCGTCATTGAAGACCACGACCAGCATGCGATCCGGCCGAAAGCGACGCCGGTCCTGGTAGGCGAGATACGCGAGACGATGCAAACCGATGGTGGTCTTGCCGCTGCCCGCACCGCCTTGGATCACGACCAGGCCCGAGTCGGGCTTGGTGATCAGATCGAATTGCCGCCGATCGATCAAGGCGGTGATTTCTTTGAGGTGCTTGTCTTCACCCGTGTCGACGTCTTCCCCGACGCCCAGCTTGCCTGGGGGCCGATGCTGTTCGGCTCGGGCTGCGGTGCCCTCACCACCAGCGAGTTTCATGCTGGTGCCGCCGGCTCGCCAGTCTCCGACTTCCGGCCGCACGTAGGTGCCTTGTGGACTGACAATGCGGCGTAGCCGGCTGTCGACGATGGTCAAGGCTCGACGAGTCACGACCTCGCCCTCGACCTCACGTCCGCCGAATACCTCCTCGTAGCCGTCGCCTTCGTTGTAGCGGTAGTAGAGCCGACTGACCGGGGCGTCTCGCCAATCGACGATGCGGATGCCGTCCTTGGCGTCCAAATAGGTAGAGCGTCCAATCAGCACTTCGCGAGTGCGCTCATTTTCCTCCAGGACCATCCGGCCGAAGTAGGGTGACCGCGGATCGATGAAGCCTTCGGTCATTTGGCGTTGGCGAGCGGCGATGCCTTGCAGGCGCTCCATCTGCTCCAGCAGTGGCGGCACATCCTCCATGCGGGAGGCGGCAATCTCGTCTCGCAACTCGAGCAGCTGAGTGTCGTAGTCGATCACTTTCTTCTGCTCCTGGCGACCTCGGCGCTCCTCAACGTGGTCCAAAATGCGCCTCAGGCAGCGCTCTTCTTCGCCGACCACACGCTCGAGTTCGGGGTCAGTTTCTGGCGTTTTGTCGCTCAAGATGCTCTCCGAATGGGCCGAAAAACCGCAACGGACGGACCTACCATCTTTCCCTCGGAGTTGCAGCGGAATTTTGATTCCGCTGCCATGCAGCAGGCTCGGTTGCGGTTAGGCTTGCGGACGGGTCGCGGGGCGTATATTCGGCGAAGTTGCAACAGAAACGGCTCAAGATGCTCGACAAACAGCAAGTCTTCGACTCCGTCAGGGACTACCTGATGCGCCAGCCG
>JBNLEN010000027.1:0-51295 GCA_050304975.1 Polyangiaceae bacterium
CAAGACCTTGTACGTCGCGAACAACTCCGATCGCAGTATCAGCCTAATCGACACCACGAGGTTTGAGGAACGGCACCGCTTCACCGTGGGATTCGCGCCCAGACATATAGTGCCCAGCCCAGACGGCCAATACATGTACGTGTCGCTGACCGGCAATGACGCGGTTGGCAGAATTGATGTCGCCACCGAGAAGCTGGACAAGATGATCCCCGTGGGGAAACGTCCAAAAACCATCCAGCTCTCGCGGGACGGGCGCTTCTTGTATTCGGCCAACTATACCGGCAATTCGCTGACGGTCGTCGACCTAGGTAGCGAGGCAAGTATCGAAATCGACGTCGACGTCTACAAGGTCTCGGGACTCGAGGTCAGCCGCGACGATAAGTTCATTTACCTGACTGGATTTTGTACCAACGACATCTGGGCAATCCAGCGCATTGACCCGGGTGACGGACCTCAGTTACCGCTTGGAGCCGATCGAGATAACAAGCCTTGCTTCGATTGCTACGCGCCGTTCACGGGTTGCCCCTACCCGCCGGGCATGTACCCGCCAGGGCATCCAAAGCACAAGGGGTAAACCCCTCTACGTCTGCCGGACCGCCGTCGAAGCGGCGGCTAGCCGTGCTCCTCTGTGCTTTTCGTGGGGCGCCGAACCGGCACCACGACGCGGAAGGTCGACCCCTTGCCGACTTCACTTTCAACCTCGATGCGGCCGCAATGCCGATCGATGATGCGCTTGGCAATGGACAAGCCCAGGCCGGTTCCGACGCCAACGCCTTTGGTGGTGTAGCCCGGCGTAAAGACGCTCGCCACTTGCTCGGGCGTCATGCCACATCCGGTATCCTTCAGCTCCACCCATACTTCTTCACCGACGAGGCGGGTGGTGATGGTGATCTCACCGTGTTTTTCGATCGCCTGGGCGGCGTTTACCAAAATGTTCATGAACACCTGATTGAGCTGATCAGGGAAACACTGCACCGGCGGCAATTCACCGAATTGCTTGTGCACGTCGGCTTTGAGCTTGAGTTCGTGGTGCACGAGCGTGAGCGTGCTCTCAATGCCTTCGTGAATATCCGCCTCGACCGGCTCCTCGGCTTCCGCCCTAGCGAAGCGACGCAGGCTGGATACAATCCGCTCAATGCGTGCGATGGCCGTCTGATTGACGGTCTGCATGCCGGCGATAGCCTGAGGCAACTTGGCTAGCCGTTCACTATTGCCTTGCTCCAGCTCTTGCAGCGTCCGCGTCAGCACACTGGACAGCGTCTGGTGGTTGCTTTTCAGTGCACCAAGCGGCGTGTTGATTTCGTGAGCGACGCCCGCGACCAAGTTTCCGAGAGACGCCATCTTTTCCTGGATGAGCAGCTGGTGCTGCGCATCCTCCAGCTGTTGGGTGCGCTGTTTGACCCGCTGCTCCAACTGCGCGTTGAGTTCAATCACTTGCGCTTCGGCGTTCTTGAGCCCGGTCACATCGAAGCCAGTGCCAACCATGCGTACGGGCTGCCCCTGCGCGTCCGTGACGACGTTACCGCGCGCCTCGATGTGCACGACACTACCATCTGGGCGAACCGCCCGATGAAAGTAGTGCATGCTGCCCCGATTCTGATAGCAGTCTTGAACGATCTGGTTGACGCGCTCACGGTCATCGGGGTGCACGCGCTGCAGAAAGCCCTCGTAGGAAACATCGACCTCGCCGGGGGTGGTGCCATAGATGCGATGCATTTCGGGCGACCACTTCACGTCGTTCGTCGTGACGTCCCACTCCCAGCTGCCCAAATGCGCGATCCGCTGCGCCTCCTCGAGCCGAGTCTGGGCCTCCGCGGTCTGCTTCTCCGCTAGCAACGTGGCTGACAGATCGCGAATGAACGCCGAAAACAGGCGTCCTCCATCAGATTCAAACGCACTGATGGCGATCTCTATGGGGAACTCTTCACCATTTCGTCGCATGGCGGTGAGCTGAGCGCGTTTGCCAACCAGATGATGTTCCGCCTCGTCCAAGAATCCGGCGACTGCTGATTGGTGACGTGAACGTAGGTGAGGCGGAACGATCGTATCCGCCACGCTCCTGCCCATGGCCTCTTGAGCGCTGTAACCAAACATCTGCTCTGCCTGTGGATTCCAGCCGATGATCACGCCAGCGCTGTTCATGATCACAACCGCGTCCAGCGCTGAGTTGAGGATCGACAGCAGCCGGCTCACCCGCCCCTTCAGGCGCGAAACCTCCCCCTGAAGGTCTTGAGTCTCAAGCCCCTTCTCGAGATCTTGGCTGTCCGCGTCGTGACTACCCGGCATTGAGTGTATCCTTGGGGTTTTCCCCCAATTCGTCTAGCCCCACACCGCATTGCGCGCGGATACTTCGACGCAGCCGACAGCTTAGTGACAAAAAAACGGCGGGCCCAGCTTTGCTGGACCCGCCATCAATCTATCGACCTAACGGTTGACTTCAGCCAGCGTCGCCAGCGTCTGCCGCGGGGGTGTCGCCAGCGTCTGTCGTGTCGTCGCCTGCGTCTGCGTCGTCGTCTGCGCCTGCGTCGTCGTCTGCAGCGCCTGCGTCGTCGTCGTCATCTGCGCCTGCGTCGTCGTCGCCGACGTCGTCGTCACCTGCGTCGACATCGTCATCTGCGTCGTCGTCGGCGTCGTCATCTGCGTCGTCGTCGGCGTCGTCATCTGCGTCGTCGTCGGCGCCTGCGTCGTCGTCGTCGTCGGCAGAATCGTCTTCCATGGTGTCGTCGCTGGTCTCTTCATCGTCGTCGCCACAGGCGGTCACGAAGGTCAGAGGCAGCATGAGAGCTAACAAAGTTCCAAGTCTAACGAGCATTGTAATCTTCCCAGTTAAAGCAAGTAGTCCAGAGGATCGGGGTTCAGAGGCCACCTGTTCAGGTGACTTCCATCGGTGCCAGTTTCACCACAATCGCGGCACCAACTCAACCCAAACGTCACACAAACGGGCGCTTGCTGCCATAAGCGCTGGATTTCACTGAGAACGCGCACAACTCGGCCAGAAGACCGGATGCGCCGGTATTGTCGAAACTGCGCGCTGCCGCGTGCTCAGCGCTTAGTGAAACGAGGAGGGCTCAAGCAAGTCTTCGACGGTGTCGCGCAAGGTCTGCTGCGGGTCACGTGGGGAAAAGCCCAGCTCACGTTGAGCGCGCGAGCTGTCGCAGTACCAATAGTGGCTCCCCATATCGACGGTCGCCGCGTCCACCGCCGGCGTCGCACCGGTCGCTTCGACTGCGCGCTTGTACAGCCAGTGACCTGCCAATGCTAACTTGGGCCGCCTGGGAAGCACCACCTTTGGGGGCTCCACGCCCGCCAAGCGCGCAAGCCGACCGAAAAAGTCCTCGCAACGCAGGTTTGCGGCCGAGATCAGATACCGCTGACCGGCGCGCCCCTTCTCAAACGCCAGCCACATGCCCTGCGCGGCATCCCGCACGTCGACGATCGCGATGCCCCCTGCCGTGAGCGCCGGTAGGGAGCCGGTTAGCAGTTTCTTAACGTCGCCGTTGGAGCTTCCGCGCGCGTCGCCGGGTCCTAGCAATAGGCTTGGGTTGACGACGACGACTTCAAAATCGGGGCCGTTCTGCGCCAGCGCAAATTGCTCCGCGTAGAGCTTGCTGCGGTAGTACGGCCAGCGAGAGATGATCTCATGAGGCGTTGGTGAATCTTCGTTGTAGCGCCGCTCCGGATCCGTGCCGACCGCAATCGTCCCGCTGGTACTGGCGTAAACCACTCGCGCAATACCCGCGGCCTTGAGCGCCGGCAGCGCGACGCGCGTAGCCTCGAGATTCGCCCTGTGCAGCTCCGCAGTATCTTCAGGACGCCTGGAAACCTTGCCGACCGCGTAGAACGCGCCGTCACAACCACGGGCGCTGGACTCAATCGCGGCTGGATCCAGGCTGTCCAAAGCCTGAACTGTCACGTCTCCGACCTGACCGCCACCGCGGGAAATGGCGACCACCTCGTGCCCCATGGCTCGCAGCTGCTTGACGAGCGCCTGGCCCAAGAACCCGGTAGCTCCACCAACCCAGAATTTCTTGCCACTCACTTTCGTCCTCCGCGTCTCTGACTTCGCATCCGCCGGTTTCAGCCGCTGATTCGCTCGGCTGATTTCATTCGGCAGCGCCGGAGTCAGCGTTCAGCAACCCAAACATCTTCTGGAACGTGAGCAGCAACGCCACATTGTTGGACTTGACGGCACCGGACATGAACTCGCCTGGTGACGGCGTGTAGCCCTCGTTCACGATCCTCCGGAACATTTCCGGGGAGGTTTTGAGCACACAGTCTGCAACTTGCACGGCCTTACCGCGCTGCACCTCGCAGCTGTCGGAGGAAGCCCGGAGGGTCCATTTTTCGTTTCCCAACGAAAAGTAGTAGCTCACCACCTCAGGCGTCGCGCCGGGCACAAACCGGCCCTGCAGCTCGGAGAACAAGGTCTCCAGTCCCTGCGGCGGCTTCTCAAACTCACTCGAAGCCGCCGGAGCGCTGCTCGCTTCGGCATCCACTTGGAGCACTTTGCCTCGGCTGAGCTGCACAATCGCGTCGCGCGCCAGCGCAGCGACATGCCTCGAGGCCTCGGTGGCGCTCTTGCCAACCGTCTGCGCCCGCATGGCCTCGTAGGTGATGGGCGGCCCGATGCGAGCGCTGAGGTTACGACTGCGCAATACCGTCGCCCCCTTGGGCAGCGCTTGGTAGGTGCCGCCAAGCCATAGCGGGAGAATGTCCACCTTGTTTTCCAACGCCAGGTAACCCACCACCGGCTTGAAGTCTCCCAATGAGCCGTCCGTTGAGCGCGTGCCCTCGGGAAAGACCAATACCACTCGTCCCTGCTCCAAAAGTCCGGACGCTGTACGCAGCATGCCCCTCAGAGAGCCGGAACGCGAGACTGGCACCAAGTTGGAGAAGTTCTCGAAGTAAGCTTTGCGCCATTTGCCTTCGAAGAAGTAGTCCTGCGCCGCCAACGCCGCCAAGTGCTGTGCATAGTCACCCAATGCATACTTCACCAAGCCCATATCCAGATGGCTAGCGTGATTGGCGACGATCAGCACGTGGCGATTGTGCGGGATGAACGCTCGTCCGGTGACCTTGGTTCGCATCACGTTGGCGTAAAAGCTAGCCTGTGCCCGCGACATCCACGTCATCGCGGCGTCACGCAGGGGCTCTGGAACGCTTAGCGACACGTCGTCTTCATCTTGTACCGCCGCGACATCGCGCAAGCGGATAGCCCCAAGTAGACGCTCCACGTCGCCGACGGTTTCACACCCCGCAAACGCGTCCGCATGCAGCGCTCGGCCTACTTGTTTCTCGAGCGCGACCAACACCTCCAGCAGCATCAACGAGTCGCACCCCAGATCCCCGCGCAGTGTCATCTCCCTGAGAATCGAGCCAGGCTCGCGACGGGTCACGCTGGCCGCGGCGCGCTGCACCAGGTGTAGGTTCACGCTTTGGGCACTAGTGCCGCTCTGCGTATGAGCCCCGGCGTCCACGCCGTGATCGCGGCGCTTTTCCAGCTGGCGCTGGACCCGCTGCTGCAACTCTTGGCGCTTGACCTTGCGGGTGCCTGTACGCGGCAACGGGCTATCGAACAACGCCACAGCGGTGGGCCTCATTGCCTGCGGCAATTCAGCGATCGCTCGATTGAGCTCCTCACGGGCCTTTTCGTGCCCCTGGTCTCGCGGCCCATCGTACTCGACGACCGCCGCCAAGGCGACGCGCTCGCCACCGCGCCCGTCGTCCACGCCCAGCACGGCCAGCTCATTGACGTGTCGGATCCTACCTAGACGCGCTTCAATGTCGTCTGGGTAGACGTTCTCCCCTGTCGACGTGACAATCACGTCTTTGGCGCGTCCCACTATGGTGAGTCGTCCCTTGTGATCCAACTTGCCGAGGTCGCCCGTGTGCAACCAGCCATCCCGGTCAATCACCGCGGACGTGGCCTCCTCGTTGTCGGCATACCCAAGCATCACGTTGGGACCGCGAGCGATGACTTCACCGACGCCGTCCTGATCGGGCTTGTCGATTCTCAACTCGACTCCGGGCACAGGCTTGCCAACCTGACCGCTCTTTGCGCGGGGCCCGCCCCGAGCCACGCTCAATACGGGCGCTGCCTCAGTCAAGCCGTAACCTTCAGTCAGATGTAGGCCAAGCCCCTTGAAGAGCGAGTGCGTCTTGTCGTTGAGCGACGCACCGCCGCTCACGAGAAAACGCAGGTTGCCACCCAACTCTTGGTGAACCTGTCCGAAAAGCAATCGCCCGAGATCTAGGCCTGAAGCTTGCCCCACGTTGCGATTCAGCTCCACCAACAGGTTGAACAACTTGGAAGCCGTGGCACCGCGCTCCGCCACTTGCCCCAAGATCTTGCGTTCCAAAACTTCCCACAGCGCCGGCACGCCCACCATGGCGGTGATTCTGCCTTGCTTCAACGCTGCTTTCAGCTTGTCGGCATTGAGCTCATCCAGGTAGACGATGCGGCTGCCACGCGACAGCGGCAGCAACATGCCGCAAGTCAATTCGAACGTGTGGTGCAACGGCAGGACGCTGAGCACGCGATCGTCGCGGCCAATCGGAAACAGGGGCGCGAGCGAAGCCACCAAACTGGTGAGGTTGCGGTGCGAGAGCATCACGCCCTTGGGCTTGCCGGTGGTACCACTGGTGTATATCAGGGCAGCAATATCATCTTCACCAACGGGCGCAGGCTCCAAGCGCCGGTCCGCGTCTGCATCACCCGGAGCGGCGGCTTCAGACAACCGGACGAAGCGCGGAGCATCGCCAGGCTCAGCACCCGCCAACTCGACAAGCCGGCGACTCAGCGGCTCGTCGAACAAGGCCACTTTCGCTCCAGAAGCGTCGAACAACACCTTGGCCGCCACGGCGTCGATCTCGGCGTCGAATGGCACCACCGTCGCCCCCGCGAAAAGGACCCCGAAGAACGCAATCACCCAGTCGGGATGGTTCTTCGCGCCGAGTACCACGCGGTCACCGGAGCCGACCCCTAGACCGCGCAGGCGCTCCGCACAAGCGAGCGCCCGACGCTCCAACTCTTTGAAGCTAATGCGACTGAGCCCATCTGGCTCCACCCGCTGAAGCGCAACCGCCAATTGGTAGCGGTCGGCCACCTCTTGCAACAGGGCCGGCAGCGTCTCGTGCCGAGCCTGAGGTTGCAACGGCTTGCGCAAACGTTGCTCGAGTTCAGGAAATACCCAACGCTCCAGCCCAGGCGCGTGTACGTCCAAGAACCAATGGCGCCAGTGGATCTCTTCTGGCGCCCAGATCAACGCTGCCCGCTCCGCATCGCTCAAACGAGCGTAGGCGGCTCGCGTGTTGTCGCTCCGAAACTCGTAGTCGAGCTCTTCGGTAAAGGGACGAAATTGCCCCATGATCTCGGCGACCTTGTCCTGGGTCTTGGACAAGTCACGCAAGCCCTTCACGGTGGGCTTCAGTAGCGGCGCCAGGTTGCCTGGAGCCTTCTCCAACAACCCCGCCAAGCCTTTGGCTCCGCGCGAAACCGCGCTCGGCCCAAAACGGTCGTAGGTCTTGCCAGTCATCAGCGCGCCCTCGATATGGCCCGCCAGGTAGCTCCCGATCGGCCCCCCCTTGCCGGTACGCTTGTAGTACTTGCGCTTGTACAAGCCGCTGAGCTCGTAGATGCGGTCCATTGTCAGCGGGTTGGTGTCGCTGGTGCCGTATTGGTAAACCGGCTTGTGTTCGTTACGCAGCAATTCCGCGAGCGACAGCACCATGCCTGTGGCCACCATGTCACAGGGGATGACGTCCAAACGAATGCGAGCCCCGGGCATCTGCATCTGCCCTTCTCGAATAGCGTAAATCAACGGCGCGCTGGTGTTGATCCCCTCGTTCCAACCAGGACACGGGAACTCGACGCAAGACTCGATGATGGCCGGGCGCACCACGGTGAAGCGCAGCCCGGACTTGGCAACAATCTGTTCACCAATGCTTTTGGTGTAGGTGTAGGTGTTGGGCCAGCCCCAAAACCGAGCTCGCTCGAGTCCTAGATCCGCAAGCTGAGCTTCGATGAACTTGCGCCTGACCTTCGCAATCTCCGCCTCCAGCACGGCGCCGCGCCCCGGCTCTCCCGACTCGCGCAGGTTGCGCTTGGCTTGATCCAAGAAGTGACTTTGCCGAAACGCATCGTCCGCGCGGTGCTTGGCTTGGGCGATGATGTCCAAACACTCGCTGATCTCACGGTCTGGATCCCAATGCGCACGCTCCAACTTTCCCGCATGGGGGAACGGGTGTTCGAGCGGACTGCGTTCGTCCACGATGCCAGTAGCGTAGCCAGCGACGAAGCACGTGCTGGTGTGAACCACGGGTAGCTCGCCCAAGTCACGAGCCAAGGCGACCAGGCTCTGCACACCGAAAGCGTTAACGTCCAGCGCAGCGTCGAGCGGCGGCGCGAACTCAACCACTCCCGAAGCGTTGACGACCGCATCCACATGGCCGCGCAAGCGGTCTCGGTCGGGAGCAGTGATGCCGCAATACGGCTGCACCACATCCCCTTCGAGCACTTCGATCTTCTCGCGCAGAAAATCCTGAAACTGATCGCCATAACGCTCGCGCAGTGGTTGCAGGCAGTCACCACTGGCGATCTCAGACCAAAAACGGTCCTGAGCCGACTGTGATTGGCCGTGTTTCCTGCGAGCACGCACCACCAGGTGCAACTTGCGAATTTCAGGAAAGCGGTCGAGCAGCAGCACCCACCACACCTTGCCCAGAAAGCCTGTGCCGCCCACGACGACGAAGCTCTTGTCAGCAAAGGTTTCCCGCAAAGGCAACGGGGCCCCACCGCTCGGGGGCAATAGCGACGCCGACAGTTGCGGAGTCTCAGACTTGCGCCAATTGCTCAAAGCAGCCCCCTACGCGGTCACCTCACCCATCACGATGGGTGGTAGGTGCAGCGCCAAAATGTCCTGCGAGCGACTCTCCCCTTCGCGCGCGCGATACAGGGCCTCATCCATATTGGGCGCGGTCTCATAGCCCAAGATTTCCGGGATGTACTCGTTGTCAGCACCGACCACGATCACCTTGCCCAAGTGTTGTCTGCCCGCTTCACCCCAGTACCACATGTAAAATGGGTGGGCGGGGTGGTAGGCGTGTCCTTTGCGGAACATTTCGACAAACGCCGGGTTCTCCGCGAACTTGCGTTCGTAGCGCTTGTGCAACTCCACGGCGTCCCGCGTCTCCGGCAGCAGCCGATGCACGAAGTCGATGTATGGAGCGTGCTGCTCGTGGTCGAATTTGTCCGTGCAGGGGTGAGTGATGATCATCGTGCCCCCCTTCTTCACCAACGGGGCGCCACGGTACATGTTGAACAGATAACCCTGCGCCATGCACGAGACCAAGAGTGGATTCAGGAAAGCGCCGACGTTGTAAGGACTGATATAGGGAATGCCAGCGACCAACACGTCCGCTTGGCCCTCAATCGGCACCAGGTACTGATCGTTGACGCGCTTCAGGGTCTGCTCATGCGTCGCTTCAGTTTCGCCAGCAAACACGCCGGTCACCCCGTAGGCGGCCGGCACTCGTTCGAAGATGGCCTGCCGCGCCGGCTGAGGCAGCCGAGCGGTGGACTCCACCAGTCCCTTCAAGGCCAGTCGCTCGCGATAGCTCAGCTCGTCTTCGTTCTTGGTCAAGAACTCCAGCGGCTTGCTGAACATGCGATTATTGACCGTCGTTTCGATGGTGAAGACGTTCAGCGCTTCGTTCGTGAGCCGGCCCATGCGCTCCACGCTGGTGGCCAAGCCAGAGCTCTTGGGGTCCATGTAGCTGTGGCAATTGCGCATCGTCTTCGGCTCGTGATGCGCCATCAAACTGCGATAGCCGCACAACCCCACCGACACTGACTTGTGACCACCGTCCATCGGGACGAAGTTCAGATTGACGTAGATCACCAAGTCACTCTCGACGGCCCGGCGATTGAGCTCCACCACTTCGCCGTGGTCTGTTTCGCCCAGCGTGGCCATGCCATCCGGGTCTTCAGCGTCATGGTTGTAAAGTCGATCGGGCCAATAGGCGTTGAACACCTTGTCGCCGACGATGTGTCGGATTTCCCTGGCCTTGAGACGGCGGTGAACGCCGAGCGCCATGATGATCTCGATGTCATCAACGCCGTAATCGCCCAGCAGCTGCAGCACGATCTCCAGCACGCGCTGTCGAATATCAGGACTCTGCATGGGCGGCAGCGGCACGGAAATGTCGTCCACGGCGATCGTCACCTTCATGCCGGGCTTCAGCTTGGCGTAAAGCGGCTCGCTGTTGTACGGGTGATTGATCGCGTAACGGATCGCAGCATCCACGTCTTTCAACGGTTCAACCGGGGGCTTGGGATACAGCACGCGAGTGCCCGCCGGCAGATCGACTTCGACGAGTCGATCCCCAGAAAACAGCACGCGCGGCGCGCTGTCACGGTCCAGAGTAACGAGACAAGGATGGGTCATGCAGGTTTTGCTTGGGTGAGCTTGAACGTCGGCCAGCTGTAGGCTCTGGCCAACAACGCGAGACGGGGATCGGGATTGACCGCCGCAGGATGACCGACGACGCTCAGCATCGGCACGTCGGAATAGCTGTCGCTGAATGCGTAGCACTCGTCGAGGTCATGCCCGTTGGCCCGCGCATGCTCTCGAATCAAGCGCGCCTTCTCTGGTCCGGCGACGACCGGCTTCAGCAATTTGCCTGTGGCAATCCCGTCTTTCATTTCCAGCCTGTTGGAGATGCACGTACAACCTCCGAGGTGCTCAGAGAGACGTTCGATAATCATATCGAGGGTACCGCTCACCAACACGATCTCATGGCCTGCGTCTCTGCTTTTTTGCACGAGGTCAATTGCGTCCGCGTAGAGCGCGGGCAGCAGGCGCTGCTCGAACACCTCATCTGCGAGAAGGTAGATGCGGTCCTCACTCATACCTTCATAGGAGCTGAACAGAAGCTCATTGAAGGTGCGACGATCCACCAGCTCGGCGACCGCCATGGCTGGGGCCTTCATCAGCGCTCGCCCAAGACGGCGCGCAGTCTGAAAAGGTGTTGCTTGATTCAGTAGATAGAAGATCGTGGGGTCGACCAAATTGCTCGACACCAGGGTCCCATCAACATCGAAGTAGCAGGCTGCCACGGCGCCCTTGGCTCCCCCAGTTTGCCGCGGCTGTCAAGTTGAACCAGTAACCGCTGGCGCGGCCCGTGTGCCGTGTCAAAATAGTTCAGAAATCCACTCAGGATGCTTTCTCCACACGACTGCCGCCCGAACCCCATGACCCAGTTCGCAATCCCCCGGAACCGACCGGCGGGTCGCTGCATCCTTCTGGGTCAGATCTGTCAATGGCGCCAGGGCTCGGTCGTTCCGACGAGGGACGTGCGTTAACTATGACCGGACTCAGCGACTCTATAAGCGCCTTGCGCGCATCAGGCCCCTCCCACCAGCCCCCGACTCAGGAGGTGCAGAGCGTTCCGCCACCCGCCGCAGCGCCAGGGCGTGTCCTGTTCGTCAGCGGACACAGTGACTCCAGCGCGATTCGGCCGCTGCAAATGGCCGGACATGAAGTGTGCGAATGCAGGTCGCTGCGCGGACTCTGCTTCCAGCTGAAATACCAACAGCCGGACGCTATCTGTGTAGAAGCCCACGCTATCGGACCGATTGACCAGGCGCTGCGGATCATTCGCGGGCGGCATTCGAGCGTTCCGGTGATCTTGCTGACTCAAGATCCAAATCCAGGTCTGAACCCGATCCGCCACGGCTACTACGCGGTGCAGTCGCACCCGGTCGATGGAGAGACACTGATGGTTTCTGCCGCCCATGCGATCGCTCACCACCGCATGCTTAAGCGCATCCAGCAGCTGGAGGTCGAAGCCGCGGGCAACGGCTACGCGGGCATTCACGGGGTGAGCGCATTCATCCGACGCGTTTGGCGCAAGCTGCAAGCGTTCGCTTTGGCAGATGTGCACGTCTTGCTGGTGGGGGAACAGGGCACGGGCAGAGCGTTGGCCGCGCGCGCCATCCACGACCACAGCGCGCGCGCTCGAGGCCCCTTCATCGCGATGGCCTGCGAAAGACTGGCGGACACGGCGTTTTCCGCAGACGCTTTCGTCAACGCGTCGATGGGCGCCCCCAACATGCGACGCCATGGCGCCTTGGATGACGCGGACCGGGGCACGCTGTTCCTGGCCAACATCGACGCGTTGAGTCCCAAGCTACAGTTGCAGCTTCTAGAGGCGTTGTCGGAAAATGGTCATTCGGACTTTCGGCTGATCGCATCCACTTCCGCGAACCTGCAAGATCGCGTGCACCAGGGTCAGTTTCGCCCGGAACTGTTGAGCCACCTCAGCCAATCTCAACTGCACCTGTTGCCTCTGCGCAGCCGGCCAGTGGACATTCCCGTGGTGGCTCAAGCCATGCTGGACGAGATGACGAAAGACCAAGGCAAGCCCCGCGTCACACTGGACGGCGAAGCGGCCGACGCCCTTCAGAGGCATCGCTTCATGCGTAACGCCACAGAGCTGAAAGAAGTGTTGAACACGGCCCTGCTGAGAGTCACAGGAACGACGCTGCGCGTCGGCGCGCTGCCCGCGATGATTCAGGTACCTACGATGATCGGCAGCGATCTGGGTCGCCCCGCGTCGCAACCGCCGGACTCCACCTCCCAGAGGCGTCAGGTGCTGTTCGAGATCTTGTCTCAGAAGCCGATGAAAATCCGGGATCTGGAGCGCTGCGCGATCGAGGCCACACTGCAACGCACAGGAGACAATGTGACTCAAGCGATGCGGGAGCTCGGCATTGGACGCACCACGCTATACCGCAAACTCAAGAAGTACGGACGGCGCTAGTCCGCGGGAGCATTCGAGTCCCGGCCCCGCAAAAGGACGCCAAACAGACTATCGCTCCCCAAAAAAGGAGCCAGCAGGCTGACAGCACCGGGTCAAGTGCGGTAGCAACGCTCCGTGCCTGAAAGCGATGCAATCAAACTGATTGATGACGACGCGGGATTCGACCGAGCCAAACAGGCGCTCGCGGACGCCCAGACCTACTTCATCGACACCGAGTTCGAGTCCACCCGCAAACGCACCACCCTGAGTGTGGTGCAGATCAGCTGCGGTGATGAGATTTTCCTATTGGACGCGCTCAACCTGAAGCGTCTCCCCGAATTGGGAGATGTTGTGCTGCGCGACGGCGTCACTTGGGTTCTGCACGCCGGCTTGCAGGATGTGGAGCTGTTGCTGCAGTGCTTTCGAAAACCCAAGCCCCCGCGCTTGTTCGACACTCAAGTGGCCTGGGCACTACTCGGCCCCGAACCGTCGGTATCGCTCGCCTACCTGCAGTTCAAGTTGCTCGATATTCGCAGCATGAAGACCCACCAGGCCGATGACTGGATGCGGCGTCCGCTGCCCCAGAGCCAGCTTGAGTACGCCGCCTCCGACATTGTGCATCTGCCCCCAATGCACGCCAAGCTGAGCCAGCGATTAAACGAACTGTCTCGGGGCGACGCCGTGACCGAAGCCTGTCATGAACTGCTGTGGCCAAAACCCGAACTTCCGGGTCCACTGTCACTGAGTTCGTTTCGCAATGCATGGCAACTCAAACCCAAGAACCAAGCGATCCTGCGCTACTTGATTGATTGGTACAATGAGCTCCCCAACTTCGAGCGCGAGCGTGCTCCACAAGGAAAAGCGCTGCTCAGCATCGCCAGCCGCGCTCCAAAGACGGCCAAAGACCTGCTGCGCATCAAAGGCGTGCCACCAGGCCTGGGACGCGGGCACGCCGAAACACTCGTGCGTGGACTCACCGCGGCAGTCAAGGCAAGCGATGGCAGCGAGTTCGAACAAATTGACCCAATGCCCTACGCCACCTTCGAAGAGATTGAATTGGATGGTTGGCTGCAGTTTTTTCGCTCTTGGGTTTCCGCGCGCGCCAACGTCGCGCCTGAGCTGGCGCTCCCGACTCGCTTGATGAAGGCGCTCAAGACGGAAGTCCTCGACAACGGCGATCGAAAGAGCGTTTTGACACAACTGGACGGCTGGCGAAAACCACTGCTGGAGGCGCCAGCCGGTGAGTTTTTCGCAAAGTTCGGGGACGGCAGCTGAGCGCGACGATCGCGCTGACGGGACGGCTCGCTACTTGACGTCGATTCCCGCGCTTTGTCCGTTTGCGACTTGCCGACGGGCGCGCGCGAGATCATAAAAATAGAATGGACTTCAATCCCAGCCCCGAGCAGGAGCTGCTGCGAGCCAACGTGCGTCGCATCACGGCGAAGTACGGCCACGAATACTACCTCAAAGAGTCCAAGAATGATGGCCGCGCCCAGGCACTGTGGGATGAGCTGGCAGAAAACGGCTTCATCGGAGTCAATGTGCCGGAGGAGTACGGCGGCGCTGGCCTAGGCATCACCGAGCTGATGTGGGTCAGCGAAGAAGCTGCTAGTTTGGGATGTCCGCTGCTGCTGATGCTGGTGTCCCCCGCTATTTGCGGCACGATCATCGCTCGTTTTGGCACCGAGGACCAGCGGCAGAGGTTTCTGCCGGACCTGGCCCAAGGAAAGAAGATGGCTTTCGCCATCACGGAGCCCAACGCCGGTTCCAACTCCCACCAATTGGATACCAAAGCCGAGCGGGTTGACGGCGGTTACAGACTCAACGGGACCAAGTACTACATCTCCGGCGTAGATGAGTCCGACAACGTCCTCGTGGTGACACGCACCGGCACGGACGAAAAGACTGGCCGAGCGGAATTGGGACTGTTCGTGGTGGACTCGAACGCCAAGGGGCTCACCAGAGAAACTATTCCCGTCGAGATCTGTGCCCCGGAAAAACAGTTTACGCTCTACTTCGAAGATGTTTTCGTCGAAAGTGATCGGATGCTGGGGGAACCGGGACAGGGGCTAAAGCAGGTGTTCGTCGGCCTGCAGCCCGAACGCATCTTGGGTGCCAGTATCTCGAACGGGCTCGGTCGGTACGCGCTGAACAAGGCCGCCGCTTACGCCTCGGACCGCAGCGTTTGGGACAAGCCCATCGGCGCTCACCAGGGCGTGGCGTTCCCGCTGGCCCAAGCCAAAATCGACCTGGAACTTTCGCGGCTAATGACCCAAAAAGCCGCGTGGTTGTACGACCATCAGCAAGATGCAGCAGAAGCGGCCAACATCGCCAAGTACGCTGCCGCCGAGGCTGGGCTACGCGCGCTGGATTCTGCCATTCAAACCCACGGGGGCAACGGCCTGGCCACCGAGTACGGGCTGGCTGATTTGTGGGGAATGGCGCGACTATTGCGGACCGCGCCAGTCAGTCGGGAAATGATCCTGAACTACATCGCCCAGCATTCACTCAACCTGCCTCGATCATACTGAGCAGAAAAGCGTTCGTTGGCTGGAAATCACTCGAAAAACACCCACGGCCGAATTGATTCCAATCGGGCGTGGAGTATGACGCCATGGAAGTTCGGCGCTCATCGAGCTCCGTCCGGACGACGCTGCGCTCACTGGCCGTCTACCCCTACACCCGCCGATGTTCCCCAAAGCCTCCCGCAGTCCGTTCTGGCTGTCGTCCCGTGCCTACTCCCGGTCGCTAGCATTCTTGGTGGTGTTGGTGGGAGCACTGTTAGCCAGCACAGCCAGCGCCCGCCGCAACGGAGTGGCGATCAGCGGTTGCGAGGGCTGCCACGGGCTGCCCGAAGAACCGGCGACGTTTTCGTTCTCGAGTGACCCCGCGACTTTCAGTCCCGGTGACACGGTGACGCTGGAGTTGACCATCTCGGCCCCCAACATGGCCGCCGCAGGATTCTACCTGAAGACCACCGAAGGCACACTCGCCACCATCTCTGGGGAACACACCCAGCTGCTCTCTGGCAACATCGCGCACGACACGCCGATCCCCGCTGCGAACGGTTCTGCGACGGTGCGCATGAGCTGGACGGCACCCAACGAAATCGGCGGAACCGACTTCGAACTCTATTTCTTGGCCGCCAACGGCGACAACAACCGCGGCGGCGATAGAGCCGGCTACGGAACGGCAAGCTTGGTCTACGGCTGCTCGGGCACGACCTTCTACGAAGACTTCGACCGTGACGGCGTCGGTTCCAGCAACTACGGTACGACCGTCGACTGCGAGCAACCGGAGGGTTATGCAGCGCTCGACGGCGACTGCAACGAAAACAACGCCCAGGTATTTCCCGGCCAGACTGAGGTCTGCAACGAGCGTGATGACGATTGTGATGGCGAAGTGGATGAAGGCACTTCCCCGCGCGATCTGTACCCTGATGAAGACGGCGACGGCTTCGGTGTGTTCGGGGAAACCATCGTCGGCTGCGTGCCCCCCGAAGGCTACGCGGACAACGCAGACGACTGCGACGATCGCGACCCGATGGTGAATCCGGACGCCATGGAAGTGTGCAATGGGCGGGACGACAACTGCAACCAGCGGACGGATGAGGAGGTCCGAATTCGCTGCGGTGTCGGACTGTGTGAACGGTACGGGATATCCTGCTTCTCGGATGAATGCCACCCGGGAGACCCGATACCCGAGCTGTGCAACGGCTTGGATGACGATTGCGACGGCGTCGTGGACAACAACGCGGACTGCCCCGCTGGCCAGGAATGCTACATGTTTCAGTGCATCAACGCTGACGACGCAGACCTGCTGCGCGAAGGTTCCGCGGACGGGCCTGGACCCGCGCCGAGCGCAACGGCTCCACCACCCAATGCCGGCACGCCTCCAGCAAACAGCGCTGCTCCCCCATTGGGCTCTCCTGTCACGGACCCGAACTCGGCTGGGGGTTGTGGGCTCGCGGGCTCCGCCTCTTCGACCAGCAGCTGGCTCAGCTGGATCGCGCTGGCGTGGCTGGCTCTGAGGCGACGCCAGCTCGGACGCGACTAAGCGCGCGACGAATCAGCCGTGACGCTTGAGGCGCGCTTGCTGGCGCAGCTTACCTTCATCCCAGGCTTGACGCTCTTCGTCAGTCTCCAAGATCAGGCCGGGGACGCCCGTGGGCTGCTTATCATCATCCAGCGCAACGAACACCAAGAAGGCTGAGTTGGTGTGCGTGACCGTGCCGCTCACCGGGTCCTCGGCGACGACATGAACGCCCACCTCCATGCTGGTGCGTCCCACGTAGGTCACTTTGGCCTGCATCGTCACCAATTGGCCCACGAGCACCGGCGATTTGAAGGTGACGGAATCAACTACCACCGTCACGACCGGGCGTTGGGCATGCCGCATGGCAGCGATCGCGCCGGCCTCATCCACCATTTTCATGATCAGGCCGCCGTGGATTTGACCAGTCGGATTTGCATGCTCCGGCATCATGAACTGGCTCAGCGTGGCCACCGAATCTGCCACCTTCTTTTTGTCAGGCTTGGAACCGTCGGGAGGGCTCATCCTCGCACTCTAGCAACATTCACGTCGCAGGCGGGGCGTGTTAAGCCAGGTCTCGGTGTCGTCACAAAAACCCAACGCCGCACGGCTATTTGGCCTGCTTTCATACGCGCTGCTCGGCCTGTTCTGGGTCTTTCGCCCAGCGGCTGCGTCCGCCCAAGCTGCTCCCGGCTCGGGGGAAGCCACGTCAGCGCCACCGCCATTGCAGCTCAACCTGACGCGCTACAGCATGGCGAACGGCCTGCGTGTGGTCCTCAATCCCGACGGCGCCACGCCAGCCGTGAGCGTTTGCGTCACGTATGACGTCGGCTCACGCAACGAACAAATCGGACGCAGCGGCTTCGCGCACCTGTTTGAGCACATGATGTTCCAGGGCAGCCGCAACGTGGATAAGGGGGAACATTTTCGCAAGATCGCCGAGCGCGGGGGCAAAGCGAACGGGACCACCAACAAAGACCGCACGAACTATTACCAGACCCTGCCCTCCAGTGAGCTGGAGTTGGCGCTCTGGCTAGAAGCTGACCGCATGCAAACGCTGGCCGTCAATCGCGCCAACTTCGAAAACCAGCGCGCCATCGTGTTGGAGGAATACCGCATGCGCTATTCCGGCCGAGCGTACGCACTCGGCTATCACCGGCTGCACCAACTAGTATTCCAAGGCTACTGGCCGTACGAACATCCAACCATCGGATTCATTGAAGACTTGGACGAGGCCCAGTTTCGCTGGGTCCGCAAGTTTCATCGACAGTATTACGTGCCCAACAACGCGGTGCTGTCCATCTCTGGCAGTTTCGACGTCAATCAAGCCAAGGCACTGGTTGAAAAGCACTTCGCAGACCAACGCCCCAACAACAACCTGCCGGCTTTTGACGTTCCGGATCGCATGCCCCGGCAGACGAGCGAACGGCTCAGCGTGATCGTCGATCACAACGCCAAGACGCCTGGCGTTTTTTACGGCTACCGCATTCCTGCCACGCGCACTCGCACGCATCGCGCCCTGGAACTAGCCAGCTTGGTCCTCAGCGGCGGTGATAGTAGCCGCCTGCACCAGAGCCTAGTGATCGAAAAGGCTGCCGTGAACTCAGTCGCGTCTTGGACGGCCCACCATCGCGGTCCCGACGCGTTCGTCATCAAGCTGGCGATCGCGCCACTCTCGAGCATTGACACCGCACAGCGTTGGCTGGACGGCGAAATGAAGCGGCTACGACTGATCGGACCGAGCGAGCGTGAACTCAGCAAAGCCAAGGCCCAAATGAAGATGCGTCTGTTGGGTCATCTGCAAACCAACCAGGCGCGGGCACGCTGGCTTGGTACCTATGAAACCTACTGGGGGGACGCTTCACTGCTGGCTGAAGAGTACACCGCCTACGATGACATCAGCGCGACTGAAATCAGGCAAGCGGCAGCGCAATACTTGATCGAGACCCGCCGTTCGATCGTCGAGATTTATCCCCCCGGCTGGGTACGCGACATCGGCCCCGTCGTGGTGACCAAGACCCACGTGGTCAAGAAGGGCGAAAATCTCATCCGCATCGCTCGGATGTACGGCACCACCGCCGACAAGCTGGCAAAACAAAATGGGATTAGCCTCAAGGCAGCCATCGTCCCGGGGCAGCGCCTGTTGGTCACTGCCGGCTCCGGCTACAAGCCCAAGACACACACGGTCAAGTCCGGCGAAAGTTTGATCGGGATCGCTAAACAGTACGGCGTCACCGCCAAGGAGCTGGCCGCCGCCAACAACATCTCGACCAAGAAACCCATCTTCCCGGGCCAGGAGCTGACAGTACCCAAGTCGAGTCAGCGCTCGAAGAAAGAGCGAGCCGCAGACAAAGACAGCGACAAGAATAGGGCCAAGTCGAACAGCCGATCCAAACGCGCGGCGCCCAAGAGCATCACCAAAACCTACACCGTCAAGAAGGGTGACACGCTCAGCGGCATCGCCGCCAAGCACGGCGTGAGCGTGGCCGCACTGACACGCGAAAACAAGATCTCGCGAAAGCGAAACATCATCCCCGGCCAGAAGCTGAAAATTACGGTCGAGGTCAAGCCAGCTGGCTCCAAGAAACGCGGCAAGTCAAAAGCCAAAAGCCGCAAGAAGTCCCAATAGGCGGCCCAGTGCCGGCGCTCGGCGGTAGGCTGAGTGCCCTAGGCGTAGGCCGAGACCGCTCTCTCCACGCTGCCGGCGTAGCCGGCGCCGAACAGATTGAGGTGTATCAACAACGGGTAGAGTTGGTACAGCGGGACGCGCCCCGCTGCCCCCGGTGCCCGCGGGTATTCTTGATCATAAGCGGCGAACACCGCCGGACCAAAGCCACCGAACAACTGCATCATGGCGAGGTCCATCTCCCGATGGCCGCCGTACACCGCGGGGTCGATCAAACACGGCTCTCCCGCAGGGCCGACGTGTAGATTGCCGGCCCATAGATCTCCGTGCAGGCGCGCTGGCGGCTCAGGGTCGCCCACCAAGTCATCCATCCTGTCGAGCAAACTATCGAGACGCCGACGCAAACTGCCAGACAAGCGTCCCGAATCGACTGCCAACTGGATCTGCTTGGCGAGGCGCGCTTCTCGATAGAAGTCGGCCCAGGTTTGGCGAGCCGTGTTTTCTTGAGGAAGTGGGCCGATAAAATTTGCTTCGTGCCAACCAAAACGTTCAGCGCCGCTACGGTGTAGCAGCGCTAATCCTCGGCCCAGCCGCTGATCGAAGTCCGGAGTTCGAGACGCCGGATCCAGGTACTCGAGCACCAGAAATCTTGGCCCAGCTTCTGACACTGCGATCACCGCGGGGATGCGCAATACGTTCGCGGCTCGTAGCCAGTCGAGGCCCTTGGCTTCGACTGAATACATGCCGTGCGGCGCGTCTGACTTGGTCTTGACGAAGCGCTTTACTCCAGACCTCAACGAGACCAGATACGCATCATTGATATCCCCACCTGAAAGGCGCCGGCTGCAGACGACGGCTTCGCCGAGTTGAGCCTCCAGAGCTTTGGTCACGCGACTGTCCATCAATGCTCGTTCTCCGCGAAAGCTAGTCGTCTTGCAACTGGTGCGTCTCAATCAAATGCTGAAGCAACCCAGTGCACGCTGCTTCGCACTGATCCAACACTTCTTCGAAACCACTCGCGCCGCCGTAGTATGGATCGGGAACGCTCGAGCCTTTGGGTGACTGGGCGTCGAAGTCGCGCAGCAGGTGCAGTCGCTCATGCCCACCGCCCGCCAGCGCCGCCAGATCATCAAAGTTGGCTTGATCCAGGGCCAGCACGTAATCGAAGCGCTCGAAGTCCCCAGGGCGAAATTGGCGCGCCGCCCCTGCCAGGATGATCCCCCGCTGGCGGGCATGCGCCGTCGAGCGTCGATCCGGTGCTTCGCCGCTGTGATAGGCAGCCGTGCCAGCGCTATCCACTTGGACCCTGTCTTGCAGCCCGCGTTGTTTGACCAGATGCCGCATCACCCCCTCCGCGGTCGGTGAGCGGCAGATGTTCCCCAGGCAGACGAAGCAGACCGAAACCATACCCCCTTTTAGCACATCACCCTCGCGCTTCGCCGACCCCCGCCGTCGCCATACGTCGCGAAGAGGTCCCGACAGGCCCCCGCTGCGGCCAGGGGCATGGGAGCTATGCCAGAGCCGCTTTGACCTCAGCCGGGTCGTCGACCACGACGAGCTGCTCACGCTTGCCCCGCGGCACACTACCGAACCAGATCAGGCGCGTGCCGGGGGCCTCTTCCAGCACGGCGTCAATGAAGGCCACTGGCTGGATCTTGCCCAGCGCCGAGCGCTCGACGATCAGTGCGCTGGCCCCTGTCTGACCCAGGAGTATCAGCGCCGACAAGGCATCGTCAGGCCACAGGCACGCTAGCCCGCGCAGCTGACGTCGCAAGCTCTGCCGGGTTCTAGAGCACAGCGCGATGACCTGCTGCACATTCGCCTGACGTGTCGAGCCCGCGGACCGTCGGCGTTCAGTGAACTCGCCAGCAAGAAACTCGGCCACGTCAGCCACGTGAAACCGGAGGTGCTGCCCTGGGGTCCTGAAATGTTGAATCCTGCCCCGCACCGCCCAGTCGAGAACCGCACGTGATTCAACATCGCACACGGAAGCGAGCTCACTCGTCGTTAGCGGAGCCCCCTTTCGCTGAGCGATCCGTCGCCGCAACGCCTCGACGCGGCTCCGCGCCTGTACGTTTTGGTTCATCCTGTCGTTCTGCCCGCGGGCGTCCGTGAGATTGCTTGACCGGCGCACTAAGGGCCAAGCGTTAGCAAAAGCTGGATCCAACGGAAATAGCCTGGCGCCGGGCTCACTACCCCAGCCTCTGGCCCCCCCGCCCGAGCCGACTCGAGTCGCCCCGGCTCAGCCCAACAACCACGCAATATCGCCGAACATTTCACTATACGTCGCAAGTCTAGCCAATATTTGCCATAGTTTCTCACCAAAATGCCCGACCTAAAAAACAAGACACTTTTCATCACAGGTGCCAGCCGAGGCATCGGCAAAGCCATCGCACTACGCGCTGCGGCGGACGGTGCCCGTATCGCAGTCATCGGCAAGACGGATAGCCCCCACCCAAAGCTCGAAGGCACCGTGCACAGCGCGTGTGCAGAAATTGAGAAAGCGGGAGGCCAGGCCTTGGCCTGTATCGCGGACATTCGCTCAGAGCAACAGGTACAGAGCGCCATTGATCACACCTTGGCGGCCTTCGGGCAGATCGACATCTTGGTCAACAACGCCAGCGCCATACAACTCGCGGACACGCAGAGTGTGAGTATGAAGCGCTTCGATTTGATGCATCAAGTGAACGCACGTGGAACTTTCTTGTGCTCGAAGCTATGCCTGCCCACTCTGGAAAAGTCGAACAACCCCCATATTCTCACGCTCTCCCCTCCGCTTCAGTTGCGTCCGGAGTGGTTCGGAGCCCACCTCGCGTATACGCTGTCAAAGTACGGCATGAGCTTGTGTACGCTTGGACTTGCCCAGGAGCTGCGCGGCGCGGGCATTGCCGTCAACAGTCTTTGGCCCAAGACGACCATCGCCACAGCAGCAGTCGCCAACTTGCTCGGTGGCGAGCAGATGCTGAAGCAGAGCCGCCACCCCGAGATCGTAGCGGACGCCGCCTACCAGATCTTGACGTCACCAAGCCGTGAATGCACCGGCAACTTCTTCTTGGATGAGGAGGTGCTCAGAGATGCCGGAATGACAGACTTCGAGCGCTACGCGGTAGCCCCCGGGCAGCCACTGCAACGCGACCTATTCGTCGAATGACAACGACTCAGGCGCTGCGGGCCCTCGCGCGCTCTTAGGGGAGCTTGCCGTATTCAATCGAGATAATTTCCAGCTCCACTTCTCCCGCCGGACGTTGGAAGACGATGACGTCACCGAGACGCTTAGACATCAGCGCTTTGCCCAGCGGCGACTGATAGCTCAGGAGCCCCCGTCCAGGTTCGGCTTCGTCTGGCCCGACCAACCTGTAGCGCTTTTGCTCTCCATCCTCATCTTCTACGACGACCAACGCGCTGAAGTAGACCCTTCCCTCGTCTGGAGGGCGATGATCATCCGCCACCACGATGGCATCATCCAAGCGCTTGCTGAGGAAGCGCAAGCGCCGGTCAATCTCTCGCAGACGCTTCTTTCCATAGATGTATTCTGCGTTCTCAGAGCGGTCGCCCTGCGCCGCGGCATCCGCAACCTCTTGCACGACTTTTGGACGCTCCCGCTCGGCAAGCTGGCGCAGCTCGTCCGCGAGCTTCTTGGCCCCGCTAGCAGTCATGTAGGTACCCATCAAACGGGGTCTACTGCACTCGGGGCCGACACGCCACGTCCTAGCCGCGGCCCCAGCAGCGAAGGTTCAGCTACTTGATCTTGACTCGGAACTGATTGATGCGGTGTTTGCTCAATAGATCCTGCAGCGCGAGCTCAATCAACGACTCTTGGGAGACGTCGAGCGCGTCTGCGAAGCGCGCAGCGGTCGCTGGTTGAAGCACCAGTTTGGTGTCGTTTTCGACTTTGGCTACCCGCGACGGAAGCATGCCAGCGATCTTGGCGAGCTGCCGGACGCTCACGCCCCGCTCATATCGCAAGCGCGCAATCTCTTCTCCGGCGCGCGGGCGCTTCTTGCCCGGCTTGAGCAACTTGACGACGTAATCCAACTCAGCCCGTGCCATGAGCGACTGCAGGATGGCAGTAACCACCAGCTTGTGGTCCAGCTTCAAGCATTTGGCCAAGCGCTGAGACTTCGGAAAGCCCAGCAGCTCACTGCCGCGCTCGATCCGAGAGATGCGCGAGACCGTGGTGCGAGTGGCCTGAGCAAGATCGTACTGAGTCAGGCCTCGACTATCGCGGGCACGACGAACGAGGGTATCTAACGTGTCAGTCACGATTGAAATCGCTAGCACGCGCGCCGGTGACCCGTGTGGGTCGAATTCAGGAAAATGTGGAAGAATTAGAAAACGTCAAGCCAAATTGTTTCGGGCGCGAAACCCCGAAGAGTTCGCGCCCGAAACGATTAGCCGCAAGAGGTGGCTTACAGGCTGTAGTACATCTCGAATTCGCAGGGATGCGTTGCCTGACGCAGACGGGTAACCTCCTGCATCTTGAGGTCGATGTAGGCGTCAATCATGTCGCCCGGGAACACATCGCCCATCATCAAGAACTCCTTGTCACGCGCCAACGCGTCCAGGGAGATGTCGAGCGATGAGGAGACGGTCTTCAACTTGGCCTCTTCAGCCGGCGACAAGGTGTACAAGTCGATATCCATCGGCTTGCCGGGATCGATCTTGTTCTTGATACCGTCCAAGCCGGCCATCATCATGGCGGCGAACGCCAAGTACGGGTTTGCGGTGGAATCCGGGAAGCGCACCTCGATGCGCGCCGCCTTGGGGTTGCTCACCCACGGAATACGGATTGAAGCGGAACGATTGCGTGCCGAATAGGTCAAGATCGTCGGCGCCTCGAAACCGGGCACCAAGCGTTTGTAGCTGTTGGTACTAGCGTTAGTGAAGGCGTTGATCGCGCGAGCGTGCTTGATGATGCCGCCCGTGTACCACAGCGCTTCCTGAGACAGCCCGGCGTACACCTCGCCGCTCATGATGTTCTTGCCACCCTTGACCAGTGACTGGTGCACATGCATGCCGTTGCCGTTGTCGCCAACGATGGGCTTGGGCATGAACGTCGCCGTCTTGCCGTACTGCTTGGCAACATTCTGCACGCAGTACTTGAGCATCAGCACTTCATCAGCCTTCTTGACGAGCTCACCGCCGCCCACGCCGATCTCGGCCTGGCCTGCGGTCGCCACCTCGTGGTGATGCACCTCAACCACCAGACCCATGTCCGTCAGCGCGTTGCACATGGCGGAGCGGATGTCCTGCTGAGAATCAACCGGAGGCACGGGGAAGTAGCCGCCCTTGACGCCCGGACGGTGCCCCTTGTTGCCACCATCGAAGTCCATGCCCGACGACCAGGCCGCTTCGACCGAGTCAATCGAGTAGTGAACACCGCTCATCTCGTTGCTCCAGGTGACGCCGTCAAAAATGAAGAACTCATTCTCAGGGCCAAAGATCGCGCTGTCCGCGATGCCAGTACTGGCCAGATAGGCCAACGCACGCTTGGCGAGCGAGCGAGGATCGCGAGAATAGCCTTTCATGTCCGAAGGCTCGATCACGTCGCAACGAATCAGCAGCGTCGGATCCTTCATGAAAATGTCGATCACGGCAGTGTCCGGATCTGGCATCAGGATCATGTCGGACTCGTTGATGTCCTTCCATCCAGAGATGGAGGAGCCATCAAACATCTTGCCGTCCTTGAACAGGCCTTCGTCGACCTGGCTGGCGGGAACCGTGACGTGCTGCTCTTTGCCCTTTGTATCGGTAAAGCGCAGGTCTACGTACTTAATGCCCTTCTCAGAAATTAGCTTGAGAACATCCGCAGCGGTCATCGTGTCTCCTTAACGTTCGATCAGTAGATTTGGGGACTCCAAGGCGCCCTCTAGACACGGTGCTTAGAGGCCGCCCAATTGGCGGCGCCTTGACCCCAGCGGTCTATCGGGCTGAATGTTTCGGGTGGGTGTCCTACTCGTCACGGCCGTAAATTGCTAGCTGACACTGGCTTTGCATTGTTATGTAATCTGGAGACTGCTGAACCGATGACGACGTCCTTCGCAGAAATTGCACAGAACTATTCGACCATCTTCTTCGACGCCTTCGGCGTGCTCAAGCAGAGCAACGGCGTCATCGAGGGGGTCCACGACACCCTGGCCTGGTTGACGCGCAGCGGCAAAGACGTGTTCGTGATCACCAACGACGCGTCCAAGTCGCCCAGCGCGATGGCCGACGGCATGGCTCACCCCCAGCACGGCAAGCTCATCCCCGCCAGCAAGTTCATCTCCTCCGGATTGCTGGCAAAGGACTTCCTGCGTAGCAAGGTGCGCAGCGGGAAGGTCGCCTACCTGGGCAAGCCAGCGTCCGCCTTCTATATTGAAGCCGCGGGCCTCGAGGCGGTGCCCATCGCGGAGTGCACGATCGCGGATCCCCCGCAGGCGGTCGCGCTGATGGACGACGAGGGCTTCGACTGGTTTACAGACTTGAACCGCACCATCAATCTCTTGCGCCGACTAAATATCCCGGTGGTGGTCGCTAACGCTGACTCAGCCTACCCGGTCAACGGCATGGACGTGGCTGTCGCGGTCGGGAGCTTGGCCACCATGGTAGAGCGTATCGTGGAGAAGACGTTCATCCGCTTCGGCAAACCGGACACCATGATGTACTCCCACGCATTCGCCTGCGCCCACGAAAACAACCAGCGTTTGACCAAGAACGACGTACTGATGGTCGGCGACACGCTGCACACAGATATTCTGGGCGCTAACACCTTCGGGATCGATACGGTGCTGGTGCTCTCTGGAAATACCCAACCAGAGCGCGCCGACGTGCTGATCTCCGCCAGCGGCATCATTCCAACATACGTCTGCGACTCGATCCTGACCTGACCGTCGCAAGATCGCGCTCGCCCGGGGCGATGCCAACTCCCGCGGACTGCTTACTCGAACTGTAGTTCGAACACGGTATCCGTGTTTACTGCAGCGAAGAATTGTGACGAGCCGGCAAACACAAAGATGCGATCCAGGTAGTTTGCCATCGCTATGCCGTGACGCCCTACCGGCAACGACGGCCAATCCTGCCAAGCCTCTGCCCCGGGCTCCAACGCTTCGCAGGTTTCCAGCGCAACCCCATTGCCATCCGTCGGTGCAAAACGCACCTCACCGCCGCACGCGACAATGTGATCGCGCCAGACGACCGCACCAAACCCACTGCGTGGGCTATTCATCGCAGGGCCTTCGGACCACTCGTCAGTGAGCGGGTCGTAGATCTCCACACTGGTGTAGAAGTTGAGACTGTCTTGGCGCCCGCCGAGCGCATAAATCTTGTCATTCAACCCAACGGCGGCTGCGTGATCGCGCGCCAGGCTCAACTCTGCCAAGGCTTGCCATTCGTTGGCAGACGCGTCGTACCGCAGCAACGCCTGCGCCGCCTGCCCGGTGCCCGCCACGAGATAGATGAAGTCACCCAGGGAGACGGCCACGGAGGAGGAGCGCGTAAACGGCATGTCAGCCAGGGCGTTCCATTCATCCGAAGCGATATCGTACCGCCAGGCCGTGCTACTGCTGCTTCCCCCCAACACGTAGACGGCACCCTCATGCGCCGTGATCGCACAGTGGTCACGGCCTTCAGGCAGAGGCGCTAAACGCTCCCACGAATCACTCTCCGGCAGATAGGCGTCGAAGGCGGTCACGTCGCCAAATCCTCCGGCCAGGTAGATCCGATCTTCCAAGACGGCAGCGGCGAGTTCGGAGCGGGCAGTCGGCGTGGGCGCGCGATCCACCCAAGCGCCCGGGAACTCAGAGCCGGAATCTCCGCCGCCCGGGCCGCCGCCAGCTCGGGGTCCCGCGTCTTGAGTCTGCGGGTCGGCGCCAGCGTCGGTCGATGCGCTCGTCCCCTCACCGGCATTGCCGCCGACCCCGTCGTCTCCTCCGCCTCGATTGTCACCGCCATCGCCGCCGTTACCGGCGCCAGCGACAGCCGCCGGAACACTGCCGCCGCTTCCAGCCGCCCCGGGTTCGTCCGCGGCCATCGCGCCCCCGGCACCAGCGGATCCGGCAGAATCCTCTCCCGAATCGCAACCGGCTAGCAGCAGAGATGCAGAGGCTAAAAACCAGCCCGAGCGCAGGCCGCGCTTGGTAGAATTGTCGGTCATGACGTGCATTTTCGCGATTCCTGGTTGGCTTGGGGAGTGCCTTCTCCGGCTGCTAGCTTCGCCAGTCGAGGTGTGGCAAGTCCATGCTCATCGTGGCTGAGATGGGGAAACTTCGGCAGCTGGCAACTTTTTGCTCAGTCTGCAGCGTGTTGCTTGGGTTCGTTGCGGTCAGCGGGTGCGAAAGTGAGCAGCAGAAGCGCCTCCGTGAGCTGAACATCACGGAAGACCAAGCAAAAAAAATCCTAGCTGACATCTCGGCCAAGCGCGCTCACCCACCAGCCCCCAAGAGCGCGGAATCTTCCGGGACAAAGGCGCCCACCGCGGCAGCGTCCGCCGCAGCTACGGCAGACGGCAATGCCCAATCCGGGAACGAGCCCACGGACAAGACGACCGACAAGCTCGAACAAGCGCTCGATCCGACACTTATCGGTGAACATTGGATTGTGGACGGCCTGGTAGACGTCGCGCCTGCCGCTCGCTCCGCAGCGACCGGTCGCGGCGTCGTGCTGGTGACGGAAAAAGACGAATTGCAGCTGGCCCGGCTCGGACGCCCATCGACCAAAGCAGAGCCCGCCGAATCTCCGGTCACCGCCCTGCCCGATGATGCAGGCCCGTTCAAGGTAGCCCGCGGCCCAGTCGCCACAGAAGAGCACGCCTACTGGATCTCCAGCCACAAGCTGCTGCGCCGACCGCTAACTCCTCCGTTCGAACCGCTGGAGGTGCTGACGGAAGACGCGCGCGTCGGCACACGTCCCGCTGCGCTAGAGCTAACAGAAAAGGGCAAGGCCTGGGTCTCCTACGTGGCGCTGCCCGCCGAAAAAGACGGGCCGCTTCGAGCCAAGCTTTGGTACGGGGAATCGAACACGCTGGTGCTCTCGCCCGAGGGCAGCTCTGCGCTGAGCGTCGGCGTGGTTCACAGCGGGGACAAGCGCTTTGCCATCTCGATGGAGGCGCGCACAGGAGTCACCTCACTGCACGCTCGCGAGCTGGTAGGAGATCCACCCAAGGCCCTCGAAGATCAGGTCGTCTGGGTTGGAGGGGCGGCGCACCCAATGACGGAACTGCACATCGTGCGCCCTCAGGACCCGCACTCCCCCGAGCTGCTCAGCTTGATACCGCTGCAACAGGACGTCACTCACTTCGGCATGGCGTTACTCCAGTTCGGCAACTTCTCTCAGCGCACAGAGCCAGACGTCAATTGGACGCTTTACAAGAACGGCATCGATCCGGCACCCATCACCTCTAGCGTGCTGTGCGGTCAAACCGCTGCCTTGTTTGCGCGCCCGACGTCCGCAGAACCACGCTCACCCCAGGAGTTGGTGCTGGCCACGCTCATTGACGGCAAACCCAAAGACGAGATCGTGCTCGCCCGTTCCAAGGCCTTCTTCGACATTTCCTTGGCGTCGCTGGCAACCTCTGACTCGGGCAGCTCAACTGTCAGCAAGAAGAATGAAGCAGGAAAAAAGACTCCCAAGGCCAGCTCGAGCGCTGGTGCTCTGCTGAGTTACGTCGCCGACTATCGCACGTGGGCGCGAACGATCCGCTGCGTGCGTTGAGTTTGAATCCGACCTCTCCGAATCTTGGTCGCTTTTTGTGTGGCCAGAGTCACGCGTGCACCACTAAGGTGGCGGCCCGCTGGGACTCATACCGGGGACGAGACATTGACTGAACAGAAGAAACAAGCCGCCAAACGCCAGGCCACCGGAAGCTCGAAGAAGACCGCGAAGAAGTCGGCCAAGAAAAAAAAGAAGAGCACCCGGAAGAAGGCCACCAAGCGCGCCCACAAGTACACGGCAAAGACGGCTGATAAACACCTCTTGTATCAGCTGAGCGTTCAAGCTCCGGACTTTGAGGTTGATCTGATCACGCGCATCTTCAAACGCGTGCGCGGACGGAAACCACTCAGCCTTCGAGAAGACTTTTGCGGCACGGCACTGCTGTGCGGGCACTGGGTAGAAAGTGCCGCGGACCGCACCGCACTCGGTGTCGACATCGATCAGAGCGTCCTGGATTGGGGAATCGAGCACAATCTGTCTCCCATTGGAGAGCCGGGCAAGCGCATCAAGCTGCTTGCCAAAGACGTGCGCGACAAGATCCCCGGCAAGAACGACGTGTGCGTCGCCTTCAACTTCAGCTACTGGTACTTCCAAGAGCGTGAGGTGATGCGCAAGTACTTCGAGGGCGTGCGCAAAGGACTGGCCAAAGATGGGCTCTTCTTCTTGGATGCCTATGGCGGCTACGAATCCCACGAGCCGGATCTAACGGATGACCCGCGCAAGTTCCGCCACTTCACCTACGTCTGGGAGCAGGACAAGGTCGACCCAATCAACAACACGGTCACCAACCACATCCACTTCGAATTCCCCGACGGCACCCGCATGAACAAGGCGTTCACCTACCACTGGCGTTTCTGGTCGCTGCGCGAAATCAAGGAGCTGCTACTCGAGGCCGGGTTCAAGAACGTGACCGTGTATTGGGAGGACGATGACGACGTCTACCGCCCCCGCAAGACCGTCGCCAACCAGCCCAGCTGGATCGTCTATATCACCGCTGAGAACTAACAGTTCAACAGCGCGCTTGGCCGGGGCCAAGCCGTCCGACGCGGCGTGAGCCAAGACGTCCCAACACTGCGCCGCACAACTACTGCGCCGCACAACTACCGCGCGGCACAACGCCTCAACAGCGCTTAGCCTGCGGCGAAGCCGTCTGGCTCAAGCGCGAGCCAAGATCTCTCTACTCAGAAGGCTCTACTCGGCGGCGCGCTGACGGAGATCAAGCGACTCCGGCATCTCCGCCGGATTGTCCGTTGCTAGGCACAGCGTCGAGGTCACGCCGAACTGCACGAACTCCACGACTCGCGGATCGTCCGCCGGGACATCAATCACGATATCCGCGTCAGGGGCTTCGCAGCGCTCTCCCACCATGGCCACCACACGAATGCCGCGCGCTTTGGCCGCAGCGATCAAGCCATGGGGCACCTCTTCCAGCGAAACGACCAGGAACATGTCATCCTCAGTCACTCCCAGGGGGAGCTTATCCGGGTCGGCCCAGGACCGTGTCTTGAACCCTGCCGCCTGCAGTCGCGAAGCATGATCAAACGCCCCGTCGCCCGCTAGATATATCTGACCGCCGTACTTGACGAACTGCTCGAGCATTTCTTTGGCCGCATCAATTTCGTCAGACTGTTCGATAGCGACCCGGTGACTGATGCGACTGGCAACGGCGAACACTTCGGTCGCTTCGCTACGCATTGGCTTCTTGCAGTAGACCGTGACGATATCCCCCGCAAAAGGCGGCGACACCTGATCCAAATCTTGCAGCCGCTCCAGGTTCTCAGGCGAAAAGTGCCGCGTCTCGAAGTAGGGAGTTTCCATGCGGTCAACGAAGTACCCCTGGTCCCACAGCAGACGATTGAGGGACTCGTTAGAGAACAGACTGACGCAGGTCTTGTCTTTCAACAGACGATAGTTTTCCCCGAAACGGCGCGCGCTCGCGCTGTCAAAGTCGGCGGTACTAGCGATCAGCGTGCCGCCGGGCTTGAGCACCCGAAACGCTTCCCGTAACTCATGCTCGGGCTCCCACATGTGTTCGAGCACCCGGTAGAGCACCACCACATCGAAGTAGGAGTCCGGATACGCGGCGCTCCGCAAGTCGCCGATGTGCACGTTCGCGTGGGCGGACGCGTGCTTGGCCGCAAACTCAGAGACCTCCACACCGTGTTTTTCCCAAGCGTCATCCACGCCGGACAGAAGGTGCCCCACGCCGCAGCCAACATCGAGGATCCGCCCCGGTGACAGCGAATTGATGTGAGCCAGCTCGTCTCTCACATCTTCAAGGTGACGGTCCCGCTCCTGCAGCGGGTAGCGGACCACACCGTCCGCGTCCGTCGTCACCCCCCAGTACTGCTCACCGAAGTCAGGCTTCTGGGTAGGATTTCGTCTGATGTAGTAGGGATTCCACTCCTTGGACCGCATGCCCCGGAGTGTGAAACAAACTTCGACGTAGGCAAGCAGCTCTTTTCAACGAGCGGCGTGGTCGTGACTGTGAAGCGTCAACAGCAAGACGCGGGGCCAAGAAGGCGAAAAGTGCCATGTGAACACTTGTGTTTGTCGGCGCTTCGTGATGGGGGCACCCGCCCCAGCCTGGCACAAGCGCCGCAAAGGCTGATTATGCGAGAGTTTTGCCGCGAACCGCCCAATGAGTTCGCCGCACCTCGTCGAACACGATGAACACTCTGTCGGCTGGAACTTCCAAGTGGTCTTGGATCAGGCGACAAATGGCCTGACTCAACCCGTCCATTCTGTCGCCACCAAATTCTCCAATGCCCCGAAGCGATACGTAACAACATGCCTCTGGACTATTCGAAAAAACCATGCCCTCCGCCTGGCGCGCGCTAGTCATGACGTATTCTGGGGACTTGCCCAGCTCGTGAGCTACACGCGCCGCCAACTCCATGAGAAGCTCTTGCAGCTGAGGGGCTTTCGGCAGCGGGGCTTGTGTGGTGAGCTCCAGGTAGGGCATGGCCTTTTATAACTCATCGCCCTGACCTCGGCTCAAAGTGGAAACGTCCCTCACCACCCGATTGGCCCCCAGTCCAACTGGTGACCTGCATCTCGGACACGCGCGAAGCTTCCTTATCTGTTGGTGGCACGCGCGCCAACGCGGGGGGAAAGTCGTGCTGAGGTTGGAGGATCTGGACGGAGACCGCGTCCAGCAGCACTACATCGATCGCACTCTGGAGGACCTGGAGTGGTTGGGTCTGGATTGGGACGGCACGCCGCTGCTGCAATCGTCACGACTCAGCGAGATTCAGGAAGCCGCGCTCCAACTGCTGCACAACGGAGCAGCCTACCCGTGCACTTGTTCTCGGGGGGACATTCGTGAGGCATTGAGCGCCCCCCATGGCGCGAGTCGCGCGGGGCTCTATCCCGGAACGTGCGTTGGACGCTACGCCAGTCTCGCTGATGCGGAGGGTCGTTCCCACAAACAGGCTGGGCTTCGGTTCCGCTGCTCCGATGAAATGTTGGGATTCGTCGACGGCATTCACGGCGAGTACGCGGAGAACCTCTCGCAAACAGTAGGCGATTTTCTGATCCTGCGGAGGGATAAGCTGCCGTCATACCAGCTGGCCGTCGTCGTTGACGACGCATATCAGGGCGTGACTGAGATAGTACGCGGAGACGATCTGCTGAGCAGCACGCCGCGACAATTAGCATTGATTCGAGCGCTCGGATACCCAGTCCCGAAGTACTACCACGTCCCGCTGGTAGTCGACTCGAGCGGCAAACGCTTGGCCAAACGTCATGACGCGCTCAGCCTGCGAACCCTACGTGAACGCGGCGTGGATCCCCGGCAGATCGTCACGTGGGTGCTACAGAGTTGCGCAACGAGCTCGCAGGATACAAGCGGTGCGAAGGGTGTCGTCGAAGCGTTGCTGGATGCGAAACAAGCCTGTCAACATTTCACAATCGAAACACTCAACCCTGCAGTAGTGATGGTCCCCGAAAAATCGTTCGGCAGGCTTGCTCAATCTCAACGCAAAGGTTAATCAACGCGACACATATGCGCATCTCAGAGCTTGGTCTCAGCATCCGTCGCACGGCAGTCGGCAAAGGCGTCTTCGCCAAAAAACAATTTCGTAAGACGCAGGCGATCGGAATGGTGACTGGTCGTGTTCATGAGGTGGATGAGGACTACGACGAAGACTACGTCATGGACTTCGGAGAACGCGGTGTGCTCGAACCGAAAGCACCGTTTCGCTACCTCAATCACTGCTGTGAACCCAACGCTGAGCTGGTTGAGCTAGAGCATCCCGACGGCGAGTCTGAGATGTGGGTCTACGCGTTGAGCACCATTCGCCCTGGTGATCAAATCACGATCGACTACGCGTGGCCGGCGACTGCTGCCATTCAGTGCATGTGTGGCGCAGACAGCTGCCGCGGTTGGGTGGTTGACAAGAATGAGGTCAGCCGTCTGTCCACCAAACAGAAGCGCCTCGCAGAAAAGGCCCGCGCCGCTCGGACGCTCGTCTCCCAGGCAACGAAAGCCGCTGGTGCAGCCAAGCCGGCAGCGTCCAACGGCGCCAGCAAACCGAAGACGCGACAGCTGAACGGCAAAGCACAGCTGAACGGCAAAGCACAGCTGAACGGCAAAGCGCAGCTGAACGGCAAAGCGCAGCTGAACGGCAAGGCACAGCTGAACGGCAAGGCACAAGTTGAGTCGCCAACCAGCAGCCGCCGCTCCAAGAGCTCGGCTGAGAGTGCCGCACTTCTTCCTGCCCAAAAGTCTCGCGGCAGCCGTCGCGCAGGCGTTTGAGCACCTGAACCAGGGCCCACAGGCTCTCAGCAGCAGCTGAGTCAGCGTGTCGGCGTACGGGGCACCGTGTGCGAGAAACCGCCAAGCCCGCATGCTTCGATTCGGTGCGCAGGCGGCACCGCATCCTCGAAAACGGTCGCTCGGATCCAGACGAGCCTAACGCCGCCCTCGCTCACGGACGTCTGGTCTGTTAGGCGCCCCGGCGCCTGGCTGGGCCGGGGATCCCACCTCCCTTCCTCGACCCGGCCTTTTTCTTTTTGTGCGATGCTGCGGCCGTGAGTCGCCCCCTATTCATTTTCGCACATGGTGCGGGTGCACCTAGTAGCTCCGATTGGATGCAACGTTATGCCGCTCGTCTGAAGAAGTTGGGCACCGTGTACGCATTCGACTACCCGTACATGACCGCAGGGCGGCGCTCTCCAGATCCCCTGGTGAAGCTGGTGCAAGCTCATCGCGAGGCGCTGGCGAAAGGTCGCGCGAAGCTGCGCGGCAAGGACAAACAACAGCGGCCGGTGGTACTGATCGGCAAGAGCATGGGTGGACGGGTTGGCTGTCACTTGGCGTTGGAAGAGACCGTCGACGGCGTGGTTTGCCTCGGGTATCCACTCAAGGGCATGGGCAAGAGCGGAAAGCTGAGGGATGAGGTGTTGCTGCAACTGCAAACACCGATCCTGTTCGTGCAAGGTACTCGGGACAACCTGTGTCCGTTGGACTTGCTCGACACCGTCCGCAAGAAGATGAAAGCCGACAATCAGCTGTTCGTGGTCGAAGCGGGCAATCATTCACTGGAGGTGACCAAGACCCAGTTGAAGCTCGACGCCCGGACGCAGGACGACGTTGAAGAGCAAGTGATGCTCCAGATTCAAGACTTCTGCGCAGGTCTTTGAGACTGCACTGCATCGGGCCCCAGCCCCGCACCGCGGCAGCCATGCCCTGCGTAGCGGTTCAACAATGTAGCGGTTCAACAATCTCGCGTAGGCTGCCAAATATGTGGGTTCGTCGGCGTTCTGCTGGGTTGCACGTACACGGCCTCAGCCCTACCGAAGGATTTATGCAGCTGTCCTTGAATGAGCCCAGGTGGGCATCCTGGGATCGGTGGGGTTGAGCTTGGCGGCTCGCGCGTTCATCGGCTACACCCAAGAGCATGCACTTCCGCGGACTTCTCTTCGCTTGCTCAACCACACTGCTCACTCCCGTCGCAGCCCTAGCGCATATCGATTTGACGGACCCACCGATGCGGGGCGGCGATCAGAAACAAGGCCCCTGTGAGGGAATGGCCCGCGGCGCGTCCCCGACAGCGTTCGTGGGGGGCGAAACCGCCACCATCTCCTGGACGGAGACAGTGGAGCACGGTGGCGGCTTCTTCCGCATCAGCATCGACACGGATGGCGATGACTTTGACGGTGATGGGGATGGCACCGGCGACTACCCGGCGTCCGCCAGCATGATGGGCGGCAACGGCGACGGCTCGCTGATGATCGTGGATATTCCCGACCGCGACATCAACGCCGATGGCATGCCCAACTACACCGCCGAGATCACGATTCCCAACGTCGACTGCGACAACTGCACACTTCAATTGATCCAAATGATGGGCGACCGGGAGCCGGCTGACATGAACCAAACCGCGCACATCTACTTCCGCTGCGCGGACATCACCATCAGCATGAATCCAGACGGGGCTGACGCTGGCGTAGGTGGCGCTGGAGGTGAAGGCGGCGAAGGTGGCATGGCGGGTGAAGGCGGCGCTGAGCCAGAGCCGCCAATGATGGATACCGAACCCGATCCCGATCCGACCCCAAACCAACCGCCCCCCGCCGTGATTGATCCCAACGCCGCGCCGCCGGAAGCTCAGGGCGGGCCCGCTGCAGCCGGCGGCGCCGCAGCTATGCCGGGCGCAGGCGGCACCGCAGCCGGTGATCCCAGCGGAGCAACGGCTAGCGCAAGCGACGATGGTGGAGGCTGCAACGTCAGTGCTGCTTCCAGGTCATGCAACGGCTTTGGCGCATTCGCACTGCTCGGCTTGGCCTTGGCGTTAATCCGCCGACGGCGCTAACACAGACTCACACGCGCGGCGTGGAGGTCGGGTCCGATACCAGGGGCGGCGCTTCGCGCTTGTCCTGACTGGATGAGTCCGAGGCGTTGGGCTGCGAGCGACTCTCAGCCGGAGGGGGAGTCCGCTGGAAGCCTGGCATGGTGGCAGTCGCCGAGTCTCCATCCGGTGGAGGCACCATGGAAATCCGCGTCGACATTGGTTGGTCCATCAGGGTGGCGACAGCGCGGAATTGCTCACTGCTTTCCAACAAGATCTTGACGATCATGGTCAGCGGCACGCTCAGCAGCATGCCCATCGGCCCCCAGAGCCACCCCCAAAAGATTAAGGATAGCCAAACCACCAGGGTCGAAAGTCCGAGCTTCTTGCCCATCAGCCGCGGCTCAACCACGTTGCCGATGACCGTATTGACGACCAGGAAGCCAGAGGCCGTAACGATGGCGCTACCCGCGCCGAACTGCACGGACGCCAGGAGCGTCGGGGGAATGGCAGCGATGATCGAGCCGATCGTGGGAATGTAGTTGAGCAGGAACACGACCAGCCCCCACAGAATCGCGAAGTCAACGCCCTGAATGCCGAGAAAAACGCCCAATACCAGGCCGGTGGCGATGCTCAGGTAGGTCTTGATCACGACGTAGCGTTTGACCTCTGATGCCAGCGCGGAGTAGCGGCTGAGATCTGCCTGGGGATCCCCCAGCGCTCGACGGATCTTCTTTGGAAAGCCAGCCACCTCCAACAGCATGAACACCAGCGTGAAGAGGATCAGCAGGGTGTCACTGAGCATGGCCGTCAGTTGAGTGACGAGCTGCCCGGCGACGTCCATGATCTGCGCGGGGTTGACCATGCGGCGCATGTTTTCCGCGGACACCGAAACGCCAAATTGGTCGAGCAGTTCAATGTATTCGGCGAGGCTGGTGTTCAAGCGCTCTTGGTAACGCGGAATGGACGCGACGAACGCGTTGACCGAGCCGCCCAACACGGAGACCAAGCCAACCACGACGACCATCACCCCGGCCACCACCAAACCGACAGCCAGAGCTCCCGGCACGCGTCTCTGCTCGAGCCAGAGTACCGCTGGCGAAGTCAACGTGGCGATGAACGCAGAAAAGATCAGCGGAACGAGGACCTCTTCCGCGGCCTTCATTCCCGCCAAAACCAGCACCAGGGCTGCTACCGTGAGTAGCAGGCGAGTCCCCGCGGGCAATGTCTGCTGAGACAGCATCGACGGCTCCAGTGTTGCCGTTACTCGGCGCCGAGTCAATCAGCCAGCGCCGCTCCGCGTAGCGCGCGGTTTCAGTCGCCGGAAGTCAGTCGCCGGAATCAGTCATCAGAGGAGGGCGTCTCAGTGTCGTTCAGATCCGTACTGAGGAAGACCTCATGCACCTCGAGCTTGCTGGGCCCTCGGAACATCTCTTTGGGTGGACGGTTGCGGTGGGCTTCGGCGAACGCCTCACTCTTGGTCCACGCCTCGAAGTCGGCGAAGCTCCGCCACCATGTCTTGACCTCATAGTAGCCTTCGCCCTCCGGGTCGGCGACGAATCCCCCCGCATCGTGGTCGAACTTCATTGGCCGTGGGCGATGCACTTCGTTTCGAACGAACCCCGGCGCGCGATCCACCAAGTGCACTCGTTTGCGGAAGCGATCCTCGAAGTCCGGCTCGTGCCCCTCTGCCACTGGGATGCGGTTGGTTACGACGAACATACGACCTCCGTGCAGTGTGCAGTCCCGAGGCTCAGGACTCCGTCCTGAACACGTAATCCCAAAACTTGGACGACACACCAAAGCGGCGGTCAGTCTCTTTGAAATGATGCACCATGTGGTGCCGCTTGAGTTCCTTGTGATACGCCGACTTCGGTCGCCCGTGATGCAAATAGTAGTGCATCAAGTCGTAGTACATGTACCCAACCACAAACCCAGACGCGAGCGCTGGACCGTAGGTCTTGCCAAAGGCCAGCACGAACAACCCAAGGAACGTAAAGTAGAGGGTGATGCTCACCGCTGGCGGCATCACCAAGCGGTACTTGTCGCGCGGCCAGGTATGATGCACGCCATGCACCAAAAAATGCATGCGTTCGCCCCCTGGGAACTTGGGCTGCCAGTGGAAGAACGTGCGGTGCAGCCAGTACTCCGTGAAGGTCCACGTTACAAAGCCGAGCAGCGCCAAGCCAAGCGTGAGCCACCAGCTCAGCTCAGCTCTCACCAAGCTGTACCAGATCAGAATCGCGGAGCCCGGCACGTACAGGATGGGCACGATCGAAAAATGAGTCCGAGAAAAGTAATCAATCAGATCACTTTCGAACATCCGGGGGGATTCCGACGTTGCCCTAGGCATATGCTTCCAACACACTCACGGTGAATTTCGCGCCGATTCTCAGCATTTGAAGGGGTTTTGCAAGCGCAGTCTGGCCTCTGGCGAAGCAGTCGGCCCTCGGCGGGGAACCTACTACCCACTCCGTTGTAGAACAACTGCAACTCATGCGCTGACCTACGTGACCCACGACACCAAAGTCACAGTCTAATCGCATAGTTAGTTCCGAGCGGCGCGATTCGGCCGACGCGCCCGCTCGGCAGCAGGGCAAAGGCGGCGTTATTTGCGTGGCTGATTTCGCCACAAACTTACTGATTCGCCAGCGAGCTCCTGATACCTTTGGGCCACCAGAGATTCCCAGCTGGCCAGGGACAGGTCACGGGGGAACTGGCATGCGTCGTGCACCACCGCGGCGTCAGGGACACTCCTTTCAAGAGATACACGCTTGGCCAAGCCACACGAAAGAACGCCGGGGTCCGGCTTTGAAGAAGCACCACCGCGAGACGACCCAACCTTCAAGGAAGAGTCGAGCGAGGTTAGAAGTCAACTCAGCCAGGTAGCACCGCGGCCCGAACCCCCGCGCCAAGACACCCCGCGCCAGGTAACACGGCGCCGTTCCGAACGTGTTCTGAAGCAAGAGCCAGCGCATGTCTTGAATTCGCCCGCACCCCAATCCGCGCTGGAGCCGCTGGAGTCTCGTCGTAGCGTGCGCATTGCCAACAAAGCCAAAGAAGCCAGGCGGCTTCTGGAGGGCGCTGCGTCCTCTGACAGTCGGGCGCGCCTGTTGCATGCGGCGTTGCTTCGTCAGGACGAAGCGCTGCTGGACGGGCTGCTTGAGGAGTTGAAGAAGTCCTGAGCGGATTGCCGGTGCTCAAGCGGTTGACTGCAACCCTGGTTGCGCCGCTGCTTTTGCTGCAATTGTTGCTCAGCGTTGCCCAAGCCCTGCCAGGCGCCAGCCGGCTCGCCGGTGAAGTGCAGGAGCATGGCAATGGAGTGCGGGTCGCATCCGCGACCGCGCGCTATCAACTGGATAACGGCGCGTTGCTCGAACTCGAGCGCGGAGCCGAGATAGCTCCGCGACCAAGACTGAAGTTGCAGTTGGCTGTCCGAAGTCCGAGCGTTGCGGTTCCCGGTTTCAATCTGCTGCAGGGGACCGTCCGCGTTCGGATCCCAGAAGCAAAGACGAATCAGCTCGCCGTGCTGATCGTCGCGTCGCACAAGACGAGCCTACTTGCCAAAGGCGGTGAGGCCTTGGTTCAGGTATCCAATGGCGCGACCACCGTCGCCAATTACCGGGGCACGTCGATCGTCAGCGTCGACACGGACTTCAAGCCACTGCCAGCAGGCTTTGCGCGAACCATCAGCAGCGAGCAGCCACGCGGAAAAAAGCGCGCGATCCCTGAAAGGCCCGAGCAGGTCGCATTCTCCCGCGGACTGAGCCTCGCGGGCGGTGCCCTTCGCTTGTCTTGGCGAGGCGCTCATGATGCCCGATTTCTCGTAGTCCTGAAAAGCAACCACGGCGCTCAGCAATCTCACATAGTGCGAGGAAACGCGTTGCAGCTGAACGGCCTGCCGCCAGGCAACTACCAGGCGCAAGTGATGGCTTTGGATGATTCGGGGCTCCGGAGCCAGCCGTCAGAAGCGGCATCGACGACAGTCCTTGGGCTTCAACTGCCAAAGGGCGCAGTGCGCGCGTCCGACGGCACCATCATGCTTCCGAAGTACTCGAGCGTGCGGCTACTCCAAGCGCAGCAACTGGAGTTGGCGTTCTCCGATGACACGGGATTTGTTGCAGCCCCGGAATACGTGGGCTTGGCCCGCCAGCGCCCAACCACCATTACTCTGCGAGCACGCGTTTCTGCTGAATCAAAACAGGACAAAAGGCCAGACGGCGTCCCAACGCTGAAGCATGCAAGTGTTCAACTGCGCTTGGAACCCTTGTCGCCGCTCGCGCGCGTCCACTTCCAGCATGTGAAGTCAACCTTCCCAAGCTCTGGGCTGCCGGTCCAGATCGAGCTTCAAACCGCCGCGGGCCAACCGCTCCCCCCGAGCGTACCCGTGGAAGTGTCTCTGACCGTCAATCTGAAGGCGCCACCGTTGAGTTGGAAACGCAGCGCTACGAAACTGGAAACGCGTATCGCAAAACCTGCGGAAGCAGGACCATACGTGGTACGAGTGGAGGTCAAAGACTCGCGCGGTGAGCGCATCGCGCTCGACATGGTCGAGTTGGATTGACGAACCTAGTTGCCCCCCTGCAAACACTGTGAAACTCAAACGACGACCCCGCGCGGTCATTTTTGATCTCGACGGTACTCTGCTCGACACTGAGCCGCTCTACACGGAAGCGACGCAACAGGTGGTTGGCCAATTCGGGGCTCGATTCGAGTGGGAGCTCAAGGCCCGCACCATGGGCGGAGATGCAGTTCAAGGCGCCAAGTTGGTGATTGAAGAACTTGGAATTCCTCTGAGTGTGCCTGACTATCTGGCCCAACGCGCGGCCATCTTAAAACGCTTGTTCGAGCGTCCTCCGGTTATCCCGGGTGCGCCCCAGCTGGTGGAGCGCTTGCGAGCCGCTGCGCTCCCGTTGGCGGTCGGCACGAGCAGCGTGAAGGAGTTGTGTCAGATCAAACGGCGCAGCCACGCGTGGCTGCAGGAGATTGAGGTGTTCGTCTGTGGGGACGACCCCGAAGTGCGGGCGCGCAAACCGAGTCCCGACATATTCCTCACCGCCGCGCGCCGTCTCAATATGCCCCCCCAAGACTGTTTGGTGTTCGAGGACTCGCCCGCTGGAGTGCAAGCCGCGCTAAACGCTGGCATGCAAGTCATCGCGCTCCCCGCTCCCCAGCTCGGCCCGGATGCCGTAGCCGCCGCAGACTGGGTGTTGACGCACTATGACGAAGCGCAGCTATCTGACTTGGGTTTGACTTAAGCCTGCCGCTCGCCAGCGGCGGAGGCCGAAAACCACTTTACCAAAGCCGTGAAGCTTCCAAGCCGCGTCACCCCGGAGCGTTTCACGTCCCGAAAACCTTCACCACCCACTATGACGTGCACATGAGGCGGCATTTCAGCCAGCAGCGCGGCCAGCTGCGCCTTGTTCTCCGATGAGTCCGAAGCCTGCGATGCACTGACCACCAGATGGTCAGCCTCGGACGCAACAACGGTCTTTCCGATATCGGTGATCGGTGTATCGGCCCCTAGAAAGACCAGACGCGCGCCGGCAGTAGCCAACGCCCAGGCGGCCATGTGCAGTCCGAGCGTGTGTCGCTCTCTGGGTAGTGTCGTCAGCACGACCTTGCGCCCCGAGTTCAGCGGGTGCAGGGCAGCCCAACGCCGACTCAGGAACTCCATCACGCACTCACTTGTCAGGTGTTCTTGTGCGACGTCTATCTTGCCCAACGCCCAGTGAGTTCCGACTTGTGTCAAGAATGGGCCGAGGTAGTTGTCCAAGAACTGAGTCGCCGAAACTCCGGCAGCAGCCTGGGTCAGCTTGGCACTCAGGCCCTGCCAGTCCCACTGCTCTACCAAGCTCAGCCAGGCGTCAGACGGCTGAAGCCCTGGAGTCTGATCCTCAGTCAACTGCAATAGTTCGCGCAAGGCCGATTCGGGTAGCGGCACCACGGACGCTGCACGATGTCCCGCTCCCAACGCCTGTCTAACCAACCTCAAGCGTTTGACTTCCGCCTCTGCGTAGCGGCGCTGCCCGCCTTCGTCGCGCCTGGCGTGGTTGGCCAACCCGTAGCGACGTTCCCATGTGCGCAACGTCTCTACTGAGATGCCTGCCGCTTGGGCAACGGCACCGATCGTCAACTGATACGGCCCCTGTCGGTTCTGGCTCTTGTCCACGATTTGCATTCTAGATCTTCCGTCGCCGCTGACCAGTTCAAAACTGGTTCGAAATCAAAAACCCTGTGCATAAATCCAGTTCAAAATCCGGTTCAAACGTCGCTTATGGCGCCAGCTCAGTACAAATTGTTTTTGTATCTATTCGATATCACAAGATATATACGAAATGTTCAAGCAGCCCCTTGAAACGGTTCAAAACCTATTCAGAATAGGACTACCCTCAGGGGATTGGAGAGAACCCATGCTTGAACCCAAGAACGCCATCGACAGACTGATTACCCAAGCCAAACGCGCCCCAAAGTTGGAGCGCGAAGAGGAACGGACTCTGCTACGCCGTTGGCAGGAGGGACGAGACCGGTCAGCCGCCGACCGCCTGGTCCAAGCCAACATGCGTCACGTGGTCTTCATCGCGCTCAAGTACCGGCGCTACGGCGTACCGGTGGAGGAATTGATAGCCGAAGGCAACCTCGGACTAATGCGAGCGTTGGACAAGTTCAGCGCTGACCATGGGACGCGTTTCGGCACCTACGCGGCTTACTGGATTCGGTCCTTCGTTGTAGCGTGTGTGTTGAAGTCCCGGAGCTTGGTGGGTGGCGGATCAGGGGTGTTCAACACGCGCACCTTCTTCCGGTTGCGGCGTGAACGCGCCAAAGCGCGGACTCTGCTAGGCGACACAGAAGCGGCCAATGAAATGGTCGCGAACGCGATGAGCGTGCCAACCGAACAACTTCAACAAATGGAGCAACGGCTGGATTCCCAGGACGTATCGTTAGACTCACCCCTGCACGACATGCCTGGCAGCATGCTAGATACTATCGGCGAAGAAGCAGAATACGAGGAACTCGAACACAACGACACGCTTTCTAAGATGCTGGCGCCCATGAATGAGGCGTTTCAGGAACTGAACGAGCGCGAGCTGTACATCGTCAAGCATCGTCTCATGGCAGATCCGGATGAAGAACTATCGCTGTCACAGTTGGGCGAGCAGTTTGGTGTGTCGCGTGAACGCGTGCGCCAACTCGAAGAGCGTGCCAAAGAAAAACTCCGCACGTTTCTCAACCGGAAATATCGCCGCAGCCGCCGACCTCACGAGGCTTATGGCCTCGTGGCGTAGTCTCTGGACCTGTGCCGCCGCGACGCTAGCGAGCGTCAGCGCACCGAGCGGAGCTGCCGCTGAGTCGAATCATCAGCTCACGGTGCAGATCACGGGCATCCGCAACGCCGATGGTCAGGTAGCGGTCGCGTTGTTCAATTCTGGCCGTGACTTTCCTGAGCAAGCTGGCGCTCACGCTGGCCAGCTGACGCCGGCGCGGAAAGGAACGGTGAGCGTCACGTTCAAGAACCTGAGACCAGGTATCTACGCCGTAGCGGTGCTCCATGACGAGAACAAGAACGGCAAGATGGACTTCAACCTGGTTGGCATGCCCACGGAAGGTTATGGTTTTTCCAATGACGCCAGCGCTCCGTTTGGTCCTCCCAGCTTCGACGAAGCGGCGTTCAAGCTGAAGGTTGAGAACGGCCAGATATCAATCGCGGCCAAGTATTTTCTGTAGCTGCCCACTGCGCGAAGACATCTGCAGCGCTACCCTGGGAAAACCAGGTTTGCACGCGCTGCGCGTTTTGCTTGTAGCGGTCATCGCGCAACATTGCTTCTGCGGCGGCGCGCAACTGCAGTGCGTCAATGCTGCGGGCCCTAACTTCAACGGCCGCTCCGGCCTTGACCATCGCTTCGGTCGCCAAGAATTGGTCAAAGTTCGACGGCACCGCGAGTACGGGGGTTCCCGCCGCAAGCGCCTGATAACCGGTGGTGCTGCCGCCATTGCAGATCACCAGATCCGACATCGCGGCAACTTGGTCACCAGGCACATACTCGTAGCAGCGAACGTTTGAGGGAATGTCAGTCAGGCCCTGGCGAGTGCGCCTGGTTTCCGGCCCTTGCTCGAGTCTGCCAGCGGTAGCCAAGATGACATCAACGTCCATGCTCGACAGCGCACGCAGCACCGAGCGCAACGCTTTGAGCTGCCCGGACGACCCCAAAGTCACGTAGATCAACGGGCGCCGCTTTTCGAATGCTCGCAGCTCCGGCGGTAACGGCACTGGCGGAGACCACAACACTGGGCCGAGAAATACGTGGGACGGAGGCGCCTGAACTTCTGGATAGAGGCGCGCATCATCGGCGTACAAAGTACTATCGCCGTGGGTCAACATCTCTAGCAAGCTACCGACGGGGGCCAGTCCCATTCGGCGCCGAACCTGGTTGAGCGGCGCTGCAAAGTGCGCGAACACCTTCGGTATCGCGATCGGAAAGTAGCGCTCGGTCATCGACTCGCCGAGCAACCGCACGATCGGATGATCCGGCACCGGAAAGCGCTCGCGCCTGGCGTAGGGGCTCCAGTAGGCGTTGATCAGAGTGCCGCAGCGTACTCCTAGTTTTTCCGCCGCGGTGCTCAAAGATAGTCGGAAGTCTCCGACCACGACATCTGGCTGTACCCGCTGCAGCAACTCCGTGTCGGCCGCGACGTAGCGCGCGAAATCTCGCGCCTCGTACAGGCGCTTGCCGCGGTCCATCGCCTTGAACACCTGCTCTTTCGGCAGACTGTACAGCTGATGGCGAGCAAAGTCTGAGCCATCGAAAATCAGCGGGTCGAAGCCGGACGTCGCGAAGTGGATCTCGAACCGATTCGCCACCGCCCTGCCCAGAGCAACGAGGCGCACCACCTGCGCCAGGGTGACGTTTTCGGCGACGAGCAACATTCTCTTTCGTGTCTTGACTGCCACTTGACCCTCTCTAGAGAACCGGCAGTGAACGTCAACGCCCCCTCTTCCGACAGCACGCAAGGCCGCGGTCAGTCACTGCAGTTCGACTACTTGCTGGTTGGAGGCGGGCTGCAAAACGCGCTGGTCGCTCTTTGTCTGTTGGAGCGAAATCCCCATGCCAACGTTTGTCTGGTCGAACGCGAGAGCCAGCTCGGCGGCAATCACAGCTGGTGTTTCCACCAACAAGATCTGTCGCAGGCGCTCAAGCAATTGGTCCAACCGATGCTCAGCCAGCGTTGGCCAGGCTATGAGGTGGAGTTTCCAGCGCTGCAGCGCAGTTTGGGCAGCCCCTACGCACTGGTCACGAGTGAGAGTCTGCATCACTGCGTGAGTCAGCGGTTCGCAGCGGCTCCCCGGGCCCGCTTGCTACTGGACTGTCCAGTCGAAACCACGGCGCCCGGCGTGTTTCGAACCAGCGCTTCGAGTGGGACGACGCTCAGCGGCAACATAGTGGTGGACGCGCGCGGACCTCGCCCAACGCAAGCTTCGCCTGCGGTCGCTTTCCAGAAGTTCTTGGGCCTCGAGGTTGAGCTGCAAGCCCCCTGCCCTCGCACTCTGCCCCTGCTGATGGACGCCCGCGTCGAACAGCTGGACGGATTCCGTTTCATGTATGCCCTGCCCCTCGATTCCCGCCGGGTGCTGCTGGAAGACACCTACTACTCGCGCTCGAGCGCGTTGGATTGCGAAAAGCTGGAACACCGCATCCGCCAATACGCGCAATACCACGGCTACCAGATCGCTCGCGTCGTACGCAGGGAACGGGGCGTGTTGCCACTGCCGCTACGCTCGCGTCCAGATGCAGATGAAATAATCCAACGAGTCGGCGACAGCATCGTGATCACGGGTGGCTATGCCGGAGGCTGGCTGCACCCGACGACAGGCTATTCGTTTCCCGCCGCAGCACGCCTTGCAGAGCACATAGCTCAAACCGAACACGTCACCCTCGAGGGTCTACAAGAACTGCGGCGAAGCTTCCGCCGACAGTGGCGCTTCGCGACTTGGCTCAACCGTTTGCTGTTCGATGGGTTTCCCCCGGAGCAGAGTTACGCCGCCCTGGAGCGGTTCTACCGCTTACCTCGAGAAACTATCGAGCGCTTCTACGCCTTGAAGACCACGCCCAGCGATCGCTTGCGTGTGCTTTGCGGCAGACCCCCCCGAGGAATTTCTGCTGCCCACTTCATCCGCAACCTTCGGCAGGGACAGCGTGTGCCTGGCCCCGCCCCGCATCGACCAGGAGCCCCAGCATGACTCAGCCCGTTCTCGCCTTATCTGATCCGCCATTGGTGCAGTTGCTGCATGATCACTTTTCCGAGGATTCGTTGGCCCAGTTGATGGACGGCGGTCCAGTACCAGCCCCAGAAGTGTGGCGCGCGTCGATGCATGAACCGCTGCAGAGCTTTCTGTCGCGCCCCGGCAAGGAGTTTCGAGCCCGGCTCGTGCAGGCCTCCTATTTCATCGCGGGTGGCAAGGAGCAACTGCCAGAAGCCATCCCGATGTTGGTGGAGGTGCTGCACGCTGGTTCGCTAATCGTCGATGACATCGAAGACGAGTCGGCAACCCGGCGCGGAGCCCCGGCACTGCACCGGGAGTACGGACTGCCTGTCGCACTGAACGCTGGCAACTGGCTCTACTTTTGGGCCTACGCCCTGATCGAGCAACTCGGAGTGGGTCCCCACATCGAGCTGTCAATGTACCGCTGGACCAGTCGCGCGCTACTGCGCTGTCACCATGGCCAAGGGCTGGACTTGACGGCTCGTGTCACCAAGCTGGCGCAATCGGAGGTCGCTGCGGTGGTTTCTGCCACCACGACGCTGAAGACGGGTTGTTTGATGGAGCTGGCGGCTGCCATCGGAGCGGTCACCGCCGGAGCTCCCTCTCCCAAAGTGATGGCGCTGGCCAAGTTTGGCCGAGAGCTGGGCGTGGGCTTGCAGATGCTGGATGATCTGAGCGGGCTGTACAACGAGCAACGCTGCCACAAGGGGCACGAAGATCTGCTCAATGCACGCCCAACCTGGGCCTGGGCCTGGCTCTCGCAAGACCTCAGCGCCGCCGCCTACGCCGAGTTGTTGGAGCTCGCTGCGGACGTCGAACAGCAACGCGCTCACCCGGAAACGTTGGCGCAGCAGATGCGTCACCAAATCCGACGTTGCAAACACAACTACAAGGCGCGAGCGCGCGAACATCTGCGTTCCACGCTGCAAGAACTACGTGCGGCCATTGGTCCCCACCCATTGATCGGAGAACTCACTCAGGAGATCCGACGTCTGGAGCGAAGCTATGTCTAATCGGTCTTTCGGGAATAATGAGACGCGCAAAGTCGCCATCATTGGTAGCGGCTTCGGCGGACTGTCGGCAGCCATCCGCTTGCAAGCAGCGGGCTATCAGTGCGTGCTCTTCGAAGCGCGCGACAAACCCGGCGGCAGGGCCTATGTGTATGAGGTTGGCGACTTCAAGTTCGATGGGGGCCCGACGGTCATCACCGCACCGCACTGCATCGAGGAATTGTTCGAGGTCGCCGGCAAACCGATGAATGAATACGTCGAACTGCTCCCGGTACACCCCTTCTACAGGCTGCAATGGAGTGATGGCGACAGCTTCGACTACTCGGGTGACGCGGAGGCGATGAAGCAGCAAATTGCCTCGCGCAGTGAGCAAGACGCAGCGGGCTACGAGCGATTTTTGGAGTACACGCGCAAGGTATTCAACAAAGGCTACGAGGACCTGGCAGCCACCCCATTTCTCAAGTTCTTCGACATGGTGCGGGTCGCTCCAGACTTGGCTCGCTTGCGAGCAGACCGCAGCGTGTATTCCACCGTCGCTAAGTTCATTCAAGACGACCACCTACGCCAAGCCTTCTCTTTTCACTCACTACTGGTCGGAGGCAATCCCTTCGACACCAGCGCCATCTACACGCTAATCCACTATTTGGAACGAAAATGGGGCGTGTTCTTTCCCCGAGGAGGCACCGGCGCCCTGGTTCAAGCCCTGTGCAAAGTCTTTACGGAGCTTGGAGGTGAGTTGCGCTTGAGTTCACCGGTCCAAGCTATCGAGTTGGTGGACGGCAAACACCGCGTGCGAAGTTCTGCGTCGCGCGAGCATGGCAGCTCCAGTTTGGTGGAAGACTCTTTAATCGAAGACTACGACTTGGTAGTGTCCAACGCAGACCTTCACCACACCTACGCCAAACTCTACGGCGGTGAAAAAGCAGCACAGAAGATGACTCGTCGACTGGAGCAGCTGGAGTGGTCCATGTCGCTGTTCGTGCTCTACTTCGGTACCGACAAGGTCTACGATGATGTGGCCCACCACACGATCGTGTTTGGGCCCCGATACAAAGAGCTGTTGCAGGAGATTTTCAACGGCAGCCATTTGCCTGACGACTTCAGCTTATACCTGCATGCGCCCAGCGTGACAGATCCGAGCATGGCGCCCGAAGGCTGCTCGTCCTTTTATGTGCTGAGCCCCGTTCCGCACCTCGGCCATGCAGATATCGACTGGGACGTAGTGGGCCCGAAATACGCAGATAAGATACTGGCCCACCTCGAGCAATATCTACCTGACCTGCGAAAACACGTCGTGGCGAAGCATTTCATCACGCCCAATTCATTCCAGCGTGATCTATCCGCCTACCAAGGCTCAGCGTTTTCGGTGGCCCCCAAGCTAACGCAAAGCGCCTGGTTCAGGCCTCACAACCGCGACCCTCAGATTGACGGCTTGTATATCGTTGGCGCGGGCACCCACCCTGGGGCGGGTCTGCCAGGTGTTATCAATTCCGCGAAGGCCACCACCGACCTGATCCGCCGAGACTTCGAAGGGCGTGACTATTCGCCTGGCGATCCCGACACAAGCCAAGTCAGCGCAGCCTGACGGGAGATTGAGGATGTCCGCTGAACTCAGCCCCTCCATGGTTTATTCGAGAGCCCTAGCAGCGCCGGCGCCCCAAGCTGACCGGGTGCAGCAGGTGATCCAGAAGCACAGCAAGAGCTTCTCGTTGGCCTCCAGCTTGCTACCCAAAGCCGTACGACACGACGCGCGGGTGATATACGCGTGGTGTCGCCGCGCAGACGATGCGGTCGACTTGGCGGAGGAAGGGAGCGCGGAGCCCGCTCTTCAACAACTAATTGCAGAGCTGGACGCCATCTACGCGGGCACCCCGCAAACCGACCCGGTGCTATATCAATTCCAGGCGGTGGTGCAACGTCACGGCATTCCCAAACACTACCCCTCGGAGTTGTTGCGGGGCATGGAGATGGACGTCACAGCTGCCCGCTACTTCACTCAGGCAGATCTGTTGCTGTATTGCTATCGGGTAGCCGGAACAGTTGGGTTGATGATGTGTCACGTCATGGGTCTGAGTCAGCCCGCGGCGCTGCAGCAAGCTGCCCACCTGGGTATCGCCATGCAGCTGACGAACATCTGCCGCGACGTGCGCGAAGATTGGCAGCGAGGCAGGCTTTACCTACCTCAGGACCTGCTGCTACGCCATGCCAGTCAGCTGAATTACCGTCGCTTGGATCAGCCATTGCCCAGATCCGAGCAGGCGGCCCTGGCTTCAGCCCTGCACGAACTGCTACGGGAAGCCGAGCGTTACTACGCGTCTGGAGATCTGGGGGCGCAGCAGCTGTCGCCGCGCTGCGCCTTGGCAGTGCGTTCCGCCCGTCTAATCTATTCCGCGATTGGCGTCGAACTGCAGCGTGCAAACTACGACGTATTCGCCCCCAGAGCGCACACGTCTTTGCTGACCAAACTGAGACTCTTGGCCAAGGCAGCCTGGCAGGTCCTGCGTTCACCACGTCCGGAGCCGAAACTGACGCACCTCCCGCTATTGGAGTATCGTGATGTCAGGCTTGTCTGAAGTTGCGGTGTACGTCGGGAGGGTTCGGCAATTCGAACGCCGCGACTGGATCGTGTACATCAGTTGGGTTGGGCTGATGCTGGGGCTTGTATTTTCTACCGGCGGTTTTCTGCTGCTTGGTAACTACAACGCTGTCAGCTTTCCGCCCTCAGCCTGGCTCGTCCCGATCGGTGCTGTGCTTTTTACGATCAGCATCGCGATCGACACCATCGGTCATCGCACGATATACAAGCAGGAAATTCAAGGTGCAGAGGGCTTGGTTCACGGCATCACCATCCTGTGCGGGATCGGCAGCTGCGTCCTGCTGTGCGCGGCGTACGCACACCCCCAAGGACTGTGGATTCCGGCGATGGTGCTGACGGTACTATCCTTCGTGTACAGCCTCGTTGATGAGGCCTTTCACTGGCGGCGTTACGTGCGCCAACACGCGGACCGGGTCGAGATGTGGAGCCACGTCGGCATCCTGATTGGGCACACGACCATGATGCTGGGCTGGTGGCAGTGGTTCTTCGACGGTTACCCAGGCGTGGAGCAAACGTTGGCTGCGTTGGTCAGCTGAAGCACGATTTCCATGTCCGTTCCCCGCGTGCGTATTCGTGGATTGATAGACGCGAGTCCAGTCTCGAACGGTGACTACGTCCTGTATTGGATGAGTTCGGCGCGGCGCGGGAGTTACAATTTCTCGCTGCAGCGAGCGCTGGAGCTGTGCCGTCAGCTGAACAAACCGCTACTGGTGCTCGAGGCGCTGCGTGTGGATTACCCTTGGGCAAGTCAGCGCTTGCACCAATTCATCCTGGAAGGCATGCGAGACAACCGCCAGGCGTTCGCCAAAGCTGGCGTCAGCTACCTGGCCTATGTCGAGCCCGAGCGGCATCACGGACGGGGCCTAGTGAGAGAGCTCGGAAAGCACGCGGCCTACGTCGTGACTGATGATTTCCCCTGCTTCTTCTTGCCCGACGCCCTGGCGGCCGCCACCCATCAGCTGAAGGGACTCCCCACCCCTCCCCCGTTCGAAACCGTTGATGGAAACGGCTTGCTCCCATTGCGCGCCACCGAGCGGATCTTCACCACCGCTCAGTCATTTCGTATCTATTTGCGCAAGGTTCTCGATGCGCATCAGGCTCCAGCTGCCGATCCACTCGCAGGCTATGACTTGGGTCCAGTCAAGCTCAGAGCCTCGTTGCGCCGGTGGTTCCCCCACGGCGTGCCGAGTGAGGTGCGGCTGCCCTTGGAGTTGAAGTTGACCTACGATATCGCGCCCAGTACGCAGCTCGGGGGTTCAGTCGCTGCCGGGCGCCAACTAATGCGATTCATTCACCAGGCACTGCCGAAGTACGGACAAGAACGCAACCACCCCGATGATGACGGCGGCAGCGGCTTGTCGCCCTACTTACACTTCGGTCACATCTCGGCGCATGAGGTCGTGCAAGCGCTACGAACGGCTGACGCGGGCACTGCGCTCAGTGAACACAAGAGCCCGCTCATTGAACACCAATCAGAAGCAGCAGCAG
>JBNLEN010000028.1:0-49111 GCA_050304975.1 Polyangiaceae bacterium
ATCTGGCGCCTGAGTTCTGGGCCTGACCACGTGGTGATAGGCTGATCATCGACGCGTACGTTTCCCCGCGTTGGGGTCTGCAGCGCGTTCATCACTCGCAGCGCAGTCGTCTTGCCTGAACCGGATGGTCCGACGAGCGCGAGCAGCTCGCCGCGCTGCACGTCCAGACTGAATTTCTCGAGTGCGGCGGCTCCAGCGTCGAAACGAACGGTCACGGCATCCAGCTGGATCACTTGCTGCTTGTACCGCGTCTGTCGACGGAAACACAGCTGGGGGGCCTGTTGCCGCGAAACTCCTTGACTCCGCAAGCCCGGCCGATGAAACCGACCGCATGACGCGCTCCAAATTGTGTTTGGTCGGTGGCGGTGCACGCTCCGGCAAAAGCGCCTTCGCCCTGCGGCTGGGACTGAAGCGCGGGATCCGACGGGCATACGTCGCGACGGCCGAAGCGCACGATGCGGAAATGCGCGCTCGCATTCATCGTCATCGTGAGGAGCGCGCCGGACAATTTGAAACTTTCGAGGTGCCACGGGGGCTCGCCGGTAGGCTGCGTGAGCTGCACGACTTCGATTGCGTGGTGCTGGATTGTTTGACGCTCTACACTTCCAATCTGCTCTTGGGTCATCACCAAGAACGGTTGGATGCACTCGATGAACCACGCAGTCATGGGCCATCCTCCAGCGTTCGTCCGGCAGCCGGAGATGGCTCGAGCGGGCGAGAGGCTGGGCACGAGAGCGAGGTTCCGCTGTCCAGCGCATCCGCCTTGGCGCAAGCCGCACATCTAGCCGAGAATGAGCTGGAGGACTTGGCTGTCGCGGCCGCTGAATTTCCGGGACAGTTGATAGTCGTCACGAATGAGGTTGGCTGCGGCATCGTACCGGACAATGCATTGGCTCGGGCATTTCGTGATGTGGCTGGCAGAGCCAACCAGATGATGGCCACCCGCGCTGACGAAGTATATCTGGCAATGTTCGGTCAGCTGCTACGCATCAAACCGGCACCGGTGATGTGCCTGCACCCCGAGAGTGAAAAGGATAACCCATGACCCAGGCGCTACTGGGGCGACTCGCCTGCCCCGTTGAAGATGTTGACACCGACTTGAGCCAGCGGGTGCAGTCCTTGCTCGACAACAAGACGAAGCCCGTGGGGAGTCTCGGGAGAATCGAACAATTGGCGTGTCGCTACGCGTGCATTCGCGGCGAGCTTCAGCCTGCTCCTCCTCGCGCCGCGGTGGTCGTGGCGGCAGCCGATCACGGTGTCGCGGAAGAAGGGGTTTCTGCCTACCCGCAAGAGGTTACCCGTCAGATGTTGCTCAACTTCGCTGCGGGGGGCGCGGCCATCAACGCCATTGCGCGCAGCGTTGGCGCGACGTTGAGCGTGGTGGACGTTGGCACCAAGGGCCCCACCCCAAACGGAGTGCTCGAGCGCAAGGTGACGGAAGGCACGCGTAACATGGCTCGGGGGCCCGCCATGACGGACGACGAGGCCGAGAAAGCGCTGCGAGTAGGAATTGAGTTGGCGGAAAAGCTCGATTCCCAGGGGGTCAGTATTGTCGGCTTGGGTGAAATGGGGATCGCCAACACGACGGCGGCGGCGGCGTTGACCGCCGTGCTCACTGGCAGTGAGCTCGAACGGGTGGTTGGGCCCGGCACTGGGGTGCAAGGGGAAGCGCTGCAAAAGAAGAAGCGGGTGATTGCCGAGGCCATCCGACTGAATCGCGTAACCGCGGAGAGTCCCTTTCAAGCTTTGGTTCGAGTGGGCGGGCTCGAAATCGCGGCCCTAGCGGGTTTAACACTTGGAGCCGCGAGCCGGCGCATGGCGGTCATGATGGACGGCTTCATCGCTAGTAGTGCCGCTCTGGTGGCAGCCAAGCTTTGCCCGGCCGTGCGCGGATACCTGATTGCATCTCATTGCTCGCAGGAGCCTGGCCATCGCGCGATCTTGGACGAGCTCGAGCTGCGGGAATTGCTCGACTTTGAACTGAGACTGGGTGAAGGCACGGGTGCGGCGCTGGCGATGCCGATCGTTCGCTCGGCGGTGGCGGTGCTCACCGAGATGGCAACGTTTGAATCCGCCGGCGTGTCAGAGCGCAATTCGTAGCGCCAGTTCGGTTTCCACTTCGCTCATGAGTTTCTTTCGCGGTCTGGCGCTGGCGTTCGGCTTCTTGAGTCGTGTTCCGATGCCACAACTTGCGTCCGCGCGTCGCGCAGACTTCGCTTGGGCGTTGTTTTGGTTCCCCGGCGTTGGCTTGGTGCTGTCGGCTGCACTCATGGGGGCAGCCTGGGGTTTGCTAAAAATGTCGCTGCCCTCCGAGGTGAGCGCCGCGTTGCTGCTGACACTCTGGGTTGGCTTGACCGGTGGGCTGCATCTGGACGGCGTGGCGGACACCGCGGATGGCTTGTCCGGTGGCCGCGACCGAGCCACCCGCTTGGCGATCATGCGCGATAGTAGAATTGGAGCCCACGGAGCCGTCGCTATCGTGTTGGTGTTGGTGTTGAAGTACGCGCTGCTCAGCGCATTGTTCGACGTATTGGTTAGCGCTTTGCTCAGTCACGGCGTCCAGGCTGTGGCCGAGCGGGTGCCGGTGCTGGCGCGCGGCTTGGCTCTGGCAGTCGCTGCGCCGCGCCTCGTTGTAGTGGTAGCCCTGGCTTGGTTCGAATATGCACGCCCAGAAGGTTTGGGGGCCGCGTTCAAGCAGGCGGCGCACCCAGCCCTGCCACTGCTTGGTAGCGCTTGGGTCCTGGCGTTGGTCCTGTTTCCCTCCCCGCAGCTTGGCCTTTGTTGGGTACTCGGGGCGGTACTTTGCCTGGCGCTGGCGGCCGTTCGCCAGATGTCGGTCGCACTGGGTGGGCTGACGGGGGACGCGTATGGGGCAGCCATCGAAGGCGCTGAAGTGTTGTGTTTGCTGGGCCTGGTGATCGCTACTTCGGTCGCGTGAGTTTGTTTTCACCAGTACTCGCTGTTCGTTGTTGGAAATCGTTTGCCTTGGTTGACGATGATGAAGCCTGGTGCTACGTGCATCCGGTAAGAGTTAGTTCCATGAAGCCCTCGTCCACATCGCATACCTGTCTCATGGCTAAGCCTGCCATGAACGGTGCTCTCCCAAGTGGTGGTCGCCTAAATGGTGGTCGCCCCAGCGGTATGGTGAGCGGCAGCCGCATGTTTGATGACGTGTGTCTAGGCTCAGCCCGCCATGGCGTACCCTGTATTGGCGTCGCGGCAATGCGGAAATTGCATCAGAGGAAGCAACTCTAGTTTTACCTTCGTCAGTTTCTCAAAGCCGCGGCACCTCAGGTCCCGCGGCTTTTTGCGTTTCTACCCAACAGAAAAGGCTCGCAGCTTTTCTATCGAACTCGTTTTCCTTGAACCCTTCCTTGAACCCCTTCCTTGAAAGGAGAACCCAATGAACACTCAACAACAGCGAGAAAAGCTCAGGTGGCGCTACAAACCCTTCCCCGAGTTGGTTCGGCTGGCGTGGCCCATCGTCGTTCAACTGCTGAGTTTCAGCGTGATGACTTTGGTGGACACCCTGTTCGTCGGCCGACTCGGGGCATCTGCATTGGCCGCCGTGGGGATTGGGGGGGTGGCCATGTTCAGCGTCGTTTCTTTGGCCATCGGAACCTACGCAGGGGCGAAAGTTCGGGTCTCGGAGCTGGTCGGTGCCGGCAGAGCCGAGCATGCGGGCCCATTGCTTGGCGCCTTCTTGCGCTTTGGACTCGGGTTGGCGGTTTTGCTAACGTTATTCGCTGAACTGGTTGCGGCGACGCTACCGCTGATTGCCAACGACCAGTATACGGGACACCTAGCACAAGGCTACACCGCGGTACGTTCCGCATCGATCCCGGCCATCATTGTGATAGCTGCCATTGGGCAGTACCGCCAGGCTCTCGGGGACTCGCAAACTGCAATGCGGGCTACCTTGGTCGCCAACGTCGTCAACATCCCACTGAATGCGTGGTTTATCTTTGGCCTCCAATGGGGCGTCGCCGGGGCAGCTGCTGCCAGCGTAGGGGCGCGCCTGGCGGAGCTATTGGTGCTGCTTTACATCCAACGTCAGCAGGGCTTCTTCATTCGGGAAAGCAGCTGGCGTCAGGCTTGGGGGACGTTTCGTTTTGGCTTACCAGCGGGTATTGAACGCTGGCTGGATGTGGCCGCTTTCGCTGCGTTGGTGGCAATCTTGGCCCGCATCGGGCCGGTCCACGTGGCTGCGCACCAGATTGTGCTGCAACTGTTGCACTTCAGCTTTTTGCCTTTGATTGCGCTAGGCGAAGCGCTGAGCGTGATGGTTGCTCAGGCTGTCGGTGCGAAAGAGCGGGCGCTGGTGCGTACCGTGACGCTACATTCACTCGGGCTGGGCATTGGCTTCTCTGTTTTAGCCGGCGTCGTCTTCGCTCTGTTTTCAAATGAACTACTGAGCGTGTTTACGAGCGATGCACAGGTGCTAGCCACTGGGGCCCAGTTGATGATTGCGGCGGTCGCGGTTCAGCTGATCAACGCAGTCTACACGGTGCAGAAGGGCACATTGCGTGGCGTGTCGGATATCCGTTTCGTAGCCCTAGTTGCGGTGCTGTGCGCTTGGATATTCACCCCGCCACTGACTTACCTGTTGGGCATCGGCTTGGGAATGGGGGCCGCTGGTGGTTGGTGGGCGTTGTGCGCCGAAGTGACGGCTGGCGCCCTGTTACTTGCCTGGCGGCTGTCGAAGAACCCCTGGCTGTCGACATCTGGCCGAGCGTTCGCCGCGTCGGACAAGCGTTGCCTGCGCGGGAAGGAGCCTCCGGCTATCGTCGCAGCGAATGGCTGAGGAGTTCGAAATCCAGGATGCCCCGCGGGCGCGAAGCGAGGTTGCCGCCCGTCCGCGGGGCCCTTCGCGCCCGAGATCGGCTACCCAGATATCGGCGCGACCTCGCCTGCGCCAGAGAGTGAGCGCAAACCACTGTGCGTGCTAATCTGTCCCGAACATGGCATCAGTGCGACCGCGAGAGTTCGAGAGATCGTCGCCAAAGGCGGCGAGACCGGAGGAGTCGGCACAGTGATAGCGTCCATGACTGCAGCGTCAACAGGTGAAACGTTGCTCGAGTTCCTGCGCGAAAAGCGGCGCTTGTTTGTCTTGACCGGCGCCGGCTGCAGCACCGCCTCGGGAATTCCCGACTACCGTGATGACGCGGGCGCGTGGAAACACAAGCAACCTATCAAGCTGCAGCAATTCGTCGGCAGCGAAGCGATGCGCAAGCGCTACTGGGCTCGCAGTCGGGTCGGTTGGAAGCGCATTCGTGATGCGCGCCCGAATTCTGCACATGAAGCTTTGGCGCAGCTCGAACAACGGGGTCGAGTGGGCTGTCTGGTGACTCAAAACGTTGACGGTTTGCACCGTCGCGCCGGATCGACACGGCTCGTGGAGTTGCACGGCCGTCTCGATCTAGTGGATTGTATGGAATGCCGCACAAGTCAGAGCCGAGATGATTTCCAGACAGAATTGATACGGCTAAATCCAGAATTTGACGCTGTGGTGGGGCATGTCGCTCCCGATGGCGATGTCGATCTGGGCGCGTTCGCCTACGACCGTTTTCACGTGCCTGCGTGTCACGTTTGCGGCGGCATGCTGAAACCAGCAGTCGTCTTCTTCGGGGAATCAGTCCCAGCAGAGCGGGTGCAGCGCGCCTATGAAGAACTGCACGCCAGTGACGGTCTGTTGGTGGTCGGCAGTTCACTGATGGTGTTTTCTGGATATCGCTTCGTGCGCGCTGCAGCCAAAGCGCGCATTCCAATTGCCATCGTCAACCGTGGCAGAACCCGCGCCGATGACTTGGCGGACGCGCTCGTTCGGGCTGACTGCACGACTGTTCTGCCTGAGCTGGTTGACGCGCTCTGAGGTGCGGCAGAAAGGCGAAAACGCGAGCCACGACAGCGAGGCTCGCGCTTTGTCGCCACTGAAGGGCTAGTTTTCGAACCAGCCCGCGTGGTGGTAGATATCACCAGCGGTTCCGGCGTTGTAGACGCGCGATTCCTTGTAGCGTTTCTCACTGGTGATGAAGCCGTAGTAAGAGGTTTCGTTGGCTTCCAGCGTCACGCTGTAGGGGGTCTTCCAGTTGCCCCAGATGTTGCGGTACTGGACGCGGTGAGTCATGCGTCCGCCGACGGCGTGCGCGATACCGTAGATGGCCTTTGCCTTGTGTCTCGACCAAGAAGATCCGGTGCCCCAGATCCAACAGTAGGCGTAGAGGCCGCTCTGGCAGTATTGCTGAACGAATTGTGTGTCGGTGATGTTTTCAGGATAGACGTTCAGCAGGCCGCGATCTGTCGGCCCGTCGAGCCGTTCTGGTGCAGCCACAGGCTCCTGCAGTTCAGCTTCTGGATCGGCATCGAGCGCCTGTTCTTCGTTGGGCGGAGCCACCTCCGAGATAAACGAGAAGCGTTCCGGGAGTGGCTCGCCGACGCCTTGCTCATACAACTTCGCCAAGGTCTCGGAATTGAATGTCAAGTCTTGTTCAGTGCCGCCTTGACGTCGCGCGATGACTAGCAGGCTTCCGGGCTCAGGCTCCGAAAACTGAACCATTCCGTACTCAGGGGTCTCGAAGCTGGCAAACGGCTCGGTCACGATATCTTCCGACTCGGCAGTCTCCTCCAGCGCACGAGGCTCATCAGCCGTGTGCGCGCTATCCGCACTCCAACCGGGGCTGTCGTCGTTCCATTCGGTACCGCCTGCTCCACTGCAAGCAACCACACCCAGGACTGACAAAATTCCCACGGCCGCAAGGCATCTCTTAATGCTCATATTCTCTCTCCTTCGCTAACTGCCCGCTCAGTTCGTTGGCGAGCCTCTCGGCCCCTTTAGCGACGTTCATGCCAACGCGCTTCCTATGAGGCTCGAAGCCAGACTCTGGCTGGATTCAGCGATCCAACGCTGGATACTGAAGCCCAGGAAGCAACTTAACCGCGCTATCGAGCGCGGACGCTCGCAGCCCATGGCGCAAATGCGCGCGAATGAGGCCGCGAAAAGCTAGACGCCGCACCCGGAGAGATTAGATGCGGCGTCAAAGAAGAGACTGGGGCGTCAGCTGGAACGGCGTCGGCGCATCAGGCCCAGGCCCAACAGAGCCAAGAGGCTGTACGCTCCTGCTTGCGAGTTCTGTGGGGCGACAGCACAGCCGCAGCCCCCCGAGTCTGCCGCGGCCATCGTATCGGTGTCTCCCATGTCAACGTCGTCATCGGAAGAGTCCGAGGGATCTTTGTCGTCATTGTTCGTGTCGATGGGGTCGGGATCTGGCTCGTCCGCGTCCGGATCATTCGGATCTGGGTCGGTCACGTCGATGTCGGGTGAGTCGGGCAGCGCCTCGCCGATATCCAAGTCCGTCAGCAGGCCAGCGATCAGATCGGAGTTGTCAGTGATCACGTCACCCTCACCTGAAGTGCCCAGGCTGACAATGCGCAGGTTGAACGGAAAGTCGTCTTCAGCCGTGACTGGCCAATCTTGGCCGTTGCCCTTGATGACCATTCCTTGCGGTAATTCGATCCGCCATTCGGTATCGGTGTCGCACTGCATGACTTGGGTCGCCTGATGCACGTTATCCACGTCTGGTAGATCTGGATTGAAGTCGAACTCAGGGTCCAACGTCATCTCATCCGGAGATAGGGTGGTGTACAGGCGAGTCACGGAGGCGTGGTCCTCGAACAACTGCGACGTTTTTTCCAGGGGCTCGATCACGAGAGTGTGGAACTCGTCCAGGAAAGCGATGGCGTCCAAGCTGTTGAGGGGGTCCGTGGCCGCATCATAGGGGGTTTCGGGATAGGCTTCGTTGCGTACGGCCACATCGACTTCGAAATAGCACTGCATGCACGCCATGAACTGCTCTGGCGTCGCCCCCTCCCGCAACGGAACAATCTCCGGGTTACTGATGACGTCTTGATAGCCATCGTATTCGCCAAACATGTCTTGAGCCGTTTGCAAGAAGGCCTGCACGCTGTCGAATTGGCCTGTGCGAAGCTGTTCCCAGGCGTCCATCTCTCGTTGGCTGTAAATGATTTCAGCAAAGCCTCCGGCAGGGCCAGCCTGCTCGGTCACGAAACCGTGCCCCTCATCTGCTTCATTCGCGGCGTTGATGATCACCTCGTTGTAGTTCGAGTTGGGATTGAACCAATTGATCATCGCCTGGTTGATTTCCAGGTGATAGTAGTTGTTCGGGATTGCGCGGCTGTCACCCAGGACCCAAACCTTGACGCCCATGTCTTCGTTCGCGGCAACGGCGGTCGGCTGGATAGGAATGATCGGCCGTTCACTTTCATAGGTGAGTAGCACTGGGCGAATCGACCCAGCCTCTTTGCCTTTGGATAGCTTGAAAGCGAGCAGATTCTGCCCGTCCTCCAAGTAACCGCGCAGCAACTCCGGGGCGATGTCCGTGACGTCGTAGCCGTTCATCTGCAGCCAGGTGAGGGCGGCGTCTTCCGGATTTGCGGTATCCGGATCCACCATCAGCTGCTGCCAGACGTAAGGGCCGGTGTTGCCCTCAGCCACGACTTGCACAGGGCTCTCTGGCTCCGGTGCGGGGGCGTCGTCATCCACAGCAGCGTTCGGAGCCCCGGTGGCAAAGTCCGGTTGGGGGCAGCTTTCGTCAAACTGCCGGTTCAACCGGTACAGCGGGTTACTGGCGGTGTTGAGGCGATCGAGGGCTTCTTTGGAAGACACGCCGACTTCGACCTCGCCTGCGGGAACTGGAAGCACCCAAGCGAACTCGTGGGAGGGACCTTCATACATGATTTCGATTGCGGCCGTGACGGTGCCATCGTCATTGCTCGCAAAGATGATCCGTTCAGCAGCTTGGTTCACCGGGTTGGCGTTGCTGCAGAACAAGCCTCCACAGGCGTCCGCTGATCCAGTGGCGAGAACCCCGCCAGCGAGCACTGCCAGGGCTAGGCAAGAAGTGGGTAAGCTAGTTCGAAAAGACATCCATCAATCTCCCTAAGGGGTCAAAGTCTTGAGGTAGCCCCAGGCTTCGCACTAAGCAAATCCCGGAGCCACAAAGCGTATACGCCTAGTATACGCGGCGTCGGCGCTGGCTTTGGGCAGCGCCGGGGAAATTCGGAGTCATTTTCAGTGCCCACACTGTGGGTTCAGGTGCTCCGCCACGCGTTCACGCTGCGTCAAGGGTCTGACCTTGGTGAGTTTTCCAGCATACACCAGCGGGGGGGACCGCTCGGCGGGGCGAAGGCACCGTACCGATTTCCGACGCAGACTCTGCAGTGGATTCTAGTCGCGTGGCAAGTGTACCGGGGAGCTCGCTGCCGCGCGCCCTGTCTCGCCGCGGTGTGCTGGCCAGTGGTGCAAGGATAGGTGTCTCACGCTCGACGACGCCCGCGTCGCAACAGCGGCAAGCCAAGCAACAGGAGCCATGCCGGACTAGTTGGCTCGTCGCGGTGCCCGACGCGGCAGCCGCAGCCGCCACTGTCGCTAGCTGCGGGCTCGCCATCGCTTGCATCATCGGGATCGTCACCATCCGATGAGTTCGAGTCTGGATCCATCAACTCAGGCAGAGCTTCCCCGATGTCCAGATCTGTGAGCATCAAGCTGATCTTCTCCGCGTTGTCCGTCACGACTTTGCCCTCGCCATCGGGCGAAAGTTGCACGATGCGCAGATTGACAGGGAATGAGCTGTCCAAATCAACGGGCCAATCTTGACCAGTGCCGTGGATGCGCATGCCCTGGGGCAGCACAATGGTCCATCCGTCGGAGTCGCATTGCATGATGCGCTCCGCGACGTGCACGTTGTCCACATCTGGTAGGTCACTGTTGAACTCGAAATCGGGATCCACATCCATCTCGTCCGGCGACAGCGTGGTGTAGAAACGCGTGACTTGGGCGTTGTCTTCGAACATGGCCCGGGTCTCTTCGAGCGGAGTGATCACCAAACGTTCGAGTGCATTCAGAAAGTTGCTCACCACGTCAGGACCGTTGATCGGATCTTCATCGCCCAGATACGGGGTCTCTGGGTAGGCCTCGTTGCGGACGGCTACATCGGTTTCGAAGTAGCATTGCACGCAGGACGCAAACTGTTCGTGGGTGGCGCCTTCTCGAAGCGGCAGCACTTCCGGGTCCAACATCACGTCGTTGAAACCGTCGAACCCGGCGAAGTAGTTTTGGGCAGTCGAGAAGAACTCAGGCAGTGAATCAAAGCGCCCCGTTCGCAGTTGCTCCCACCAGTCTTGTTGAAACTGCGGATAGATATCTTCCGCGTACATACCCGCTGGACCGGATAGCTCCGTGACGAATCCCTGTCCCTTATCCGCCTCGTTGGCGGCTGCGATGATCACGTCGTTGTACGTCGGGGTTGGGTTGAACCAGTTGATCATCGCCTCGTTGAGTTCGAGGTGAAAGTAGTTGTTGGGGATCGCGCGGCTATCGCCGAGGACCCAGACCTTGATGCCCATATCCTCGTTGGCGGCCACCGCGGTCGGACGGATTGGAATGAACGGGCGCTCGCTTTCGTAGGTCAGCAGGATGGGACGGATCGAGCCGGCGTCTTTGCCTTTGCTCAGCTTGAAGGCGATCAGATTCAAGCCATCTTCCAAATAGTCTCTGAGCAGATCGGGCCCGATGTCGGTCACATCGAAGCCTTGTTCTTCGAGCCACATCACCGCCGCGTCCGCGGGATCGTCCAGTTCATCCGGGACTTCAATTTGTACCCAGTCGTACGGTCCGGCGTTGCCTTCGGCCACTACCTGAATCGTGGGCCCGTTGTCGCCTTCGGAGTCGCTCACGGCGATACCGGGAGAAGGCGCTCCCACGGCGCCACCCCGCTGCACGGCATCGCAGCCGTCCTCAAAGCTGGTGTTCAGCTGGTAGAGAGGGTTTGTCCGCTGGTCTAACGCGTCGAAGGCATTGATAGACGATACGCCGACGGTGGTCTCTCCCGGGGGCACTGGGAGCACCCACGCAAACTCGTCGGACTCTCCTTCGTACATGATTTCGATCGCTGCCGTGACCGTGCCGTCGTCATTTTTGGCGAAGATGATCCGTTCGGCGGCTTGGTTGACTGGCTGTGCAGCGTTGCAAAATAGCCCGCCGCAGGCCTCGGCGTCAGTCGCGATGAGCGCGGCACTGGCGATCGCGGCAGTCAGGCAAGTGGATACGAAGGAATGGCGATAAGTCATGAAAGTCTCCTTGGGCGGTCCCAAGCAGGCAGTGTAGCACAGCTCAATGGGGGAGCTGCCGGTGTGGGCACTGGCAGGGCCGGGTGTGGGGGGGGCGCGGCTGGACCGCTTGGATTAGCTACTCGACGCAGTCTTCGAGGCTGTCAATCCACTCAGCCACAACTTCTGCAGTGGGATCAAGGCGCAATGTGCCCAGCATTGGCATACGAGCAAAGCCCAGATCCTGCATGCGTTGCCAGAGCACGGACTGATCGGAATTACCCGCGCTGATCCGCTTCGCGCCCAGGAAGATGTTGCCGTAGCGAGCCTCCTCGTTGCAGATGTCCATGTCCTGGAGCGCGGTGTTGAAGCGCAAATCCATGTGCAGCTCGGCGGGGACCCAGCCATCGGGGCGATGGCAGTGGCCACAGTTGGCATCCAAATAGCTGCGCGCTCGCCGCTCCAAAGTTTCGTTTTCGTCGGCAGGATTCGGCATTGCGGGGAGCTCGACGGCTGGCTTCGACAAGCCCCCTTTGAACGCGCCGATCGCCTCGAGTGCGTCCAGCTGATTCATGACTTTACCATCGTAACTCAACTGACGGTTGAGCTGCTCGGTGCGAGGACCGATCACCCCGTGGTCTCCGTTGTGGCAAGCGCGACAGCTAGCCTCGTTGGGGAACAGGTATTCGAACGTCTCTTCGCCTGATTCTGTATGAAGAGTCGTAGGCACGAATTCCCAGACGTCCTCATCGAGCAGGGTGGCGTCCGTGCCCTCTTCGTTCCACTGATAGGAGAAGAAGTGCCAGCGGTCTTCGGCATGGACGCCCAGTCGGGTTTCGACGGGGCGGCGGCTCGCCGCATTGCCTTGTTCGAACTCGATGATGAAGTTCTTGATCAGGACGGAGCCAATTGGGAAGTGCCAGAGGTTGTCCTCGCCAATTTCAATCTTCTTGTCGGGAGGCAGCGCGACGTAACGCTCCTTGATTGCTCCGTCAGTCCACAGCGGAGAGTTCATCTCGTATCGAAAGATCCCCTTGGCCACTTTCAGAGTTGCGGTATCTTCGAAGCAGCCCGTCTCACTGAGCAGCTCTGGAGCCCACAGGCGCGTCTTTTCCATGCCTGCATCACCCAACAGGATATCAACGGACACGACTCCACCATCGCCCTCCATGGGTCTTTCCAAGTCGTCGTCTCCCATGCCCCGCAACTCCATCATATCTTCGGGATTCAAGCAGTGTTGCTCAGTTGGGAGGGGGGCCAATGCCTGCAACTCCAACGGCGGGGCAGCGGAGGGCGAAGGGGCTTCGGCATCCACGTCAGTGCTGCCCGCGTCCCCGTTCGACGAATCGTTGTCGTCCTCAGGCGGGTCATCCATGGACGGACCGGACGCCGATGTCATTGGGTCGGTGTCGTCCTGCATCGGATTTGCTTTGTCAGGCGCATCGTCCTTGGCATCGCACCCGACCGCGGCGAGCAGACTTGTCGCGGCGCAGAGTACAGCCAATCGTGCGGGGAACCGACTCAATGCGGGCAGACTGCTTGAAATGGGCTGGGCTAGGCGGGGTTTCGGCTCAGACATAGACCGCTGCGCTAGGTGCAAGGCCCGGGCCATTTGTGCTGTGATTTTCGGGGGTATCAGCCGTCCCAGTGGGCGGGCATTTGCGCAAGCTCTGCGCTTTGCCGCCTCGGCAGGACAGATCGTGCGTGCTGGAATCCTGAGCTGCGGTTCGGAGTCCTCACAGGCCCAAGGCAGTCAAGTCCAGTTGGCCGTCGCTGGTGAGCGGCGGACACCAGAAATAGCTGGTCGAAATGGGGCGTGAGAAACGAAACAGAGCGTCGTGGATTCCGTCGTCAAGACCAGCCATTCGTCGGAGCTGAGCCTCGAAAGCATCAAAGCTGTTGCCGAAAGCGACGAAATTCAATCCAGAGATTTGGCCTTCAGTGAACGGCATGGATCGCCGCAGCATGAAGGCTTCCGGATCAAAGCTTTCTTGAGCGGTGCGCTTCACATGTGAGGACTCGGGGGCGTCGTCGAGCTCTTCGTTGTCGGTCTGACGGCGACCGATGATGTCGTCGCGTTCAGCGGGGGGGAAAGACTGGAAGAGCGACAGATCATGTATCCACTTCTGCACGGCGACGAAACTGGAACCGGCCAGGTTGGAATCAGCTTGGACGAAGGCGGTCTCTAGCGCTTTCTCCCCATGTGGATTCTCCGTGCCGTCCTCATAGCCTGTCAGATCACGACCGCCATCGAAAACGAACGCATCCAGGGTTGTGTCGAGCGCGAACGCAGGCTGCAACAGCTCGACGATGGATCTGCCCTGGTGCAGCAGGGTTCCGCGGTCAGTGCCGCGCAACCAGCACCAGAGTGCAGCAGGGGTGGCCGGGATGGAAATGCCACGACCGCAAATCCGCGGCGGTTCAGTCAAGCCAGCAATCTTGGCACCGGCTCGCTCCGCCGTTGTGGGGCCGATGCCGACCACCAGCTCAGCGCCCCATTGGCGCTTCGACAGCTCAGCCAACGCTTCGGTGAGCGCAGCTCGGGGGCGCAGTTGGAACGTCAAGTAGCGAGCGTGCGGGGGTAAAGCGTTGAAGATGCCGGGCTGGAACTGACTCATTCGGAAGCAATTAGCTGATCGCCGTGCGGAATTGTAGCGCCTTCGAAAAGCGGTCGTAGCTGTTGTACTTCGCGAGAAATGAAGTCGACGAAAGCCCGAACTCGAGCCGTTTTTCTCAAGTCTCGGTGAGTCAAGACCCAGATCCCGCGATTTGGAATGCCCTGCTCGGGAGCGAGGCGTACGAGCTCTGGCGCTTGGGCGGCAATGAAACACGGCAGCTGCGCGAGCCCAAGGCCCGCGCGACACAGCTCTAGTTGCAGGGCAACGTTACCGACGCGATGCACGACGGGGGCATTCGGGAATGGGCTGTCAAGCACCCACTGGGGGTGTGGGTCTGCTTCTCCCCAACCGACCCAACACAACTTGGACTGATCGCCGTCGAGATCGTGATGCTGCAGATAGCTGGGAGCCGCGTAGTTGGCCACTCGATATTTCACGAGTCGCCGACCTACCAAGTGTTCCGGCGGGGAATAAGTTGCACGGATGGCCACATCGGCTTCGCGACGATTCAAGTCCAGCGCCTGGGTTGAGACCAAAGCCTCCAACTCGATGTCTGGATACTCACGTGAGAAGCGCCCGAATGCAGCACCTAGCGGACGTACCAGGGCTTCTGGGAGGGTGACGCACAGCACGCCGCTCAAGCGAGAGTCTTTCTGGCTGACCAGGCGATCTAGTCGGTGCACCTGCTGCTCGAGCACTTTGGCAACCTCAGCCATCTCGAGAGCGGTGTCTGTTGCTTGATACCCGCCCGGCAAGCGGTCGAACAAACGCACGCCGAGTTGTTCTTCTAGCGCGGTAATGCGACGCGTGACGGTGGACGGGTTGCAATCGAGTTCTGCGGCAGCCGCGGCTAGAGATGAATTTCGAACGACCGCAAGGACGAAACGCAGACCATCCCACTCCATGATCGGCTGTACCTAGTGCCGGCGCATCAGGGCCGCAAGCCCTCGGCGCGTTCGCCATGGCAGGTGCCGTTTTTGCGCCCGGAGCGAGCGCTATCGGACCCGTCGGTGTGCTCGCTTTTTGGAGGGCGCGCATGGCGTCGCGAGCGAATGTGCGGAGGCGATTGCGTTCTGTCAGCGCCCGCCGTAGAAAAAGGCACCATGGAGTATCGAAATCTTGGTGGGGCAGGGGTGAAGGTTTCGCCGTTGTGCCTTGGAGCAATGACGTTTGGTGAAGCGGATGAGAATTCGTTCATGCATCAGGTCGGATGCGATGAAGGCACTGCTTTTTCGCTGATGGACGCCGCCCTAGAGGGGGGCGTCAATTTCATTGATACCGCAGACGTGTACGGTCAAGACGGGCTCAGTGAGCGTGTTGTGGGGAACTGGCTAGCCGAGCGTAAGAACCGCGACCAAGTGGTGTTGGCTACCAAGTTTCGCTTTCGGATGAGCGATGGGGCCAACGGCACTGGTGCCGCTCGCGGCCGGATCCTGCGCTGCGTCGAGGACAGCCTACGGCGGCTACAAACCGACCACATCGATCTTTATCAGATCCACATGCAAGACATCAGCGTGCCGGAAGAAGAGACGCTGCGCGCGCTTGATGACCTGGTCCGGCAAGGCAAAGTGCTGTACACCGGCTGCAGTAACTACGCTGCGTATCGTCTGGCTGACAGCCGCTGGTTGAGCAAGACGCAGCACTTGGAGCACTTCGTGACCTTGCAGGCCCAGTACAGCTTGGTGGTACGTGATCTCGAGCGGGAACATGTCCCGCTGTGCAAGCAGTGGAATATGGGGATCTTGCCTTGGTCGCCGTTGGCGCGTGGGTTTCTGACGGGCAAGTACGAACAAGGCCAAGAGCCGCCCCAGGGCTCACGCTTGGCCAAGTGGCGCGCACGCTACGACGCGATGGATGAACCCCGCAACTGGCGCATCATTGCTGCCGTCAGGCAGGTGGCAGAGGAACTCGACGCGAGCGCGACGCAGGTTTCACTTGCGTGGCTGATCGCCAAACCGGTGGTCAGCTCCGTGATCTTCGGGGCTCGTAGCGTGGAGCAGCTGAAAGACTGCATGGGTGCGGCGGCGCTCACGCTGACGGAAGACCAGCTCAAACGGCTGGACGAAGCCAGCGCGTTTGAGCTTGGGTACCCATACGAGTTCATGGGGAACGTGCAGGGTCGCTGGTAGCGCTACGCTTGTTTGTCCAGGTAGAGATGCGCTGAGCGATGCGCTGCGCTGGTCGTTCGACGGCGTAAAATGAAGCAAACGCGATTCCCAGCAGGGGATACAGAAAAACGATGGCCATCAACGACAACACGCCGACGTGAAAGCCCCAAGCCACGACGCACCAAATCCGCCCGACGCGCGGCCAAATTAGTGCCAACGGGGCGCCCAGCTCAAACGCGAGCGTCAGCCAGGCCAGTGGCATGAACAACCAGGCGTAGGGCACCAAATGTTGCGCAAAGGGCGAGTGTACGCTGCCCAGCTCGATCTTTCGGACCGCGTCAAACGCAATGTGGATTCGGAGCTCCTCACCGAAAGCCCACTGTAGTCCTGCGTGCTCCAGCTTGGCGACTCCGGCAATCAGGTAGGCCAAGGCCGTAACGATACACATTGCCCGCACGGGCCAGCCGTAGAGCCCGCCCGCTTTACGTGATTTTCGGCTCGGCTCCAGTGCGGCTCCGGCGCGCCTCGCGTCCACGGACCAGATATCCGCCGCTGGTGCAAAGGCCAAAATGAGTGTGTGCATGACCAGCAGATTTTCGGTGTGGAAGATCATGCCCCACGAGTTTCGGTAGCTGGTCACCCAGAGCAAGCCGAGGGCGTAGATGGGTGCAGTGAACCGAAACTTAAAGCCCACAGTCGCGGCTACGCCAGCCACTACGGTCGCGATGAAGATGGCCATCACGACGCTGGCGGGCAGCGGGCTCGCTAGTAGTGACACAGGGCCGACTGGCTCGAAAGCGTCTCCGGTGAACTTGAGGAAGTCCGTCAGATTGCGCGTTCGAACCAGTAGATAGGTCACCCCGAACGTGAAGACCAATAGCCTGAGGGTAGCCACGCGCTCTGCTGGCATGCTGTCGAACAGCCAGCCATCAAAGCGCTGACCAAGCGAACGCTTGGCGACAGCAGGCGCAACAGGCTCAACCGTGTCCTCGGGCGGAGATTTCTCCGCGCCATCACTTGCAGCGCTCAACTTTTGGTCTCCCAAGGTACTTTGCAGCGAAACAGTCGCTGTCGTGAGATGGGTTCGGTCGTTTTTGTGAAGTACTCAATCGGATGGAAGCGAACTCGTTGGATGCGCACCTCTGTGATGTCTTTGAGCCACGTGTCTTCGTTCGACTGAGCGACGACGTTCTTCGCGACCCGCTCGCAGAGTTTACGCCGGCTTTCGCGCCCACGTTTGGAGGCGCGCGAGATCAGCACCTTGGCCTGCAGCACTTCGCGGGTGCCAAGGAGTTTGGGGCCGAGCTTGTGCTCCTTGCGCTCTTCTGTGACGCCGACCACTTGATAGATTCTCGGGCTGCCGCGCTTGCGAGCGAACATCGGGTAGGTCGACAGCGGAAACGAATCTTCCGCGTCGGGGATCAACATGGGGGCTGCCACGGCAAGAGCGGTGGCGAAGGTGACCAGGTAGCCCCAACGTTTTAGGCTTCGGTCTTTCTCTTCGTTGTTAGTAGTCATCGCATGGCCTCGGCCTTAGCACGAGATGTATCGTTGAGGATGTGGTCATCGAGCACGCGAACGCCGGCCAAACCAGCCCAGGCGTGTTGCACGAAGTCGATCCGGGTGATGGGCGAGTGCGTGTGTTCAGAAACCGCGCCAATAGCCTGGGGGACGCACGCAAAGCAATTGTTCTCGGTCCATTGCTGGCGCAACAAGAAGCCAAAGCTACTCAGGAGCAGGCGCTGCTCTTTGTCGCTGTCGAGCCCGCGGGCTTTCATGACCTCGATCGCGCCGGTGAGAGATTCTGTGTAGCCGGCGGTAGCGGTATTGTGCGGTGGGATCACGTTGCCGAAGCCGTAGCCTCCGACGAACTCTGGGGCAACACTGCCCTGCTCCAAGATCACCCGGTGTTTGAAACTCATGTAGTCCAGGCAAAAGTCTTCATAGGCCGTGTCGCGATGCACTTCGAGCGCTTCCGCTGCTGCCAGGCAGTGCCAGTTTTCTTCAATGAAGAAGAACGGATACATGGAATGCGCCCAGTGTTCGTGCGCGATGTAGTCCATGGCCCGCGCCGTGGCGCTTCTTATCGCTGAGAGGTCCAGGCTCGTTAGCGAGGGGGGCAGTGAATCCTCGGCCAAGAGCTTCTGGAGCAACACCAGCGCCAGGATTGATTGCCCCGGTGCGAACAGCGGTTCCTTACCGGCGATGGCGCGCTCGGCGTTCAGGTCGTAGCGGGGATGAAAGCCGCCATCCGGGCGTTGCAGCGCCAAAACCAAGCGTGCCAGACGCGCGATGCTCCCGTCGAAGCTCGGGCCAACGCGCGACCGGCAAGCCAGGTACGCCACCAGTGGAAGTGCAGATGACGCTAGACGAGCTTCTGTCTGGCTAGACTTCATGACCAGTCCTGCCAACTCTCCGCCCACGCTGCTCTTTTCGTGTTTGAGTAGCAGCCTCAGGGCTCTGACGATCGCTTGTTTGACGTTTGGGGAGTCACTAGCGTGCTCGCACATTGCAAACGCGGTGCCTGCCTGGCGCGCGAGATTGAAGTTGGTGGTGGTGGCTTTGCCGCTGAATGGGTGCAAGGTGTAGCGAAACTTGCCGTCATCGAGCTGCGCGTCGAGCACGTGCTGCTCCGCCGCTTGCATGGCTTTGGCGATGGTGTCTTGGTCTACCTGAAGCTGCTCAGGTCGCAGCCGTTTGAGGGGTACGAGCTCGCCGTCGACATTGATCAGCGCGCTTTGGGTTTCTACCCGAAGCAACGTGTCCGTGTGGTTACCCAACCGCCTCCTCAGGCCATCACTGGAGACTCCAAAGCGCAAGTCTCGAACGAATTCCAATGGCCGGTTCTCGAGAAACGCCCCACGTGCCACTAGCTGCCAGGGCATCAAACAGCGTTTGCCTGCGCACACGCCATCTAGCCCAGGGCGCAATTTGAACGTCTCGACCAGATCGGGACCAGCTTTGAAGCGCGCCTCGGCGGTGAGCAAATCGAGTTTGACTGGCGGACGTATCTGGTTTCGATCCATGAACGCCGCGGCCGCGCTCGCTGCGTCGGCCGGCGTTTCGCCGTGAAAGCAGCGACTCTTAGCCTTGTCCTTGTGAAGGTATGTGGCGATTAGAGTTGGAGTCTCGGTGGGCAGCTGTTTGCAGCTCACGCGGCGTTTGGCCCGGCGCCGGCTCTTGTCAGACCACGGAATGGCCTCGCCAGCGCGTGGCCGCAACACCTCCACGAGTGGTTGGAAAGTCTCGCTGCTGACGCTGGCGAGGGGTGTAGGGTGGGCGCTCGCGCGACTGAACCCGCCAGCGATGCCGAAACCCGCGACCAGCATGACCGCTGCGCCGCGCGTGGCGTGGCGACTCCGCGCCCAACTCGGCCAATGCGGGGGCAGCTGGCGGGTGCGGACCAGTCCCCATGCGCCCAGCGGCAGGGTCATCAGCACGAACAGTCCCCAAATCGCGACCAAAGCAGCGAACAGGCCTTGGCCCAGTTGACCGTACAGGGAAGCGATGTAGCTGCCTCCAGTAAACACCTGCCAGGAGACGAGCAGCAGCAGGCACAGCCCGACTGCAGAGCTCAGCTTCCAACATCCCACCACCCAGCGCGGTTTCGCGGCAATCGCGCAGGCCACGGCGGTGGTTCCGTGGCAGAGACCGCACAAGCCGCTCGCCACGGAAAAGGTCGTCCACGTGGTCCACGGCAGGTTGGCGGCCGCCCACAGGAACAACGCGCCGTGCACCGCGGATAGAGCACCTACGGTCCAGCGCTCCGCTTTTGACAGCCAGTCAGGCTCGGCCATGGGCGCGACTATCGACCGCTGGGCGGAAACTCGCTAGCCCTTGCGGTCTTTCGCGGTTGCCTCCTGGCCTGCAAGTCAAAAACCTTCGCGGCCTCAGCCGAGCCATTGGGTGCCGCGCCGTATGGGCGCTCGGACAAGCCGAACAGTGGAATTACCTGTGGAGTCATTGGGAGCATGACGTGCACTAGCTGTCCGCGAGCCGCGTGATCCGCGTTCTGGGCTTGACAAAACAGCTCCTGTGGGCGGAAGAGGGGGTCCCCCGCGCGCGTCCCACCCGGATTTTTCCGGGTCGCCAGATCCAGGGACGAAGAATCCGGAGAGACCTATGAGTGATCCATCTGCATCTCGGTTGATGCGCTACCTGTCCAGCCTGGAAGGCAAGTCCCCGAACCCTGCCACCGCCGCCTGCTTGGCGTCGCTGGATCACGTGGCCACCAGCCTGCCCAGCGTGGCCGACGCGATTGTGCAGGAGCTGCGCGATCAACGGCAGAATCTCAAGCTGATCGCCAGCGAGAATTACTGCTCATTGGCGGTGCAGCTAGCCCAAGGCAACTGGTTTACCGACAAGTACGCTGAGGGGTTCGCTGGCCATCGTTTCTACGCGGGCTGCGACAACGTTGATGGTGTCGAGGAGACTGCCAGCAAGTTGGCTTGCGAGTTATTCGGTGCTGACCACGCGTACGTGCAGCCCCACTCTGGAGCGGACGCCAACATGGTGGCGTTTTCCGCAATCCTCGCCAAGACCGTGCAAGCGCCGCTGCTCGACCAGCTGGGAGAGCCGAACGTGGCCAAGTTGTCGCGGGAGCAGTGGAACCAAGTGCGCGAGGCGCTTCACAATCAACGCCTGTTGGGGTTGGACTATTACTCTGGTGGGCACTTGACCCATGGGTACCGCTTCAACATTTCGGGTCACCTGTTCGATGCCTATTCCTACGGCGTTGACCCTGGCACGGGCTTGGTCGATTTGGACAAGCTCCACGCTCAGGTCAAAGAGCTCAAACCGCGCATCTTGTTGGCGGGATACAGCGCCTATCCGCGGAGGCTGAACTTCGCCAAGATGCGCGAAATGGCAGACGAAGTAGGCGCCACATTCATGGTCGATATGGCGCACTTCGCCGGTCTGGTTGCTGGCAAGGTCTTCACAGGCGACTTTGATCCAGTCGCCCACGCTCACATCGTGACCTCAACCACTCACAAGACCCTGCGGGGGCCGCGTGGCGGTATCGTGCTGTGCAACAAAGAATACGCAGAGTACGTCGACAAGGGCTGTCCGGCGATTTTGGGCGGCCCGCTGCCTCACGTGATGTGCGCCAAGGCCGTGGCCTTCAACGAAGCCAAGTCACCAGACTTTGCAGGCTACGCCCAGCGTATCGTGGAAAACTCCCAAGCCTTGGCGGCCGCCTGCATCGAGCAGGGCATGACGGTGCTGACCGAAGGCAGTGACAACCACTTGTTGTTGGTGGACGTGACCAAGAGCTACGGGTTGACGGGGCGCCAGGCGGAATCGGCATTGCGCGAATGTGGTGTGACCCTCAATCGGAATTCGCTGCCAAACGATCCCAATGGTCCCTGGTACACCAGCGGTTTGCGGCTTGGCACCCCAGCTACGACCACGCTCGGCATGGGCGCGGAAGAAATGGCCGAGATTGCCAAAGTCACTCATTTGGTCTTGAGCAATACCAAGCCGTCGGTCGCCAAGAGCGGCGCACCAGGCAAAGCCAAGTTTGACCTGCCGGACTCTGTGAAGCAGCAAGCGCAGGAGCGAGTGCTCGAGCTCCTCAAAGGCTTCCCGCTCTACCCAGAGTTGGGTGAGCTGTAGCCCGAACGCTGCGGCTCCTCTTGCAGTGGCGTGACTCAACGGCACAGCTGTGAGTGCCGTCTAGATACGTACGGCGTGCGATACGCTTCGTCGGACGCACTCCGACGCGAGTTTGTCCTGCGGCTTGGACTCGGTGGCGCCTTTTTGGCGTGCGGCTGCGGTTGGCCAGCATATTGCTAGGCTCCAATCGTATGGCGCGTCGATTTGGACTCGGGTGGCTCGGTCTGCTGCTGATTGTGACGCTGGGCGGCTGCATCAGCAGTCAACAGTGTGCTCGACGTGACGGTCAGGTGGAATGTGTGAACGTAGGCGGGCCTGGGGAAGCGGCGATCACGGGCGCCGCCGCCGGCGCGGTCTGGGCGGCTGGCGCACGCTGCCAGGTGACGGGCTGCCATCCGCCGCTCATCTGCAACGAGAAAAATGGCTTATGCGAGCACGCGCGCTGCGGGGAGGGGAGCCCGGAGTGCCCGGCGGGATCGATCTGCGATAGCAAGACGCTCACCTGCCGTTGAGCGGTGCTGGGCCGGATGACCGCGCTCAGTGATACGTGAGGTTTGCCAGCAACACCGGGTAGATCAGATTGGTACTGAAATCGATGTTGGAGGCGGTCAGCGGTGCGAACGTGCCGCGCGCGAGCAAGCCTAGGCTCCAACTGTGGCTCAACCAAAAGTCATAACCAAGTCCAAGGCCGAAGCCGGGGCCACGCAGGTCGTCGGAGCTACCATTGCCGCCAGAAAAGAACGCTGAGAGGTATCCCACCTCCGCCAACACGTGCAGGTTGGAGTCCTCAATCAGGTAGTAGTCGGCAAATACTCCCAGCCGCACGATGTTCAGGCGCGTGTCCGTCAGCGTGACGGTGTTGCCTTGCACATCGAATCCGCTGCCCATCAATGCCTGCTCGGCGGTCATCCCTGTGCCAGCGGGGAGCGTAACCTCCATCGTGGGCTCCGACCCCGACGCGCCACCTAGTATGGCTCCGATGGCCAAGTCCGGAACCGGGCTGCCGCCGATCATTACGTCGACGTTGATCGGGATGGACGTCAGCGGCGCATCAGGCACTCCGGCGCCAACCGGGAAGTCCATTCTGGCGTAGCCCGCGCCGCCGACCACGCCGAAGTACACGCCGTCCCGCTTGCTGTGCTCGTCGTCGTCGTACTCGTCGAAGTTTTCCGGATCCGGCTCATCTTCGATTGGGTCTTTGGAGAGATCTCCAATCAAGTTGGGGCCTAGATCTGGTTGCTCGGAGTCCTCGGCTTCTGTCGGAGGCTCGGGCTCCTCGATGGCTCCCAAGTCGACGCCGCCTGCTGGCAGCGCGGGAGGAATGTCGGCGACCTCACACAGACCTTCGGCTTGTTTGCTTTTGCCAAAGGGTAGCTCGCTGTCGGCGGGTTGGACGAAAAGGTGCCCGCCTTCCAAGGGGCGCGGAACGATGGCTCCCGTTATCGCAGGACGGCCAAACTTGGCCTCCTCAATCATCACGATCACATCGTTCCCAGAGCGCGCGTAGCCGCGGTAAGCAGCTTGACGGCTGTCATCCTTTCGCTCTTTGCAGCTCTGGTCGTGGGAGCTGAACGCAACGACTAGTTGGTTTTGCGGATCGATTTCCGGCACTGCGGATTCCCAGACCAGGCGAGAGTCATTGGCTGGACCCGCCACTACCGCGAGGCAGCTACAGACCTCCGCCTGCTTGGCTCTCAGGTACACATCGTGCCGTGCCCCCATCAGCGCCAGCTCTGCCGGCTCTGCCAGCGGCTGCTCCGGTGGTGGCTGTTGCGCTGGCTGCGCGCGCTCTGCGCTACGCTCGCTCATGTCCCCGAAGGGGTCTTCGGGATCGCTCAACTCTGCCTTGGCACTGGCATCGCCGCTGGTGTTGGCCTTGGCCTGGACTGAGCCGGAGCAGCCTGCCAGCACGCCAACCAGAAGGAGCAGAGCTCCGCTTCCAGCTGGGCGCGGCGGCGAGTTTGCATGGACAGCCCCGACGAGGATTTTCACAGCGAAAAGCCTGACACCTCCCCCTTCAATTGGGCAAGTCTTGGAGGTTCGGAACCCGCAGCTAGGCTGCGCTGCGCGGCGACTTGCCGGGGCTCGGTTTGCCAAAGTGCCGCTGATGATCCGCTCCTGCCAGGCCCGCCTCCAATGCTTCGCTAAGTCCACGGGGGGATGGCTGCCGGAACATCACGCTGATGCGCCCGTCGGCGTGGGCGGTCTTTGGTACTCCGTGCTCGAAGTCCCGCTGGCAAGATCCCCCCATCACCAACAGATCACCGCAGCCGCAGGTGAAGCTCAGCGAACGCGCGCCAGGTTGAGCCTTGGGGCGCATCAGGAATCTGCGAGGGAACCCCAACGACAGCACGGCGACCACCGCGTCATCTACGGACGGGCCGAGCTTGTCCCCGTGCATCGCCACGCTATCCAGTCCGTTGCGGTAGTACGCCAGGCTGATGGCGCTCAAGTCTTTCGAGTAGCGATGGCCCAACATCTCCGCGATCCGCTGGAGTAGGGCTTGGCTGCCGGTTCCAGACTTTAGAGCGCCAAGCAGCCGCGGCACGTCCACGACCCGCTCGTACATCTCGCGCTGCTGACGCTTCCAGTCCACCTCATCGCGCAAGCGTTCAAACAGCACAGAGTGGCCGGCGAGCCACTCGGGTACTCGCTCGACCCAAGCGGTGTTGTTCAGCTCGATCCGCCGGACCTGGCTGAACGAGCCGTCCACTGAGGGGTCTGCGTGGCCAAACAGGAAGCCTTGCATGAGAAATGATGGTACTGAACATAATATCAGTGTCAAGTTTCTTCCAGAAGAGGCAGAACCAAGATCGTGGAGCACAGCTTTTGGAAGAGCCGTTGGAGCCAGGGTCGCATCGGGTTTCACTTGCCTGAAGTCAACGCCAACTTGGTCAAGTGGCACGAACGATGGCTTGGGCGTCGCTCGCCGGACTCTGCCCACGCCCCGCGCGTGTTGGTCCCCTTGTGCGGCAAAAGCCAGGACCTCGTGTGGCTGGCGCGACAAGGACACGAGGTGGTGGGCATCGAATTCGTCGAGCAGGCTGTTCACGACTTCTTTGATGAGCAGGGACTGAGCATGAGCCGGCAGGAGCAAGGAGCCGTCACCTGCTACGAAACCACGGCCGAAGAACCGCTTCGGGTGAGGCTCTTGGTGGCGGACTGGTTTAAGCTCAAACCGACGGACATCCCCGCCTGCGATCTCGTCTACGATCGAGCCGCGTGCGTGGCTATCCCGCCGGAGCGTCGCGCCGAGTATGTTGCCCGGTTGTCAGCGCTTTCGCCTCCTGGCGCGGCGTTGTTACTGATCGGGTTTGAGCACGACATCGGTTCGGGCCCCCCATTTTCAGTCCCAGCAGACGAGATCCGTCGCTTGACGCCCAATTTCGAACTCGAACTCGTCGATGATCAGGACATCCTGGCGGAGTCTCCGCAATTTGCCGACCGCGGAGCGAGCTACCTGCGGGAGCAAGTGTATCTTGGGCGCCGCAAAGCGACCGCAGGTTAACTGCCCGGTTCAGAGCGTCTTCAAGTAGGAGATTAGGTCGCCAATTTGGTCGGCAGACAGCTGAGATGTCCTACCGTGCAGATCACCGCCGCCGCAGCCTTCGCTGAAACGCTCTTCCAGTGTCTTCGCGCAGCCATTGTGCATGTACGGTGGATGTAGCGCTAAGCCGCGCAGGGGCGGCACCTGCAGACGAACGCCGTCGGAAGTGCCTACGTCGTAGCTGAGGTTGTCTGTGAAATCATCGCCGGCGTGGCAGGTTGCACAAGTCGTTTCCGTCGAATGAAACAGCTCCTTGCCGCGCTGGACCGCGTCCGCATCCTCCACCGGCAGCACAGGTGCCTCTCTCGCGAACATCCAACCTTGGAGAGCGTCCAAGCGGTCGGGGCTTTGGAAAACGCCACCCATGCGCTGCGCGAAGATCTCATCCATCAGCTGGTCTAGATTCGGAAGCGAACCGTCCCAGTGGAACGGGGCCGTGTTCTTCAGGGGGATGCCGACGTGCTGCGTTTTGCGTTCGCCGAAGCCTTCGAAGACCCACACGTGTCCATCATCAGTGGCTTCAGGGTGGCAGGAGGCACACGCTAGACCTCCGCCGGAGTCACGGTGGAAGATTTCGTGGCCGGTGTGCCGCACCGCCTCGCCCCCAAGCTCGGTGAGCTGCCGGGTTTGACGGGTATTGACGTTGAGCAGGGTGAGCGTTGCCGGTTGGCGCTCATGAATCATGATTTCGCCGTTGTCGTCGAACGCGACCGACGTGGCCGGGCCACTGGGTAGCGTTGCCGGGACCGCACAAGCGCCGCCGCCTTCGAAAAACTGTTCGTCCATGAGCTGAGCGCGATTGATGACCGCGACGCCGCCCCGAGTGCTTGCCCCCGCAGGTGCGGGACCAACCAAGGCGACATCGCCGTCAAAATCAGGGTCATCAATGAACTTGGTGGTTTGGCGTGGCATCTCCGGATCGAGCAGGCCAGCGCTGGCGACGGCGATGCGTTGGGAATCACGCGAGACCGCGATGTCGACGGGCAGCACCAGGCCCGCGAGGTTGAAGGTGCTCCGAGTCGTGCCGTCTTCGGCCACGCTGGTCACCGCAGATTGAACGATGGCGCTGCAGTCCGGGCCCGTGTTGAAAGGCGACGCGCTGCCACCGTAAGGCGATGAGCTCACCTCCGTGACGAACTCGTCGTCGTCGTCGCCAGGGTCGTGGGGGTCTACTCCGACAGGATCGACCACGGCACGCTGGTGAGCGATTAACACGCCCCCTTGCGGGTCGCCGATCATGCGCCAAGCCACCTCAGGTTGCAGCGTACGCGTCTTTTCGAACTCTCCGTCGGGGCCGGGCACTCCCAGAAAGAGCGTCGTGTCGATCTGACGCGGGCTCACCCGGCGCACAACCTCACCGGACTCGATGAACAAGACCTCTGCAGTTCGAAAGCGGCTGACATAGGTCCGTTCGCCTTGGACCACCACATCCCGCAGATCTGGCTCGAGCACCAGCTCGGATACGACACTCTCGGAGCTCGGAGAGACGGTCACCAGCTTGCCTTCGGCGCACGCCACCAGCAGTTGGTCATTGATAGTGTCGTAGTCAATTCCGCGCGGAGTGGCGCACACGTCAATTCGGGCAGCAACGCTGGCTGCGGTGACATCAATCTTGGCGACTTGCCCGCTACCGCGTAGCACGACGTACGCGGTTCCGCTGCCGTCGCGGGTGATGCGGAAGGGTTGGTCCCCTCGCTCCAGCTCGATGTGTTGGGCTTCGCCGCCAGAGGTCAGCGTCAGTCGATCGCGGTCGGGATCAGCAACCAAAGAAATGGGTAGGCCGTTAGCGTCCTGTCCCAGGGTGAGCATGGTCCCGCCAGTGATGGGTGGCGGAGGTGAACTCGGCTCCTCGACGGCGCGCTCATCAGTGGGTACGATGCGTACGCTCTTGCCGATGGGCGTTTCTTGCTTTTCGTCGAACGCGTTGCAGGCCAGTAGTTGCGCTCCGATCAGCGGGGCGAGCCACACCAAAGCGGTAGTGCCGGAGAATGAGCCGTTACGAGCGAAAGATTTGCGATTGGTTCCCATCAGCGTTCCTCTTGTGGACAGGATAGCCGATAGGCGTTTACTCACAACGTTGACCTGTCGGGGGTGGCCTCCAGGCCGTGGGGGAACGGCCCCCAAACCAGTGAAAACGGTGAGACAGGGTAGCGTTGTACCGATGGTGTTCTCTTGAAGGGGTATGGAACGCTGCTTGAATTCGGGTTAGAACCGCCACGTGAGCCAAAGCAGGTTGCGCATGTCATTGAAAACACCGAATAAACTTGTGCGCACCGGCGCCGGCCTGCTGGCCGTGAGCGGCGTGTTGTGGGGATCGCCATCGTTTGCCCAGTCTGGGCCCCCCGGATCTCCAGCCGCGGGAATTCCCGCTTCTAAATCCAAGGCGTCCCCGCCGCCGTCTGGGCCCGCGCCCGCGGCGCCGACTCGAGCGGGGGCGAAGCCGCCTTCGCAGAATCCCCCTTCCCAGAATACTTCCACACAGGTTTCGCCCGGGGCAGCGTCAGAAAATGCAGCGCCACAAAATTTGGAGGGCCGGATCGGGGAGTTACTGGTCGCCAACCCTGACTTACCCTGTGAGTACTCAGGTCATTGGAAGGGCGGCAGTCGGGTCTGGGTTGCTTGTGGGACGCACGGTCTGCTGGTTTTGAACGACGCGGATGGTGAACTGCGCGCGATCGAGACGCGTGACATGGGTGGACGTGTGCTTGGCTTCTTCTCCAGGAACGGGAGCGTCTGGGCTCGGATTTCTCGTGAGCACGCGGTGGCAATTGCTGGTTCGGATGAACAGCAAGAGTTGCCGGGGCCTCCCCAGCGCCCGCTGCCAGGTTTAGCGCCTCCTCCGCCGGACTTGACCGCTCCTTCTGCAGTTCCCCCAGCTCCGAAAGCCGAGCCGGCTCAGGCCGAGCCAGCGCAGAAGGTCGTGTTGGTGGGCACTGTCGTGAAAGTCGTTGATCGCGATGTATTTGTCAGCATCGGGGCCAGCGAGGGGCTGACGCTGCGCGACAAGGTGGCGATCTATGACGGGGATAGTCTGGTTGTTGGGGGAGAACAGGATATGAATCGCCGTCGGGTGGTGGTGGGCCCCGTCGTCGAACTGTGGAGGGACCGCGCGCGCATTCGCATCGGGGTAAACGAGTACGTCCAGGTCGGAGCCCAGGCCCGGTTGACGCGTGAACCGGCAACCAAAAGTCGGGTGGCCCCTCCGCGAGTGCCGGGCGTTTGGGAGCTGCGGGCGTTGGCGCGCCCGATGTTCAGCTTGGGCAGCGTTGGAGGGGGCGTACTGGCCGAGTTGTCCCTCGGACGCCGCACGGAAAACTGGCACTACGGTGCTGCGTTGAACCCGGTGGGCATCGGTGCAGATGACGCGGACGGAGCGACCTTTCCATGGTCCGGGTACGTTTTCGGCGCTTTTGACTCCAAAGCTTTCTCTGCCGGTCTTGGTTTTGGCGGGCAGAGCGTCAACAACACCGATGTGGAGACGGGCTCAGGCCTGTCCATTGTGCAGCTGTTGCGACTCGGGGCGGTTGATGGCTTGCATCTCGCCGCTCGAAGTTCGGTGGTCATCTTTCGCAGCACCACGAATTTCGCGTCTTTGGAAATGCAGGGTCAGCTAGCCGTTGGAGATGCCTCCTGGCTGCTGCTGCGAGGAGGCGGAGGAAACGTGGGCTACGGCTTCGGTGAAGTGGCGCTGCGCAGCTTGATGTACGGCAACGGCGGCGCCGACTCATTCTTCCTGGAGGTTGGCGTCGGGGGATCTGTATTGATCGACCATGGCTGCCCGGAATTGGAGCCCTTCGTGGGAGACGACTTCGAGTGCCATGATCAGACCATCGGCGGACCCATGGTCGGCATCGGGGGAGAGTGGCGTCTATGACGAGCGCCTGCAGCTGCGGCTAGCCGGGAGGTCCCCTCGGCTAGCCACCACTCCGGGCCGAACTAGGGGCACATCATCGGGCTGGCGCTCGCGTCGTAAGACGCCGAGTCTTCGCCCGAGCTGCCGGGAATGCGCCGGATCGCGCCCGCCGTCGTCCCCGGCGCGCATCCCTCGTCGAACCAACGCTGACTTTCGCTGTCGCTTCCGTCTTTACGCCCGTGAGTGTCAGGATTGTCGCCCCAGCAGACGAAGTCCAACACGTCTTCACCGGTGTCGCTCGGCACGAAGTCACCCTCGAATAGGATCATCTCGCCGCTCTCCGCGGTGACCGAGGCGTCGTCCATGGCGCTGGTCCAGGGGATCGCCACAAACCCGCGCGGCGGGATCGCCATGACCGGGGGATTGAGCGCTGGGATCGAGCTGTAGAAAGCGTAGTTGGCACACAACCCCAGACCGGCGAGCGGCAGCTCAGCGTCGGTGTTGTTGTGGATCATGATGTACATTCCCGGAGCGATTTCGCTGATGACCGCTTGGGGTGCGGGCAGCACGGAGCCCGCTGGGGCGTTGATGGCCGGGCACGCGCCCGCCGGGTCGCCGCCAGCGCCACCGGTATCCGCGCCGCCGACAGGATCTCCGCCCATACCGCCAACATCACCGCCGGCGCCGCCTGCGGGCATACCAGCGCCTCCGACTGGATCGCCACCGGCGCCAGCAGCACTTCCGCCCGTGCCGCCGCCAGTGGTGTCAATGGGCTGTTCGCCAGCGTCTTCACCACAAGCGCACAGCGCCATGGCGGTCAAAGAAATTCCTAATGCTCCAACCAGTCTCATGGCGCGGCAGTCTAATCAGGCGCACATGATGCGCGCTAGCGTTTCAGGATTTGGCTTCACGATTTTGGGTGAACGTCGCCGATCGCAAATATCGCTCAGCTTTCGCTGTGGCTGGAGGGATGTAGCGCCGCTTCCCCGTTCGTCGATTTGGTGATCAGTCAAGCCCTTTGCGGGCGTGGGGTCCTCAGTCATGGAGAGCTCAACGATATTTAGTTACAACTGATAATCGTTGATGAAATGTCGACATATCGTCATTTGTTATTTGGGTGTTCGGGTATTTCCCAAGCAATTTCAATGGCTTAACTTTATTTCGTCAATGGCATAAGAAGTGCTCTGTACGGTTGCATCTTGCGATGCGAACCGCGCGCCCCAAGAAACCAGTGTCAATCCCCCCGCGTCCTTTCGAACACCAGATTCCGGGCATCGCCCAGAGGGTATCCGTGAACCACGACTATGCTGCCGACTTGGAAGAACTGACGGCATTAGCTGCGACACCGCAGGCCGTTGAAGAGGTCTTCGCCAAAGCGCTCGACGCTTTGTTTGAAATCATCCCCTACGATCTCGCCGCCGTATTCGAACTGAGCGGTGACACTTTGTCCGTACGCACTGCGGTCGGTCCGCTCGCGAACGACAAAGTCAGGCAACACCAGCTGGAGCTGTCTCGCTTCCCGACAGTGCGCAAAGCGCTCGAAGAACGCCGCCCGATGGCGGTGACGGAGCAGCATCACTCGGGCAGGGAAGGGGATCCTTACGACGGCGTACTGGATTTACCCCACGGTCACTCCTGCATGGTGGTCCCGCTGTTTGCTGGAAACGAGTCGCTCGGATTGATCACCCTGGATCGCAAGGAATGCGTCCCTTACTCGCAGGCAATGGTGACGTTGGCTGGTGTCTACGCCAAGGTGGTGTCACTAGCGATGATGATGGCTCGCCAGACCCAGCTACTAGAGCGCTATCGTCGTCAATTGAACGAACAGAACCGCTTGCTTCGGTCTGAGATCGGAGCCGACGCTTCCGCCTGCTTGCGAATTGAATCCAGCCGCTCGCCTGCAATGCGTGAGTTGAGCGCAAGAGCTCGTCAGGTCGCCTCGACCGACGTGCCAGTGCTGATTCTTGGAGAAACCGGCACCGGTAAGGAAGTCTTGGCTCAAGCGGTGCACGCCTGGAGTCCGCGAAGCGAAGGGCCGTTCGTTCGACTCAACTGCGCCGCGTTGCCAGCCAACCTGGTCGAAAGCGAACTATTTGGACACGTGAAGGGCGCGTTCTCTGGCGCCGTGCGTGATCGTCGGGGCAGGTTTTTGACGGCGAACGGCGGCACGCTACTGTTGGATGAGATCGGCGACATGCCATTGGATACGCAGGCAAAGCTACTGCGAGTCCTTCAAGAGGGTACGTTTGAGCCGGTTGGAAGCGACAAGCCTTGCCGGGTGAACGTGCGGGTGATCGCCGCGACTCACAGGGACTTGCACAGCGCCATCGCTGAAGGGCGATTTCGGGAGGACCTGTATTATCGACTCGCAGTGTTTCCGCTGCACATTCCGGCCCTTCGCGAGCGTCCGGAAGACGTGGTGCCGTTGGCAGAGTTTCACCTCGGAGAAATCGCCAAGCGTACGGGGCGTGGGCCGTGGATGCTTTCCGAGCATGCCAAGCACCACTTGACGACCCACTCATGGCCGGGAAACGTGCGTGAATTGGTCAACACGGTCGAGCGCGCGACGATCATGCGCCCCAACGGCCAACTACAGCCGCAGGAGCTTGCTCTGGCTGAAGGCCGTACTCCCAGTTCTCCGCCACTGGCGACGCCCGTGGCGTCCCAGCATTTGCCGACGTTCTTTGACAACGAACATGCCTACTTCGTGAGTGTCCTGGAGCGGACATCTGGCAAGTTGCATGGCGCAGATGGCGCGGCAGCGCTCGTCGGGCTGAAGCCGACGACGTTGCAGAGCAAGTTGAAGAAGCACGGGATTGAACCACGCAAGTTCCGCGAAGCGAGGTCGGCGCAGCGTCGCGCCGAAGTGAACCCGGGATCTTCTTCCGGGGAACATCCGATTCCGGCGCGTGCCGAGTTTGCGCGGCCCGGGCGTTCAACGCTCGGCGGCGATGACTCACGCACTCGTCGGGTTGGCTCGATGACCCATTCGGATTCTGCGCCGAATTCAGCTTGAGTTCGGGGCGAGACTAGCGCCGGGCTTTTTCCGCCGACCAGAGCTCGCGCGCTCCCAATGGCGGCGTTTGCACGCTGGCCCAAGGTTTCCTTCAGTTTTCGCGACCTCAAAATGCCGATAATGTGGGAGCTATCCCACCACCTCGGCGGGAGCAGTTAGCACTCACAATTGTCGTCTTGGCGCGTTCTACCGCCTTGTGTCGTCGCAAATGGGCGCGAACTCTGGTACGTCGGAGCAGCGCACACAGTCGTGGTATGAGATGACACAGTCCCGTATCCAAAGCGATGGCGGCAGTAGGCTCGTCTTCAGTGATGAGCACTTCCACGTCGCTTTGATGGAGGACGTGCCCATACTGGTCGTCAAACGGCTGCCGAGGCGCTTTGCCTCTCGCATGGAGGTGGAGGCGAGCTTCACTCCGATGCTCGATCGGCTGGACATGCTTGGACGCCATGGCAAAGCCCTGTTGATGGACTCGCGGGAGGCGTTGCCCAACAACGACCCTGAGTATGAGGTGTGGATGGCTCCGTATCGGCGCGAACTGATCCGAGGCTATGCGTGGGCGGTGTTCGTCTTGAAGTCGCAGATCGGCGAACTTCAATCGCGTCGACTTCTAAAGCAAGATGACATCGAAGGCACCTCCATGGTGTTCCATGACTACGATGAGGCGTTGCAGTTCCTGCTCGAGCGCAAAGATTCGTTCCGTCGACGTACTTCGGTGCTACCAGGCAAGTCCTAGTCAGTGGTGTCCCCGGCGCGCGTGGATGAAACGCATGGCGCGCGTGGATGAAAAGGTCGTCCGCTAGGACAACAAGCGCTGGGAGTGCGTGTATACGTTGAGCGCGTGGTCGCGAGCAAAGCCCACCAACGTGACTCCAAACTCGTCCGCGGTCTGAATCGCCAGACTACTGGCAGCGGAGATGCAGACGACAATCGGGATCCGTGCGACGCAGGCTTTATGCACGATTTCGAATCCGGCTCGGCTGCTGACCAGCAGCAGATCCGGGCTCGCTCCGGTGAGCAGCGCGTGCCCGATCGCCTTATCGACGGCGTTGTGCCGACCAATGTCCTCAAAGACTCCGAGCCAGCCTTGGCCGCGCGCTTTGGCTATTCCGGCGCCATGCACGCCGCCAGTTTGGGCGAAGTTATGCTGGCGGGAAGAGAAGTCAGCCAGGAGTTCGCGGATGCGTGCCACTCTGCACGTGGCAACGTCTGCCAACGGTTCACACAGCGCCCGTAGGTCTTCAATGCTTTGGCGGCCGCAGACGCCGCACGAGGAATTACTGTAGCTGCGGCGATTGCTTCTCTCCAGGGGATCCGTTTCGATCGTGTGACCAGGAGCGGGCGTGACTTCCAACACATTTCCGTAGTCGGGATCGTTGGGCTTGCCACATACCGCCAGGCTGCCGATGTCGTCCGCCGAGCGTATCAAGCCCTCAGAGAGCAAGAAGCCAAGCGCCAACTCTCGGTCGTTTCCGGGGGTGCGCATTGTTGTTGCGATCGGGTGTTCGGCAATGCGGATCTGCAGTGGTTCTTCTACTGCCACCCAATCGCTGGCATCAGCAGGGGATCCATCCGCATGTTGCGTGGTGACACGCAGCAGATCGATGCGTGCCGTTCCCCCGCGCGTGCCGTCTTTCATAGCTGACGCTCGATACCGACGGCTGTGTTGTAGTCCGGCTCTCCCGACTCAGGATCATACTTGGGTTGCAGTAGCACGTTGCATTCTGGCCAGAAGCCTTGGATGTGCTGTCGGCGACATGGACCGGGCCTGACTCGGGCCTCCATGCTGGCGTGGTCGTTGAACAGTCGCACCCGGTCGCCCGAGTTCAGCCCGAGCTCCGAGATGTCGCGTGGGTCCAGCAGTACGTCCGAGCGCTCGCTATTGTTGGTCAGTGGGTCCCGGTTGCCATAGGTGATCGAATTGAACTGTTTTCCGCGACGCATCGTCAGCAGGAAGCGACCTTCTGGAACATCCACTCGCGGGATATTGACGACGGAAAAGCGGGCTTTGCCATCGGGCATGTTCGGGAAGCCCTGCGTGCCAAGATTGGGACCACCCCATTGCATGGCGTCACCCTCGTGGCTCAGCTTTTCGATTCCGCGGTAGAGCGGCATCACGCGCGACATCTCTTCACGGATCTGTTGCGTGTCGGAGTAGTCGAACAGCTTTGGTTGGTCAGGTTTGAGTTGCTTGCCAATCAACGCTGGGATCTCCCACTCGGCACGCGCCTCCTCGATTCTCGGTCCCGGGATTTCGGGAGTGAAGCGGATGCGTCGCTCCGTCGACGTCGAGGTCCCGCCGCTCTTCTGCTCATAGCGGGTTTGGGCGGGCAGTAGCAGTACGGCTTCCTTCGCTGGCAGCAGCGTCGAACTATTGAGCACGATGTCTTGATGAACACGCAGCTTGACGTTGCTCAGACCACGGCGAGCACCGGCGCGATCGGGCATGGTCTCCAGGTGATTGCCGCCGACCAGATAGAGCAGGTCAAGCCCGTCTTCTTTGGCGTGATCCAACAGATGTGCCGCCCGCAGTCCGCGCCGCCGTGGGATGGAGTGTTGCCATTCGCGCTCCAGCCGCTCGCAATTTTCATCCGTGATCTCTAACGAGCCCGGCAGCTTGTCCGCGTCGGCGCCGCACTCGGCCGAACCTTGCACGCCAGAATGACCACGGATCGGAAGGATGCCGCACTTTTCGCGACCAATCATGCCGCGGGACAGTGCCATGTTGACGACCATCTTCACGTTTTGCACGCCAAATTCGTACTGCGTCAGCCCCATCGAGTAGACGAACACAGCGCTCTTGGCCTGCTTGAATTGTTCCCCAAGCGCGCGCAGCTCAGCTTCGCTGACACCCGACTCTTGCGTGATTTCGTTCCAAGTGGTGCGCTTCAGTTGCTCGCGGAACGGCTCGAAACCCGTCGTGTGCTGCTCAATGAACGCCTCGTCAAAGCCATCGATTTCGTCGAGCGCTTTCAAGATGCCGCTCATGAACGCGATGTCCCCACCGGGCCGGACTGGGTAGTATTCGTCCATCAAGCGGCTGCCAAAGACGGCTGAGCTGGCCACGCTCGGGATCCAGTAACGCTCCAGGGCGGGCTCCTTGAAAGGATTGACGACGATAATTCGTGAGCCGGCTTTGCGAGCCGCGTTGAGGTACTTCGTGCTGACGGGTTGGTTGTTGGGCAGATTGCTGCCGATGATGAAGATCAGGTCCGTGCCAATCAGGTCAGTCAGGCTGATGGTCGGTGCGCCGTAGCCGATGGTCTGTTTCAGGCCCGTTCCGCTAGCGGCATGACACAAGCGCGCGCAGCTGTCGACGTGCGGCGTGCCGGCGATGCGCGCCAGCTTTTGCATCATGTAGTAGGTTTCATTGGTCAGGCCGCGACTGGTCAGAAAGAAGCCAACTTTATCCGGGTCGGAATTGGCGAGCTTGTCGGCGACCAGTTTCGTCGCGTCGTCCCAACTGATGCGGCGAAATTGGGTCTCGCCCGCTCGGCGCAACATGGGGTAAGGCAGACGCCCCAATTGGTGCAGTTGTTCGTTGGTCAGAGCATCCAACTTGCTCGCGTCAGTCCAGGCATCATGGCGGATGGGCCCCATGGTGTTGAGCCGCAGCAGTTTGAGCCGCGTCAGACACACGTGGGGACCAGGCAACACCTCGTCACGCAGTCCTGTGGTTCCAAGTGAACAGCCGTCGCAGACGCCGTGCCGGAGAATGCGCCAAGCGTAACCCCAGCGACCGCGGTTTTCCCACAGTACGCGCAGCATTTCCCGGTAGTGGCGAGGCTTGTTATCCGCCAGCACACCGAAAGGCGACCAGCGCTTGATCGCCTGCCATAGTCGCGTCAGCATTTGAGTCTTTCTGTCGTGGCGCTCAGTGGTGGTGATGGCCACCGGGGCCGTGGGCGTGACCGTGCTCGAGCTCGTCTTTGGTCGCCTTGCGGATCTCTTTGATCGTGACCGAGAAGTTCAGATTCTGATCCGCCAACTCGTGATTGGCGTCCAGCATCACGCTCGAGAGTTTGACCTTGGTGATGGTTACAGGCAGCACCTGGCCGTGATCACCAGTCATGCTCAGACGCATTCCAATTTGAGGAGTCAAGTCCTTCGGAAGCTGAGTCTTAGGGACCTCAAAAACCAGCTGGTCGTTGCGGGTGCCGTAGCCCTTTTCCGGCGGGACCTTGACCTCGACCGAGTCGCCAACGGCCTTGCCTTCGAGGGCTTCTTCGAGACCTTCGACGATATTCTGATGCCCGTGCAGGTAGTGAAGAGGGTCTTGGCCGTCGCTGGAATCAACCACCTCACCGGCGTCATTTTTCAGGGTGTAGTCGATGGAGACCACCGTATCGGCTTGGATTTTCATCCCTGCCGTTTAGCCGAAAACGGCCCGTCACACAACACGGGCCGAGGTCGCCGCGCTGTTGCGCGGTACTCTTTGCGAGCGCAAATCAACCAAGATCAGTGCTGGTACAATCAGCGCGCTCAGCAGCAGAAATGCTGCCCCACACTCCAACAGCCCGGTGTATCCCAGCCAGGGCTCCAGCGGGGCCAGACCCGCGGTACTGGCGGCGAAGCCGAGATTGAATGCGCCCGTCAGCCAAGCGGTGACCCGACCGCGCACCTGTGGACCGCCCAGATCGACCGCCAAGGCGCTGAGGGCCGGGTAGGCCATACCGTGGGCCATGCCCACCAGGGGAGCGAGCCAATAGATGTGGTCGAGCGCATCCACCTGAGACGGCAAGAAGAGCGCGACGCTATAGCATCCCATGGCTAGCATCGAGCCTGGCAGCCGCACCAAGCGCCGATCACGCCACGCCCAGGTCCCGCCAAAGCGATCCGGCACCCAGCCAAACACCGTCCGTTGTACGAACGCGCCTGCGGTGTACGCCAAAAAGTATGGGGCCAGTGGCAGCGCCGAATCGACGAGCAGGGCCGGCAGGAACGTCTTGCTGGTTCCAGTTCCAACGCCCATGGCGGCTCCACCAACGTAGGCGCCGATCAGCGCCAGACTTACCACGCCCTTGGGAGATGTCACGGAGGTCACAGAGATCTTCGCGCTCCGGGGGCTAACCCTGTTCAGGCCCGATGCCGCCATCAAACCAACGAACGCGCACAGTGAGCAGCTCCAGAACACGGCCTGCCAGTTCCAGGCGTCTGCTATCAACTCGGCCAGCGTGGGGCCCAGAGCGTTAGTCACCAGCATCGCTGTGGCAAAGTAACCGAGGGCTTCCGCACGTCGGGTTGGAGGGGCCATGTCCACGGTCAGGGCGGCACCAGCGTTGAACACTGCTGAGAACGCTACTCCGTGAAGGACGCGTAGCAAGAGGATACCTCCCACGCTATGCACGTAACCGAACGGCGCATAACTGAGCATGCCGAGACCCAATCCTGCGAACAAGACTGGCAGTCTGCCGTAGCGGTCCAACAAGGGACCCACGACGAAGATGGCAGCCACTCCGCCGAGGGCGAACGCCCCATGGGCGTTGCCCAGCAATGAAGGGCTCGCGCTCAGCTCCTGCAGCAGATACTTCGGCAGCGCGAAGAACGTAGAGAACGACGTGCCGAAACTGAATTGAACGCACACCAAGAGAAAGAACGGCAGCGTCCAGATGCTGCCGCGTCCGTCAAACGCGCTGATCTGCGGCGGCTTGCGCCCAGCCGAGGTGTCGGCTGTCGTCCGTTGCTGTTGATGCTCGTGCTGATTTGCCATGGGGTTTTCCTGAACCCCCGGATGGTGTGGCCAGCTTGCTCATCGTCTCTCTTCGCCACGCTCCGGGGGCGGCGAAGAGGGCTCCAAAATCAAACCCGCACTTCGCCGCGATTCTCAAAAAGGAGAATCCAGCTAGCTGCGAGCAGGATGGAGTACGAAAAGTTCATGTGAGTGAAGCAGGTAGTGCAGCTGGCGGGCTGCGTCAAGCGTTCCAGATTGGGGGGACCCGAAGTATGATTTGGCCCGTACCGACTTCGGACAATCACCTCGCCCACGAACGAGGTTGCAACTCCTGGAGGGATGATGGCCAGCACGAAGCGAACAACGGGCGCCAAGAAGAAGAGCCCGGCCAAGAAGAAGAGCCCGGCCAAGAAGAAGAGCCCGGCCAAGAAGAAGAGCCAGAATAGCGCTGCTTCAGACAAGGCGCCGCGGAAGCCAAACCCTGCGGCGGACGCTGCTAGCCGCCAGGCGTCGGCCAGTTGCTACGACCGAGACGCGTTGGCATTCTTGGTTGAGCTAGGCGTGAACAATGACCGCGACTGGTTCAAGGCTAATCAAGAGCGCTACGAAGCGTCCGTGCGTGAGCCGACGCTGGCGTTGATTCGCTCACTCAAACCCAGACTGCACAAGCTGTCGCCTCATTTGCACGTCAGTGACAAGAAGGTGGGTGGGTCCATGATGCGTCCACAGCGCGATACGCGGTTTTCGTCGAACAAGGACCCCTACAAGACGAACGTGGGCGTGCATTTCCGTCACGTGGCAGGCAAAGACGTGCATGCTCCCGGGTGCTATTTCCATTTTGATCCGGAAGGAGTCTGGGTCGCGGTTGGCATGTGGCACCCAGACTCTGAGCCGCTGTCCAAGGTGCGTCAGGCCATTGCCGACAAACCTCAGGGGTACGTGCAGGCGACGCGGGACAAGCGCTTCACGCAATATTTCGACTTGGGAGGCGACAGCCTCAAGCGCCCGCCAAAGGGGTATTCTGCCGAGCATCCAATGATCGATGCGTTGCGACTCAAGGACCACATAGCGATGAGCAAGTTGGACGCCAAGGCTGTCTACGCGTCAAACTTCGTAGCTGAGGTGGACAAGCGCTTTCAAGCAGCCAAGCCGTACATGAAATACTTGTGTGACGCTCTCGGGCTGCCCTTCTGATGAAGCTGCTTATCCCAAAACACCACAGGCCTGACAGCTGTCAGGCCCGCGGCGTTTCTCTCGAGGTGTTGTTGAGAAGGTTCTCTAAGATGCACAAGTGGCGTCGAGACGCCACTGAACCCTACGCAAACAGGGGCAGTTCGCTTCCAAGCACTGGGTAGTCGCGTACTAGATCCGAGTCGACCGCGGCGAGTTGGCGCAGCGCGCTGTGGATCTCCTGCGGCGTGAGCTTCACGCCCGAGTCAGCCGCTTTGAGCGTGCCTGGGTCAATCAGGCGGGCTTCCTGGCCGTCCGTGGTGCCTCCAATCACCCGATCGCCCTCGATGCCGGGACCAAACGCCAAATAGCTGGTGATGGGCCAATGGTCCTTGCCGCCGCCGTTGCCGTCAGCATTGTAGTGAGGCGTACGTCCAAAGTCTGAGCCAACGAGCACGTAGACCTGATCGGTCATTCCTTGATTGTCGATCTCATCGAGTATTCCAGCCAACCCGGTGAGCAGTTGCACGATACTGCGACGTTGATCGGTGTCGTGGTTGCCGTGAGTGTCGAAGCCGCCGATGCTCAGGTTGGCGGATACTCCCAGACCGGCCTTGAAAGACGCCAACGCGAGCTGCCCGGAGCGTACCAAGTTTTCAGCTCGCCCCAAACCGCCCGGCAGATCAATCAACTCGGGTAGCTTCAGTGCTTTCAGGTCGCCATCCGTGATGCGCGCGGCGACGAGGTCGTCGATCGAGCGCCGCAGTTTCGGGAGCGCCTGGGCCATCTGAAGCTCCGCCAAGCGTTCTTCCTGCGCGGCACGGATGCGGCTCCAAGTCTCGGGCGAGTGATAGGTCTGGCTGTCTTCGCGCTCCGGCGCGATGATGTTCGGTGAGGCCAGATCTTGCAGCACATTGCTAGAGCCAATGCGCGATAAAGGCGCGAGCCCCAAGGTGGCGTCATATCCGCCAAAACTGATGAACGGCAGTGGCCGGTCTTTGCCATATTGCGCGGCGAGCACGGCACCCAACGCGGGCATGCCCTCCTGCAACGATCCAGAGGTGAAGACACGCTGCCCGCTATCGTGGTTGTTGGTCGATGTGTCCACACCGTTCATGACCAGCATGCGAGCGCCGAATCGGGTGGCAAAGTTCTCTACATTGACAATGGGGTTGGTAGTTTCCGTCTCGGGGTCGAGATTGAAATCTTCATACGTCGCGTCGATCGGCGCGAAGTTGATGTTACCCACTGTGCCAATTTCCGTGTACAGGCGGTTCTGCTCCGGGTTGAGCGTGGGGTCAAACATGAAGCGTGGGTCCCAGCCACCGTTGGCTGTCACGAAGATCCAATAAGGACCACTGTATCCACTTTGGGCGTTTAGCTCATTGATGAGCAGGTTGTCGAGCAACCAGGGAGCGGCCGCGATGCCGCCAAACAAGGTCGAAAGCTGCAATGCTGTACGTCTTTTCATCGTCTTTCTCCTCATTCGTACAAGAAGCGGTAGTCGCTCAGCAGGTAAGTGGTGACGGCCATCCAGCTACGAATGACGTAGTTTTCGTCTCGAGTCAGACGCTGGTCCTCGGGGATATCCACATTGTTGAATGGGTCGCGCCGGTATTGGCAGTCGCCCGGCAAGTTGCGGTCCACCTCCTCTGCGGCCAACTTGGAGCGACCTTCTCGCCAGGTGTCCAAGAACAGGCCGTACGCCCGAGCCATCTCGGGGCTGTCCATGGCTAGGCGCTCTCCAAGAATCAGCGCGTACATGTGCTGGATGTTTTGTTTGATCGTTTCCTCTCCCTTCGGATCCGGCTTGGCTAGGTCATCTTCGGGGACCACGTCGAGCTCAGTCTTGGGGAACAGCCACCGGTCTTCTGTCGGCTTGGAGAAGTCATACGAAACCGCCTTACATGAGACTTCGTTGGCCATGCGCCACCCGATCGCGCTCATGATGCCGTTCGGTACCGTGAGCCGTTCCGTCACGCTGTCGGAGTCAATCCCACCAAACAGGATCTTGTACTCATTCATCAGTGCATCCCGGTTGTTGAAACGCCACGGGATGCCAACCGTCGCCAAAATCTTGCGATGCAGCAGTTCCGGAGTCAGCAACTGCCCTGTACCCACAGCGCCAAGCTGCGCGAGTCGTTCCTCAGAGGTGGCAGTGGTGTTCTTTGCCCGGTAGTACGGGCTGAGCACGATTTGCTGGATCACCGTCTTCAGGTTGTAGTCGCTAGCCACGAAGTCGCTGGCGATTGAACGAATGGTTGCTTCCTGCGCTTCCCAGGCCGGGTAGGTTCCGTCGAGCGGGTCGTCCGGGAAGGATAGCGGTTCTTCTCCGACCAGGCTTTGGTACACGTTGCGCACCACGCTGAGCGGGAAACGAGGATCCGCGGCAACACGTTGGCCGAGCCACTGCAGCGCCTGCGGGTAGTCGTTGACCTGCATCTGCTCTTCGCCGTAACCGGGCAGGAACATCTCCTGATGCCATTCACGGTCCGGTACGTATTGTTCCTGATCGTTGTCATCCCACTTCTGGAATGCGCCTGCGATTGGATCGATGATCGCATGGCACGTCTTGCAGTCAGGATCTTCGCGAGTCGGATTGGCGAAGTTGGCAGCTTTGGTTGGGTCGATCGGACGATCAGCAACCTTGAGAATGTCCGTGGCCAGGAACTCACGCAGCACGATGCGGGCGCGATGCCGATTGCGGTTGGTGCGTGACGTAGGGTAGCGGTTCAAGAACATGGGAGAGCTGAGAATGCCCGCATGCGGAAAAGCCAGCTTCTGACCTTCGCGAATGATGAAGATCTTGCCCTCTTGGACTTCATTCTCGTCGTAGCTTCCAGAGAAGCTCATGTCTTCGTTGTTGTAGATGGGGGCCGTGTACGAGTTGAAGACCGTGTAGTCAGCGGTCAAGATCTCGGTGAACGGACGATCGTTGCGGACAATGTGCGCCATCAACTGTAAGGGTTCTCTGGCAATTGAACGTCGGGCGGCCTCGCGCTGATCATCAGGCAGCCCGTCGTAGTAGCCATCGACCATCGGGAAGTCCTCGTCGTCCAGAACGTTCTGGGAATCACGCAGGTAGCGATCGGTCAACCACTGGTCGTTGAACACCTCAATCAGGCGCTCGTAGAAAGCATCTTCAGCAAACAGGCCTTGAACGAGCTCCGGTAGCGCCGCGTCGCCATCCGTCATCAACGCATCAATTTCGGCGGCCGTGGGCAGACGGCCGTTGAGTTGCAGCGTGATCTTGCGGAACGTCGCTACCGGATCCAGCAATTCTACGTCGGAGAAGGAGGCCACCAACGGCTGTTCTGGGCAGGTCTCTTCATTGGTGACGCGCTCGACCAGCTCCGTGAGCGTCTGATATTCGGGGCTGTCCTGTGTCAGGACTGCCCCGCCCTTGTGGTTGAGTTCGCCTAGCGGCTTGCGCAACAAGATGCTGACGCCGTCGTTGGAAGTTCGGGCAACCTGGGAGATGTTTTCCAAGTTGACCTCCAGGAAGCCAGGATACGCCGCGGGCTTCAAGGCAAACTCGGCATTCTCCTGTTCGGCAACACCACCTGGGCCATGACAGCTGACGCAATTGCGGCTGAACACCTGCGACCACGCCTGCGTGGCTAGAAAATCCCGGTTGGACATGCAGAGCTGACCATCAGGACCTACCTGCTGTCCGACATTGGGAATTGGGTTGCCGTCGTCGTCGACCACAGGATCCGGAGTCCCATCACCTTCACTCGTCGACTCGGCATCGGTGCTCGAACAACCGAACACAGCTAGCGAAAGAGCAGCGCTCAGCAGGGGCAGTCGCCACGGTTTTCTCATAAATCGAATCCTCCAAGGTCTCCGAGAGTCATTTTCGCCCTTGCATCCAGTCGGGCGTTACGTCCGTCTGTGGTCCGGGTCATCGGAGAAGCATCAAGAAAGTGACCTGCGTCTACGCAGTGGTCAAGTCACGGCTGACTTAGGTGATGCGACTGTACGCGGCGGCTAGATACTTGAATTTGTTCGTGATGAGAAATCTTGGTGCGATCGACATTTGTATGAGAATTACGAGCTGGTGTCGGCACTGCCCTGCCCGACACATCGAACATCGCATGGGCCGAGGCAGTCGCGCCGAGCGGCTAGGTTTCAGTCGCCGCGTAGGGTTCCCCTGGCTCGCGAAATATGTCCGTCGATAGTTCACATCAGGCTGGCTGTACCGACATCATTCTCGGGGCGCTCGTGTGAGTCGCAGTGGTGGCGGGGGGGACCCTTGTGGGGCCAAAGCCACCCCAAAAAGGCTGTAGGCCTTTTGTTGACGCTGGAGTAGGATGGGCCCCTATGTACGTGCTGAAGACAATCCTGCTGGCCATCCACATCGCTGCGGCGGCGATGATTTTTGCTGCACCCATGGGCACCATCGGGAGTCTGAAGCGCGCTCTGGCCGATGGCAGTCCGGGGGTTTTGCGCAGCGCGGCAAAGGATGCCTCCGTTCGGGCGATGCTGGCCCAGGCAGGTTCGGTGCTGACGCTGCTGACCGGGTTGGGGCTGATCTTCATGCTTGGGGGGTTTGGGGCCGTTTCCCCTAGGATTCATGCGGCCTTCGGTCTGCTGATCCTGGCGCTCGGCTTCAGCCTCGGCTTTATGAAGCCCACCGGGAAGAAGTTGGGCATGGCGGCTCAGGCGACTCCTCCGGAAAAAGAAGCGATCCAGGGCTGTCTCGGTCGCCTGCGGGTCGGAAACGGCGTGTTGCACCTAGTGTGGCTGACGATCCTCATCTTGATGATCTACAAGTGAGGCGTCCTGGTTGCGGGAGCCTCGGGGGCACTGCATCCCGGCGCGGTCGTGGTAGTATCGGAGCCTCGTGGTCATGCAAGCTGTCCGAGTTCTGATAGTCGACGACGAAGAAGACAATCGGGAGGTCTTGGCGCGTCGGTTCCGACTGCGGGGATTCGAGACACTGACGGCTGACAGCGGCGAACGAGCGTTGGAGCTCCTGCATTCGGATGATGTCGACCTGGTGGTGTTGGACGTCATGATGCCAGGTCTCAGCGGGCTAGACGTGCTCGATACCATGCGTAAAGACCGGCACACCTCGACTTTGCCGGTCATCATGGCGACCGCAAAGACCGACAGCAATGACATCGTGGACGCTCTCGAGCGAGGGGCCAACGACTACGTAACCAAGCCGATAGACTTCGACGTCTTGTTGGCGCGGGTCAATGCAACCATGAGGGCTCGCCCCAGCACGCCGCCACCGACGAAACGTCGGGCGATGGGGCGCCAGGAGCTGAGTGCTGACGTCGTCGTGGCTGGTCGCTACAAGATCAAAGACAAACTGGGAGCAGGAGCGTACGGTACCGTCTATCGCGCGCGGCACCTTGAGCTGCAGCAAGATGTGGCCCTCAAGGTGTTGAAAGCTGGCCCTGAGCAGGACGAGGCCGCGATTCAGCGTTTTCGGCGAGAGGGGGTCGCTGCTTGTCGGGTGAAGCACCCAAATGCCGTCAGCGTGATGGATTTCGTGGTCACGCCGGATGGTTTGGCCATCCTCGTGATGGAACTGCTGAGTGGTCATACCCTGCGGCAAGAAATGAAGTGGGTGCGGCGCTACGACCCCTCGCGTGCCGCTTCGGTGGGAGTGGGGGTGTGTTTGGCACTGGCGGAGGCCCACAAGAACGGCATCGTGCATCGGGACATCAAGCCCTCCAACATTTTCCTCCAAGAGGCTTCATCGGGGCAGCTGCCCAAAGTATTGGACTTCGGAATCGCCAAGGTGTTTGACCAGGCCGCACAGAGCAGCGCTGACGCGGATCCTGAAACGACTTTGACCGCCGAAGGAGCGCTGGTTGGGACGCCAGCGTACATGGCGCCCGAGCGTTTTCGAGGGATCCCCTATGATGGTCAGTCGGACGTCTACTCGCTCGGGATCACCTTGTACGAGATGCTGAGTGGTCAGCGGCCGTTTCATGTCGATAGCGGGGACGCCATCAGCCTCGGGATGAAACATGTCGGGCAGGCGCCAGCGCCTCTCGCGTCGCTGGTTGCCGGTGTCCCGCCAGAGCTGGATAGCTTGATCCTATTGATGCTGGCGAAGGACCCATCGCTCCGCCCTACCGCGGCTCAGTTGGCTCTGCAACTGAGCCAGTGTCCTGGCATCACCATCCCAAGCTTGCCTGTGGAACAGGAAGGGCCGTTCGCGGGGTATTCACTGGTTGGACCGTCACCTGCCAACGACGCCAAGGGGCCTGAGTCCACGGAGAAGACCGTGCTGGTCGGTTCGACGACGAATGTCGTGCCGAGCTCTCAAGTCGTGCGCAGCACGAATTCCGACCACACCGATCTGCCAGACACACCACAATTGGCGACCACCTTGGTTGTTGGGACCGCGGGCCCTTCGAAGAAGCCCAGCAGCGATCGTTAGCCTGTCTTCGTTGAACGCTTGATGTTGGCCATTCAGGCCGCGGGGATTTCGAGGCACGGATCGGCCGCGAACTGGGAAACGTGCTCGAAAGGAATGTGGTCGGCGACGTTCTTGCCGTAGAACGACTGATAGATCACGCCTTCTGGGTCGATCAGGAAATCGGCTGGGACCATCGCCACCGGCCCATCGAACTTTCCCGGAACGATGCCGGCAAACAGCGCCTTGATTCCTGTGAGAAATACGCCGGGGTGCAGCGCTGCCATGAAGTTGGGAGCAACGCCGTAGCGCTCGTACAGCTTCAGCTCGGGATCAGGGACGATGGGGAAGTCCGGTTCATGGCGCGTCACATAGCGCTGGATGGTTTCCGCCGGAGACTGGAACACAGCGATCAGGTTGACGCCGTCCTGGCGTAACTGCTGCTCATGTTTCATCAGCTCGTGAATTCGGTAGTTGCACAGAGGGCAAGAGGCGAAGCGAAAAAACGCCAGCCAGACCTTGCTCCCGCGGTAACGCTCCAGGGAAAGCTGGGTACCATCGAGAGCGGTGACCTCAAAGGCAGGGGCGATTTCTCCACGTCCGAGTTTGTTCATCGCTCAATCAGGGGGCATTCTGCGAGGGGGAGCGGCCGCCACTGAGAGTCCAGCGGCTGCCAGTTGGTGCTTTGGTGACTCTAGCATGAGTCTGGACTGCTCCCACGATGTCTTCCAGTGAAGTATCCTGCTTGTTCAGCAGCTCGGCGGAGCGCCGTTGCAGTTCAGCACGCTGAGTTTCGCTCAGATCTTGCCCAGTGACGACGACCACCGGAATCTCGGCGAGCTCCGGTTGCGCGTTCAATTCTGTCAGAAATTCGACACCATTCATCACCGGCATCGCCAGATCGAGCACGATCAGGCAGGCCCCGTCGGCGGCCAGTAGTGCCAGTGCCTGCTGTCCATCCGCGGCCTCAGTAACGCGAAACCCAGCGGCGCCGAGTTTGCGGGCGAGTAGTTCTCGTGCTGCGGAGTCATCCTCGACGATCAGGACTGGTGCTTGCTTGGGAGCGATGGCATCGCGGATCGCGCCTCGAGTTGTCGTTTCCTCCAGCGGTTTTTCCAGGAAAGTGGTCACTCCTTGATTCAGCGCCCGCTCGCGCTGCGCCGGTGAACCGAGTGCTATTAGCGGGCAGTGTTGCAGTTTGGGTTCCCGTCGGATCCGTTCAATGCTGCCCCAGGCATCCTTCAGCTCGAGGTCGAGCACGATGGCTGCAGGGCGCAGGGCTTTGGCGACCTCCACGCCCTCGACCGGATCAGGCGTGTTGAGCAGCTTGATGCGGCTTTCACCGATGAAGGTTTGCACTGACTCCAGAGTGGCAGGAGCATCGCAAAAAAACATGACGCGTACCTGTCCAGCCAGAGTCGCCCCCAGCAGAGGATGCCGGCGCGGTTGCTCCCCGGGTGCCGAACCAGCTGGAAGCTCCTCCGTCAAGTTTCGCGGCAGGCGCACGCTGAATGTCGAGCCTTCTCCTGGAGTGCTGGTGACGGTGATATCGCCACCCATCAGGCGGCAAAACTCTCGACTGATGGCCAAGCCCAGGCCGGTACCGCCGTACTTGCGTGTGGTGCTCGAATCCGCTTGCGCGAAAGGTTGGAACAGGCCGCCAAGGTCCTCTTGGGTCATGCCGATCCCGGTATCGCGCACCTGCACCAGGACCTCGTTGTCCGTTCTGGGCTCATCTCTGGGGTTGACCCGAACTACCACTTGCCCTCGCTCCGTGAACTTGCACGCGTTGCTCACCAAGTTGAGCAATACCTGCCGGAGTTTTGTCGGGTCGGCCTGGATCAAACCGGGCACTTCCCCGATCTCGATCCTTAGCTCGTTTTGACGTTGGCTAGCCAAGGGCAGGGCATCTGACTTGACCTCACGCAGGATGTCCGACAGGTCGAACAACTTGTGCTCCACCTCCAAGCGGCCCGCCTCAATCTTGGAGATGTCCAGGATGCTACCAACCAGGGCAACCAAATGTTTGCCGGCGTTGCGTATCTTTCCCAAGTCTTTGATGAGCTCTTTGGACTTCGGGTCGTCTTCATTCTCTTCAATCAGGACTTCGCTGTAACCGATGATGGCGTTGAGCGGCGTGCGCAGCTCGTGACTCATGTTCGCTAGGAAGGTGCTCTTGGCTTGGTTGGCGGTTTTGGCCTGTTCTGTGGCTCTGCCCAGTTCAGCATTGGAGCGCGTCAGCTTGGCTTGTGCGATGTCTCGTGCTTGAATGATGCGCTGCAACTGCTGCACGGTACTCTGGGAGTGGCCCATGATGCATAAGAAGACCGCTGGTGGTACGGCGAACAGCATCACCGTGCCGGTCCAACCCCAGTCAGTGTCATGCGCCGGGTAGTGAGATCTCAGCCATAGCCCGAGGACATAGGCGACTCCGATAGCGAGGGTCCACCACAGCGCCTGTCCGCGGGAGCGCATCGAACCCGCAAACAGCAGGGCTGCGCAAAGCCCACTCGGGACCAGCGGAAGCAGTGCATCTGGCATGACCAGCGCTGCCGCGGTCACGATCACCGCCAGCCAGCCGCCGAATACTTGTTCTGCGATGACCGTCGGTAGCCAGCGCCCGGCGAATAGCGCGAGCAAGAGCAACACGGCGTTGAGTGCGGCCAGCAGTGCGCAGCCGGTGCTACCTAGGGTCAACGCCAGGTACCCAAACCCAGCGGTCATGCCGGCAGCGATCCAGGCTGCCCACTTCGTGCCGTACAGCCCCCTGAATTCAGCTAGCTTCGCCTGGTCCATCCCAAAGGAAACAATAGGCTCAATTGGCGCCCAATGCACGGACGGAGCCGCCTGATGGACAAGCGGTCGAAATGCAGAGCGGACAGAGGCCTATGGCGCTATTTCAGGCGTTTGGCGAGTACCGATAGTCGCCGATTTTTGGGCGCTAATTCCTGGGCCTTCGCGAGGGTTTGTTTGGCGGCATCGGTCTGTCCTTCCAGCACCTGTTGTTCCAGTAGCTCCATTTGCGCGAACGCGGACTTGTCGTCGAGCTTGACGGCGTACTCGGCCCACTCGCGGGCAGGCTCTTTGAGATCCTGGCGTCGTAAGGCGGTGGCCAGGCCGGCAGCGGCATCCGCGCTGGTTGGATCGAGAATGATGGCTCGGCGGAAGATGCGTTCAGTCAGCAGGTGATCCTTGTGAGTCAGCGACTTTTTTCCCGCTTTGACATAACGAGCCGCAACCTCCAGCAATTGTTCCTTGCCGTCGACCTGCTCATCCAGTGCCGAAAGCCATGCTTTCTTGGCTTCGTCGAAATTCCCCTGCTGCGCGTGGATGTCTCCTGCCAGCACCGTGGCGCGGGCGCGCGTCGTCTTGTCGGCTTCGGGGACCATTTGAGTCCAATGCAGAGCTTGAGCGTAGTCGGCATTCTCCAACAGGAATTCTGCCAAACCGTAAGGGCCTGGCCCGCTCAAGTTCCAGGCGGCTGAATGACACATCAACTCTTGAGCGGTGTCTTTCTTTCCGCGCATCAGCGAGTTCATGGCTTTCTTCCACATGCCTTTGGCCATGTAGAGTTTTGGCTTTTGTTTTTCAGAAAACGGTTTCTTCAGCCAGTCGTCGCAAGTCTTCAGAGACGCGGCTGGGCGCAGCTTGAGATTGGGCAGGTCGGCCAGCGAGGGCTCTGCTGGCTGCTCGGTCTTCGCCGCGGGTTCAGGTTCAGGCGCAGGTTCCGGTTCACTCTCGGCGGTGGCCAGCGCGCTGGCAGCCGGCGCCGTTTCATTCGCCCTATCGGGAGGAGTCGGGGCTTCTTCCGCCCCAAAGATGAACCAACTGGCGGCAGCCATCGACGCAACCACGATGCCGGCAATCCACTTCCCTTCAGATACTGGCGCGGGGCCGGGGGCCTGCCCAACCTCGACCACTTGAGGCCGCCGGGAGCCGTTGCTTGGCGGAATCGAGCTGGGCGGGCTGGAGCTTGTACGGCCGGAGCTGGGCACAGTCCCACCCGGCG
>JBNLEN010000029.1:0-48968 GCA_050304975.1 Polyangiaceae bacterium
CAGTTCGACCGAGTTGGCGTGTTTCACTACTCGGATGAGCCGACCAGCCATAGCTTTGAGTTGGCTGAAAAGGTACCTGAAGAAGTCGCCCAGGAGCGCGCCGCGCGCTTGATGGAAATTCAGCGCGAAATCAGCCAGCGCAAGAACAGCGCGCTGGTCGGACAACGTGTCGAAGTGCTCGTCGAAGGCCCCAGCGAAGAAAGCGACCTGGTGATGGTCGGACGCTGGCACGGTCAAGCTCCGGACATCGACGGCCAGGTGTATATCTCAGGCGGGCCCGTCTACCCCGGACGCATCTACGAGGCGCAGGTGACGCAGGCAACCGACTACGACCTGATGGTGGACGTCGGCGAACTGGACGACGCGCCGCCGCCCCCGCGTCAGAGCACGACGCCGCTCAGCCATCACCACTCGGATGGCCGTGTAGTGCTCAAGACCGTTTGAAGCTCGCTACTCTAGCTGGTCCGGGATCTCGAATCCCACCGCGTCGCTCTCGATGCCGGCTTCGGTGTACCACAGCTGCAAGAAATCCCCCGACGCCGCCTCGATCTCGATCGCGTAGCGCTGATCGTGCACGAACTGCCCACTGATGTTCTGGCTATTGTTGTTAAGAATGAACACTTTCGCCTCCTGGATCGGGATCAAGCCCTCGATCAGCACCAGCCCCTCACCCACGCTCTGAAAGCGTTGAGGCTCGTCGGGCGGCGGTAGAGGTGGCAACGTGGGGCTGACTCCACAACTGAGCGCTAGGCTGGCGCTGCAACAAGCGAGCACCAAGAGAAGCGACCGACGGGAGACAAATCTCATCACAAGGGATCCAAGCACGAGGCGTACCAGGCAAATTGACGCACAAAACTCAGATACCGCAAGCAAAATAGTCAACTGCGTTGGCAGAGACGCAAACCTCGTTGCCAGCGTTGTCTGGCTCGCTGAGTGGGAGTAACAAGGCAGGCAGATGGCCCCGCGCTCCGTCTTTAGCCAGGTCCTCAGCCGGCTGTGCTTGCTCCGGCCGCTGCCGGTGTTTGGGCTGCTGGCTGCGGGGCTGCATCTAGCCAGCGCAGCGCCGCCCGCGGGAGCCAACACTGAACCGGGGCGCGCGCGGGCCGTCGCTCTCCTATTGGCTGAGCGCCATGCGCTGAGCGCGTCGCCGTCGGACGTACACTTCATCGATCCCCCGCCGACGGCGAGTCGTTGGTGGCGCCCCAGCCGAGCCTGGGTGCTCGCGCAACCTCCCGACGGCAAGAATGACGTCTTGTTGGTGCACGTGCGACAGGCGCCCGAAGGAGGCGTTTTGGGTCTGCCGCAGGTCTTCAACCTGACGAACACCTTCGCCGCTGACGAGCGCGATCTACTGGTCCGCGGGGGGACTGCCGCCTGGTTAGTGGGCGACGACAAACAGAGCTATTCCGTCAAGCTCGCGGACGCGACTCGGGGCCAGGCCGTCGATCCCAGCTTCGACCGACGCCAGCGCTGGCAAATGAAGGGAACCTGGCTGCAACGCACTGGACAGCTGAAAGGTGTGCAGCAACGTTCCTTCAGGCTCGATCCCCCGGCGCGCTTCACTCGACTTGAAGCACGCCCGAACTCGATTGCGCTGTTTACCGAGCACACCCGCGACGCGGCAATAGAGATCCCGCCAGAGGGGCCAGTGACTCGAGGCGCGCACTGGCTGCAAGAAACGCCGATCGCAGTAGCCCGGCCAGGCAACTTGGTTACTTGGGCGGTCGACCGCGTGCGGAGCTCGTCGTGGTTTGGAGACGAGCAAATGCAGGTACTCAAGGCGGTCGCCTACAAGATTTGGGACCTCAAGGACCGGGCGTTGGGCGGAGCTCTTGCTTTGGATGACGTGGAATCCGCGCGTGAGAGCGCGAAAGAGGTCGCCCAGGACTTGGGGCAAAGTATGAAGCCCGCCGCACAGGACGCAGAAGCCAACTGGCCTCCCCCTCCCCTGCAGCCCATGCTGGACCCAGCATTCGAAGGTGAAGGCCAGTGGTTGAGCCTGGAAAAGGACCCATTCGTGCGCAAACCGCGCCAGGGCGGTAGTCCGTTCCTGACAACGTTCATCCGTACCGACAAAGAGCGGAAGTTTTCGCGCATCATGGTGACGGTTTGGGACCCTAGTGTCGTCGAGCTGCACATGATGAGCGGTACGGAGGAACCCAAGAGCGCCACAGGTGAAACCGGCAGCGGCTTGATCCCCCGCAATCCGGACGTGCTGCGGCGCGTGGTGGGCGCATTCAACGGCGGGTTCCAGGCCACCCATGGCAGCTTCGGGATGCAGGTGGACGGGACGCTGTATGTCCCCCCTCGACCATTTGCGGCGACGATTGCGCGCTTGCAGGACGGCAGCGTCGGTTTCGGCACTTGGCCAGGCCCTTCAACCCCGGGGACGACTTCGTCCTCGTCAACGGATGCTGTGCCTGCCTGGATCAACAGTTTTCGTCAAAACCTAACCCCGCTCATTCAAGACGGCAAACTGAACCCCTATGGCCGCGTGTGGTGGGGCGGAGTCCCCCAAGGCTGGGAAGATGATACGCGCACCGTTCGTTCCGGCATTTGTCTCACCAAGCACGGCCTGCTCGCATATTTTTACGGCTCGAAGGTGGACCATCGGCACCTAGCCAAGGCCATGCTACTTGCGAACTGCGACTATGCACTGCACCTGGACATGAACCAAGGACACACAGGCCTGGAGTTCTATCACATCGCTCCAGCCCAGGAGCTTCCACCGCTCGGCATGCCCCTGAGCAGCATGTGGCAAGCGGAGGGTCCCTTGGACGGCATCGACGGCTACCGCTTTCGTGGCCGGCGCTTGTTTCGGAGTATGCAGCTCATGAATTTTCCTCGCTATGTGCAGCGTGAAGCTCGGGACTTCTTCTACCTGACGCTACGACGCAGCTTGCCCAGCGAGCGGCTGACGATCGCCGGAGGCGAGCCCTTGGAGGACGAGGGAGTCTGGACGCCGCTCGGAACCGGAACGCCGGCAGCCGCGAAGACTTGGTTGCGACCGGATCCGAAGCGCCCGGCGGCCAAGCTCTACTTGCTCCAGTTGGACGCGAGTCGTTTGGTCACGTCCGGCGAGAAACCATTGATCCAGTTGAGCCAGTCATCCCCGACTGCGCCCAATTTGAGTCATGCCTGCCTGCTGGAGGGTCGCTTCAGGGTCGGTCCTGACGCCCCCGATGGGTGCACGAAGCTGCTGACCGGGTCCGCTCAGCCCCCGAACGAAACGCAGGCCGCGTTCGGCATTGGTGCGCCCGATGGGCTGCTGTACTACGCCGAGGTGGCGACTGGCGGCCTTCCGGCGCAAGACGCGGAGCTGCTGCGCGCGGCACTGAGGACCGAGAAAGTCACGCATATCGTCTACATGGAGCAGAAAGCGGGGATAGGATTGCCAACGGCGGGGGGCCTCGTGAACCTCAGCGGTCATCCCCGTGAGCCGTCTCCGACGGACCTCTCGCTGTTCCGCGGCGATACGCAAAGGTTCCGTCGTATCTTCAAGGATACGCCGATTGTAGAACGGAGCGTGTGGAAGCCGCTGCAGCGCAGCAAAGACTAGCTTCGCCAACTTGCGAGCATGGCGCACAGCGCGTGGTATCTTTAGCCGACAGCGTCCCACCTTGGACCTAAACAAAAACCTCCGGAGAGGTGCCCAGTGCTTCGATAATGCTGGGCATTCGGGCGGCCGGATTGCTATCCCATACCTCCTAATTTGAGACTAGCTCCCCGTAGACTTGATAATCGTAACATCAACTGCGTCAGCGCCGCTGAGGACAAACTTTGTTTTGGGATGCCGTCCTCACCCGGCGCAGTCGAATGGCGGCGCGGAGACGTATAGCTAAATGAGTGACAAAGGCGGGTCAGACCTCGATGTTTTCAAGAGCGTGAGTAAGCCTCCGGCAGCACCGCGCAAGAAAACACTGGTGGGAATGCAAGCTCCTCCTGCTTTGCGTGCGCCGCCGCCTCCGCCCAGCGCACCAAGTACCAAACGCGGCTTGCCGCCGCCTCCATCATTGAGCTCGCTGGAAGAGCCAAAAAAGGAACCAACACAACGCTCTGCTGCGTTGCCGGATCCGCCACGCTTGCCAGTAGACACGGATGATGACGCGCCGACGCCGATGTTCCCATCCACCTCGGCTAGGGATGATGTCGATCCCAACGCGCCCGACTACGACGACGAAGATGAAGCGACCGAAGTCTTCTCAACTGCTGCGTTCGCCGCAGAGGCTGCACGTCACGGCAGGACGACCAAGCCCGGGCAGCCGGCGCCCCCTGCCAACCCGCCGCCGCTAGCGACGCCGCCGCCACTGGCGAGCCCTCCCCCCTCGCGCATGCGCAGCAGCGCGCCGCCAAAACCGCGCACGACTGTGCCGCCACCGCGGCGGTCAGTTCCCCCCCGCAGTCGGCCACCGACAGCGCCAATGGACCTACCGCCTCCGTCACGGCCCGCAGCACTCAGGCCATCGCTCCCGCCGGCTCCTCCACCGCCGTCGCGTTCAGTCCCGCCTCCGCTGGCCAAGCCGCCACCATTGTCACGCCCGCCGGTGGTGCAGCCCCCGCAATTGCCAAAGTCGGCGCCGGTCCTGGATGCCGGCCCGAGCGGCAGCGACTGGGACGAAGAGGACAAGACGGAGATCTACGACAAGGACGCTGGGCGTGAAGCAGCACGCAAGCTGCTGGGCACCACAACTCCGAAGACTCAAGCGGTGCCGGATGCCCCTCCGCCACCCATGTCGAGACCCTCTGCGCCGGTACCGTCGCCGCCGAAGACCACTCAGCGGCGCGCTCCAGTGGTCACCCCTGCTGTCGCCACGCTCGAGCCGAAGAGCGTGCCCCCTGGCCCGACTCCGAACCGAACACCGTTGATGGTGGCAGCGATCGTCGCCGTGGGGCTGGTCGCCGCGTTGTTCTTCTTCCTGCGTCCGTCCACCGGCGGCCTGGTGGTCACCGTTGCGGGTCCTGGCAACAAGCCGATCGACAACGTGCAGGTGCTGATCAACGGCCAAGTGCGCTGCGAGAGTTCTCCTTGTCGCCTGGAAGATCTGAAAGCGGATACGTACTTGGTCACCGCCAAAGCCGAAGGCTACCAAGACACAGCCGAACTGGCCGTGCAGGTGACCGGCGGGCAAGACGCGGTGCACAACATCCCCATGCTGAAGGCCTCCGGGACTGGCATCCGGGTCAAGGCTGAGGGCACCGGCCTGAGACTGTTCATCGACGACCGCGAAGTCGGGCCGCTACCGCAAGAGCTGAAAGACCTTTCTCCCGGCGACCACAAGCTCAAAGTCGCGGGTGAACATTTCGAAACCTGGGAAGAGACGGTCACCGTGAAGGCCGATGAGATGCAGACCATCGGTCCGCTCAAGCTCAAGGTCGTCAAGGGTCTGGCCATGATCAAGGACGGGGGTAACGCCGAAGGCGCGCGCGTGGTGCTCCAAAGCGGCGAAGATCGCCGCTCCTTGCCCACCCTGCCTATCAACTTGCACATCGACACCTCCAAACCGCACTCTCTGATCGCCACGAAGAAGGGTTTCGAAACCTTCAAAGAGGATCTCACCTTCGAGGACGGTCAGGCCGAGCGCACCTTCGAGATCAAGCTCGAGCCAGAAGGCGAAGACTCGGAGGAGGCCGGCAAAGAGCAGGCCGCGGCCAGTGCACCGAAACAACCCGCCCGCCGCAGCACCAACAGGCCGAAAGCCCCGGCGCGGGCCAAAGCGGGCAAAGCCACCCTGAGCTTCAACTCGATTCCCGCGTCGAAGATCATCCTCGATGGCCGCCCGTTGGGCATGACGCCCAGAGTGGGGGTTTCCGTGACGGCTGGCTCCCACACGGTCGTGTTCCTGCACAAGGGCCAGCGCAAGGCCAAGAGCGTTTCAGTCAACGCCGGCGAGACCAAAACGGTCATTCACCGCTTCTGACGCCGTCAGAAACGGCGTTCGAACCAGCGTTTCCAGGAGTAGTCGCAGCTAGCGACGTCTGGGCTCTGGGATGAGTATTGCTGCGTCTGTCCGGAGCAGGCAAACGGGTCGACAGGAGGGCCGAGCAGCAGCATCCGGTGTTTGGGCACGAACCGCAGTCCTTGGCTCCAGGCTTTGGTGAACGCCTCGACGCGTCGCTGCTGCTCCGCCTCCGTCTTCTCGTCGCCCCAACGTCCCAAGGTAGCCAGAGCCCTTTCCCTAATCTCCTCATCGTCGGTCACCGCCACCATCCGTGTGAGCCATTGGATTAGGGCTTCGCGCTCGCCCGCTTTGTTGAGCAAGGTCGCGGCGGCAATGCAGTGGTAGGGAATGTTGTCGTTGTCGCTGGCCAACTCACATGCTCGAGCGAGGATTTTTGCTCCCTCCAGCCGCCAGCGTTTGGCCTTCTCGGGATCCTGCAGGTTGGGCGGAGCGATATAGCCGATGAACTGCCCCGCGACGAACCACATCTGTTGATGGTACGGCAGCGCCTCGGTCCCCCGGAGTTGGATCTCGCGTGCTTTTTCCCAATCTTGCGGCCGCGCCTCGACGGGCTGCACGGTGAGCAGCGTGTCGGCGTACAGGTATGGTTCCGGAAACAGCGGATCCAGCGTGTTGATCACGTCGATGTAATCGCCCGCATGTTCGAAACGTCGTCGCTCTGCGAAGTGTGCCCCATGAGAGACCCGCAAGTGCGCGTACAAGAAGTCGGCAAGCGCAGCTCGGTAGCCGAGGCTCATCAGCACCGTTTGCTCCGGCGGCGGCAAAGCGTAGCTGTCCGACTTGGCACGCACCACCGAGTACTCCTCGGCGAGCCCCGGCCGCACACTGGCTATCAAGCCGATGGCCAAACCCAGACTGGCCAACGGAGCCAAGTTCGAACGTAGCGTAACGCTCACGCCAGCTTCCCCGTAAGACACCTCATGCGCTTGTCATTCTATTTCGCGATCCATTTCGACGGGCGACAGAACTGGCTCTTGTCCGCGTTTGACCGAGCCGCGAATCTCAAAGGTGCTGTACAGCCCGTCCCCGTCGAGATCCCCGTGGGCCTTGGCGACGAAACTGGACGCTCCGTCTCGGCGTTTGCTCTGAAAAGAAAATGCGTAGTAGTGGGGGCCCTCAAACCCGAACTCGAGCAGCTTCCAAGTCGGGTGGTCCCAGGTCCCTTCCGGGTCTTGAACGCTCCCGTCCTGGGGCACATTCGCCGGGGTCAGGCCGACGCTGTCGGGATAGGCGTTGGACGCCGGACGCTCGAGTGCGAGCGCCGTGGCTCGGGCCCCGATGTGCTTCAAACCGTCCAGCGGCTCGCTCAAGCGGGAAGCCCGCAGATCGCTCACGAAGGCCGGAATGAAGACGGCGGCGACCGAACCTAATACGGAGATCGAAACGACGGTTTCCATCAAAGTCAGCGAGCGCACGCGGCAATGCTAGCAAACCCTCCTCCCAAGCCCAAATCCCGCTGCAGCAAAAGTGCTCCCTTGCCTCGCGCGCGGCCCGGCACGAGCCGAAATCGGTCCTACCGGGCGCGACCACCCGAGACAAAAAAAGAAGCCCCCACCTGTCGGTGGAGGCTTCCCAGCTCTTGGAGAGTGTGAGCTCTTATTCGTCGGGGTTGTCTTCGATGATGGTCGGGGAGACGCGCAGCTCTTTGGTGTCTGGGTCCACAGCACCAGCAACCAAGAAGGTGGCCAAGGTGCCGTCACCATCCAAGTCGCCGCGGGCGATGACGCTGAAGCGGGTCTCCAGAGAGACCTCTTCCTCTGGACCACCAGGCACCACCACTTCGCCAGCAGTGTAGGAGTAAGCGTAGTACTGCGGATCCGACATGCTGAACTTCAAGCAGGCCCAACCAGCCACGTTGCTTCCGCCCCACTCATCCGGGTGAGACTGATACTTCTTGCCGGCAATGTTCGTCAGATCAGACGGAACCTCACCGGAGGAACCGCATAGTGCGTACTCCTCGTTGGCTGTCTCTCCGAGTGCGACCACGACGTCATCACCCATCAACATCTTGGGACGAGAGTAGGCGGTCGAAGCGTCCTTCGCGATGCGGAACGAGGTATTGCGCGCCTCACTCGTCTTGGCGTTGCTGACGTACTTGCGCACGCCGTAGATGGCCAAAGCCGCGAGAATGCCGACAATCGCGACAACAATCATCAACTCGACAAGGGTAAAGCCTCTTTGGATTTTCTTGATCATGCGTATTGCTCCTTGTGTGCTTGGGGTGGGCGGTATTTGCGGGCGCCAGTCGTCTGCTTCGTGACGGGCCACCCTGCCCCGTGCACACCCATGGTTTTTAGCGTTCTTGGTTTGCGGCTCGATAACTCGGACTACTCACCCTCGTTCTCGATGTAGACTGCGGAATTCATGCTTGTGGCGACGCCGTATGAGAAGACACCGTCTCCATCCAAGTCGCCCTTTGCATACACGATGTAGAAGGGCTGGTCAGACGTGGCGGGAAAGTCGAAGCTGTCGCTTTCGTCGGTGGGGGGAACCGGGATGGCATCTCCGGTTCGGCCAGCTACCGCCGCGTACGTGTAGTAGACAGGAGAGTCCATCATGACTCCCAATTCGCGGAAGTTGGCGCTCACCTGAGGGTTATCCCCATCGCCAGCCCAGTTCCGCTTAAAAGCGCCGGGGGTATCTGACGGATGTAGGTTGCCGTAGTCACCGTCAGACACGTCGAGGTACACGAACGTATCCTGCTTGTAGATCTCCTGCGCGCCCCGGATCGCGTTGAAGACCGCCCCCACCTCACTCGTCTTGGTGCTTTGGATGTACTTGCGCACACCGTAGGTGGCAATCGCCCCCAAGATACCGACGATGGCCACGACGATCATCAGCTCAACCAGGGTGAAGCCCTGGGCCTGCGGTCGTGGATGTCGGCTGTTCGTCACTGCGTGGTAACCTCGCCATCTGCATAAGCGAAGGGCGTGCCAGATCCAGAAGCGAGCACGAACCCGCACCAATTAGCGGCCCGTTCGAACTCTGACCCCAAGCGGCACACAGCCAACTGCCCAAGGCTGACAATTTCTGTCACCCAGAGTTTTGTGGGGGTGACACTTTTTGTCGTCGTTCACTGTACGCAGCCAACTTGACTGGTGCGCAGTCGCCGACATGAGCGCGCTGGTCGCACTCTGCGCTAGACAAACGCCGACACGACGCCGAAGTGGCGGCACGGCGGGCCACTCGCCCTTCCGCAGGCCGCGCCAAGGCTCACTCGCCGTCGTTGAGCCCAGCGATTTCGTTGTTGAGACTACCAGCCAGGTAGTAGGCAAAATCTCCGTCGGCATCTGCGTCGGCCACGGCCTGGATAACGTACCAGGGCTCGTTCGGCGTCGGCCACTCGAAATCGTCCATCTCGATCGCAGGAGCCGTCATCTGCTCCCCTGGCAGCCCGGCGTTCACCATGTAGGCAAACTGCACGAGCCCGGGATCAGTCGGTTTCAACGCCCACCAGCGTGCGTTGTCTGGGTGACTTCCAGTAAGCGGTTGGAAGAATGTCGTCTTTTCATTTCCGACGCCTTTTGGCGTGGGATCTCGCGGGTAGAACGTTCCCGACTGCGAAACATCCAAATAGACGGTGTTCATCGAGCGATAGCGCTCTTGTGCCGCGCGGATCGACTGAATCATCGCCATGGCTTCTATGCGCTTGGACCCGTTCACCTGACGACGGAACACATTCAGACTGATCGCGGCGATCACGCCAACAATCACCACGACCACCATCAGCTCGACGAGGGTGAAGCCCGCATGCCCCCGACGTCTGCCGGGCCAGCGTGTGCCTTCGGCGGTCAGCCGGTGTTCAGGTCGCATGCGGCGCACAGAACCAAGTATGGCAGACCGCCGGGCAAACGCTACCAAGCGCAACATCGGGGGCGCGCCCAAGCGGAACGCCCTAGCTGGACTCGTCGGTCTCGTCACCGTCGGATAGGCCGTGCTTGGCTAGTCGGTAGCGCATCGAACACGGAAGGTGATCCCCAGCAAGGAGGCGGCGCTCTTGCGCACCCCCCCGGTACGGTCCATCGCCTGCAACAACAACCGGCGCTCGACTTCGCCGAGCACCTCGTCGAGGTTGCAGCCATCCTCGGGGAGGGACAGCAGCCCAGGCCCCTGGGATGCGGCCATACCGCTGACCTCGTTCGGCAGATCTCCCAAACCGATCGCCCGCGCTCCGGCCAAAGCCACAGCCCGTTCCATCATGTTTTCCAGCTCCCGAACGTTGCCCGGGAAGGAGTACCGCTCCAGCGCCCGCAGCGCGTCAGGCGTCAGGCTTTGCACGTCCTTGCCCATCTCGGACGAAAACCTAGAAATGAAGCGTTCGATCATTTCCGGAACGTCGAGACGTCTATCCCGAAGCGGTGGAAGCTCAATCCGAATGACATTCAGGCGATAGTACAGGTCCTGTCTGAACGCCCCCGCCTTGACATCCTCCTCCACGTCTCGGTTGGTGGCTGCTAGCACGCGCACGTCCACCGAAACCTCTTGGGTCGACCCCACGGGGCGAACACGTCGTTCCTGCAGTACGCGCAGGAGTTTCACCTGCAATGGCGCCGGCAGCTCTCCGACCTCGTCGAGCAAAACCGTGCCCCCTTCGGCCTCGCGGAAGATCCCCGAGTGCTTGCCCGTGGCCCCAGTGAAGGCGCCTTTCTCGTGGCCAAACAGCTCGCTCTCCATCAAGTTTTCCGGTAGCGCCCCACAGTTGACCACCAAGAACGGCGCATCACGCCGCGACGATGTCTGATGGATAGCCCGAGCGATCCGTTCTTTTCCAGTGCCACTTTCGCCAGTGATCAAGACCGTGGTTTTGGTGTCGGCGATGCGCCGCACGAGTTCCAACACGGATTTCATGGCTGGACTCTTGCCAACCAGATCGGTCTGGCGTGCAGCGAAGCGTGCCTTGAGAATCGCGTTCTCGGCGGACAGAGCGTGGTTTTCCAGTGCCTTGGCCACCAGCGCCGCCAGCTCGCTGGGATCAAACGGCTTGGCAACGAAGTTGAAAGCTCCTGAGCGCATGGCTTGAATGGCGTTGTCGATGGTCGAGTGTGCGGTCATCAAAATGACGGCACTGTGGGGATCGCGCTTCTTCGCCGCAGCGAGCACGTCCAAACCGGAGCCGTCCGGCATCACCAGATCCGTGAGCACGACCGGAAAGGGCCGGGGCGACTGCTCAATGGCTTCACAGGCTGGATCGTAGCCCGCAACCGCCACCACGTCGTAGCCCTCTCGGCGGAACAGGATCTCCAACATTTGCCGCAATGCCGGTTCGTCATCGACCACCAGAAGGCGCGTCGGAGCGGGCATTAGCGAAGACATGCGGCCACGATACCACCCCCTCCGGTTTCGTGAGCTTCAAACACCGCGCACCCCGGAATTTTCGCCGCTCAACGCCCCGTGCGTCTGAGCTTTATTGAAGCCAATATCGCTGCTAGCCTCGGGTCATGGGCGTCCGCGCGGTCTGGTCTTGGCGCTACAGCATCGTGGTATTGCTGGCTGCGCTGGTGGGGTGCGGTCCCCGAGGCGACGCAGAACCAGGTGAAAACGAAGGCGACAACTCCGCGCAGGATTCTGAGCTCGACCGAGATCCCGCCGACTTCCAAATCAAGCTCCAGCCCACCGAGATTCGCCTCGGCCCTGGCGAGAGTCAGCTGGTGGAGGTGCAACTGTCCCCTCCGCAGAAGCAAACCTTGCACGTGGCGCTCAAAGGCAATCCTAGCGGCGCGTACCTAGATACGAATGAAGTTCGAACTGATTCTGCTGGGCGAGCGGAGCTGACCCTGACCGTTGCCACCGAGTCCCCCGACTTCGTATTACTGGTAACGTCGCGTGGGGTCACCAGCGAGGTCACCGTCAACGTCAACCGAATCGCCCGCGCCAACTTGCTGCTGGTCCCCGAGTACTCGGGCCAGCGCGCGGTGGACCGCTGGCATGTGACTGTTACCCAAGACGCTCAATGTGAGCGCTACTCAGATTACGACCAACCGACAACTCAATCGTTTCGGGCTGACGACCCCATCATGCTCGAAGGCCAGCGGGCTGACGCCCCGGTCAGTGTGTTGATCAGCGGTAAGGAGTACGTCTTCGGCTGTCGGCGCAACGTGGTGTTGGAGCCCAACCAAGAAAACACCGTTAGGGTCACCTTGACCGATCGCCCCGTACAGCTGAGCCAGCTCGATCTGCCGCTGTCACTCGGCATCGAGGCGTCAGCGGCGCTGCAAGGGCGCTTGAACGCCATCATCGAACTCATGGTTCAAGCGTTCGGCAAGGGGCAGAGCGACGCCGACGCGATCCTGCGTGAAATGCGACAAGCCAGCGACAATCCAGACGAACTCACGCAACTCAGTCAGGCTCAGAACTGGCGACTGCGGATCAGCGAGTTCCTGGCGGATGGAGCTGAGACTGGGCTGAGCGACATTTGGAGGAAATGGCTCCTGGATGGCTCACAGCTGCTTTACGCCGACAACTCGCTCACGGGGCGGCTGCAAAACAACGGCGATGCCAGCGGACGCGCCATCTTCGAATTGCTCGGCGTGGCCGGCCTGTCGCCGCGTGGAGTGGGGGTCCCCGATCGATACTTGGCCAATCTCAGCGCAGAACCGAATGACACTTTGCGCACGAGTCTCGGGCTGCACGTGCTGCCCTCGAAATTGTTGGTAGCGCTGGCAGCAGAGTCCCGTAACCTCGCCCAATCGGGGAACGCTGAAGAGCTCGCCACCAGCTTGTCGGCGCCCGAACTCCTATCGTCAGCGCTCGACTGTCCCGCGCTCAGTCGCGCGCTGACCGGGGAGGCGCCTGAAAACACCATCTGCAGCGCAAGCTGTGTCGAAAGCTTATGCCGAACTGCACTATCGTCGATGGTCACCAGCTCCAGCTTGTCTGTACTAGACCCCGCAAGCATCACGATCCTGGCTCGGGGCGTTGCCCAAATTGACGCTGCGGCTCGCCCTCTCGGGTTCTCGGGGACCTGGGTCGGCGAAACCGATTTTACCACGCGCAGTGAACTCCCAATACCTGTCCAAGGCCCGTTTAGCGCGACCCCAGAAGACTGAGTTCCATGACGTAACGGGCTCAATCCGATACGGGCTGATAGCCCTGTCGGCGGATTTCTCTGGCGCGCTCTACGCGCCAAGTGTCGGACGCGTTGGCCATCAACACGCTCCCGATGGAAACGAAAACCAGAAGCGCAGCCAACCCCTGATACAGCCTGGCTCGTCGCCAAGGGCGGTTGTCTTTCCAAAACACATACCCGAGCACCAGACCTACCAACAACCCTCCGCCATGGGCGGCGTGGTTGACGTTGAAGGCCAACCCGAACAGCAGCGTGTAGAGGGCCACCACGATCGTCAACCGCTTCCAAGTCGGATCCTTGTTCAAGAAGCGATAGAGCACGGTCGCCCCCAACAAACCATACAGGCCCCCGCTCAAACCGCCGGTAAGGGCAAAGCGCCCTACGAAGAAATCGTAGACGCAGCTGGCTACGTAGCCCCCCACAGCGGACAGCACGAGCAGCACCGCGAAGCGCGACGGTCGGATGACTGGCTCCATGGTTTTTCCAAGGTAGACCAACATCATCATGTTCATGCCCAGATGAATGATGCCGAAGTGCAGGAAGCTCGCGGACACCAGTCGCCACGGCTCGTGAACGGCGAGTGGCGCTACCAGTGCTCCCCAGCGTAACGCCTGCGAGCCGCTTGGCCCCTGCATGAACGTCGACCCGGTAGTCATGGCCAACCCGTATGCGACGATGCAAAAGCCAACGAACAACCGAGTGATCGGTGTCTCCGTTCCCAACACAGATTCCCAAGCCACAACCAGCGTGTCGACCAGGGGTCCAGGGAAACGCTTGTTGCAGCGAACGCAGTTTGTCGCATCTGAACTGTTGAGCGCGCCACACTCCGGGCAAATCTTGGAGCCACCGGCCATGGCGCTCACGCTTAGGGGCGTCCCGTCGGCTTGTCAAAACGCTTGTCCAGGTGGGACCTCATCCGTGCCGCCGATTTCGGTGGTTGTGCTCCCTCAGACCACACCACAGCGCCGACACCGGACTGTCGACCGATGCTTCTGTGTGAAACTCCGCCGCTTTGACACTCGCGAACGTTCAGGGTTGGTGGCAGGCTTGAAGCAAGGGAGTGAATACGGCTAGCGCGAAATCAGCTGATCGAATTCCGCGACAAGTGAGTGGCGTGGACATTCGCAGGTTGCCCATCGGCCCTGAGGAGGCCTTCGTTTGGTCGCGCGTCGACGGCACGGTCGGCGTGAATCAAATCGCGCACCTGACAGGCCTAGCGCCTCCGCAGGTACAAGCCGCACTGGACAAGCTGCGTCAGTTGGGCGCCGTATTGTTCGAAGGCGACCCCGCTCCCGCTCCGCCCCAACGCCAACCCTCTGCATCGGTCCCGCCCACGGAGACTCCAGCCGCCGAAGACGAACCCTCAGGCGGCCCTGTCGGAGGGCAACAACGGGCTCGAATTGAAACCATGCTGCGAGCGCTCGGTGAGCAAGACCACTACCAACTGCTGGGCATTGCCCGGTCGGCGGAAAAGCAGACGATCAAGGCTGCGTACTTCGAACTGGTCTCTGAATTCCACCCGGACAAATACTTCGGCAAGGACCTAGGTGAACTCAAACCGCGCCTGGAGCGGGTCTTCAAGGGCTTGACGGACGCGCACGATACGTTGACTCGCGCCAAGCGGCGTCGCGAATACGACGCGACCCTGCCCCCCGAGGCGCCGCCGAGCCGAGCCACCTCGAACGCGGTGTCCGAGGCCGCAGCCGCTGACGCACCAGAAGCCACGCCACCACCCGCTCCACCTCGCTCCGGCTCTAGCGCCAACGGCGTGCCTTCGCCCAACGCTGAACCCGCGGTGGTGATCTCAAGCAATTCATCCAGCGCCAGCTCTGATGCGACACGAAGAGCGGTGGCGCGACGGCTTGCCGCCAGCGTCCCACCGCGCTCGTCTCAGGCGGGAATGCGGGCGACGGCGGCCTCTTCGCCTGACGTGAAGTCAGACGCACAGGCAAGCAAGCAGGAGCCGCAGGGCATCAATCTGCGCGGCTTCAAGCGCCCAGATCCCCTGCAGCGACATCTGCACGCTGCGGATAGGGCGGAAGCCGAGGGCAATCTAACCGCGGCGCTCAACTCCCTACGACTGGCGCTGAGTCTGGACCCCAAAAGTCTCAAGCTCAGTGAACGCCTACGCAAACTCGAGCAGCGAGCGGACGTCGAATTCGCGAGTGACTACGCCAAACAGGCCCGCATCCACGAAAGCCAGGCCGAATATCAGGAAGCAGCCAGGCTCTACGCGCGCGCAGGTCGCGGGCAAGGCAACGCCGCCCAGCTCAAGAAAGCGGCTGAGTGTGCGATGAAGGTCGACGACGGCTTGCGCAAGGCAGCGGAGCACGCGAAGGGCGCCGTGGCGCTGGAGCCAGAAAACGCCGACTTGCGCCTTTTCCTTGGCAAGATCTACGCGCGAGCCGGGATGCGCTCAAGCGCACTTAGTGAACTAGATAAAGCGCTCCTGCTAAGCCCTGAGGATGAAACGATAAAAAGCTGGCTCAACCGCGTGAAGCGTGGTGACGTCTAGGACAGGGATCATGGAGCGTGTAATCGGGATCGACCTGGGCACCACGAACTCATGCGTGGCCGTTCTGGATGACGAAGGACCTAAGGTCATCCCCAACCGCGGTGGCTACAAAACCACGCCAAGCATGGTGGCGGTCACTCAAGCCGGCAAACGCCTGGTGGGACACATCGCCAAGCGCCAGGCGATCACCAACGCGGAAAACACCGTGTACGCCGCCAAACGGTTGATTGGCAGAACCTGGGGAAGCCGTCAGGTCGAGAACGCGCGGATCACGTCGAGCTACCGCATCGTCGAAGGCCCGCATCAAGACGTGCGGATCGAGCTGCGGGACCGTACTTACAGCGTTCCCGAGATCAGCTCGATGTTGCTGCAGGAGATGAAGATCATCGCGGATGACTTCCTCGACGCGGAGGTCAACAAGGCGGTCGTCACGGTGCCAGCGTACTTCAACGACAACCAGCGCCAAGCCACCAAAGATGCCGGTCAAATCGCAGGCCTGGACGTCATCCGCATCATCAACGAACCGACGGCGGCGGCGCTCGCCTTCGGCTACGGCAAACAGTTAAACGAAACAGTCGCCGTCTACGACCTGGGCGGAGGCACGTTTGACGTCAGCATCCTGGAGATTGGCAGCCGAGGTGTGTTCAAGGTGGTCGCCACGACCGGAGACACATTTCTCGGCGGTGAAGACTTCGACGCCCGCATCTTGGACTGGCTGGTCGAGGGCTTCCAGCAAGAACACTCGCTCGATCTGAAGCAAGACCGCATGGCGCTGCAGCGCCTCAAGGACGCTGCAGAAAAGGCCAAGTGTGAACTATCAACGATGAATGAGACAGAGATCAATCTGCCGTTCATCATTTCCACCGGCCGCAATGAGGCTCTGCACCTACAGCGCACACTCACACGACAGACCCTCGAAAGTCTAACGGAAGACTTGGTCCAGCGAACGATCGACATCTGCAAGGAAGCACTGGTCGACTCCGGATTGGACACGGAGGACATCGACGATGTACTGCTGGTCGGCGGCATGACGCGCATGCCCGCGATTCACGAGGCGGTCACCGAGTGTTTCCGCAAGCGCCCAAACCAGGGGGTACATCCGGACGAGGTCGTGGCTCTCGGCGCGGCTATCCAAGGGGCCGCCTTGATGGACGGCCAGGGTCAATCGATGCTGCTGTTGGATGTCACACCCCACGCGCTGGGCATCATGACAGCTGGCAGCTATTTCGAAGAACTGATCGGCCAGAACACCACCGTGCCGACCAGCAGCACCAAGGTGTTCACAACCAGCCGCGACAATCAGACGGCGGTCAAGATCCTGGTGATGCAGGGCGAGAGTCTGAACGCTGAAGACAACGAGTTGCTCGGCGAGTTTGTGCTCACCGGTCTACGCCAGGCTCCCCGCGGCGAAGTCGAGGTAGAGGTCACCTTCGAAATCGATACGGACGGCATCGTCAGCGTTAGCGCTCGCGATCTGGAAACCGGCCAAGCGCAGTCCATCCAAGTGACAGCATCCAGCGGCCTGACGGACGACGAGATCGAAAACATGATCGAGGGCGCCAAAGACTACTTGGTCGAACGTCGCGCCGACGAGCGTTTCGAGAAGGCCAGGCAAGAGGTGGAAACACTCCGAGCAGAGGTTGAGCGATTGCTGCCTCAGGTAGAGCAAATGGTTGGGCAGAGCGAATTTGGTCGCGACGCGGTCAGCAAAGCGCGCGCCGTCATCGAGCGCTCGGTAGCCGCCATCGACTCCAAAGACCTCAACGCCGTACAGAAAGAACTCGAAGCACTTCAACGCACCCAGCGTATGTTCAAGGGCGTGGTCGCCCGACCCTAGCTCGCGCGCGGGGGTGAATGAATGGCTGCGGATGACTTCTTCAAGCGCAAAGGCCTGCTTCCCAGTAGGGTTTCCGGCACACTGAAGCTGGAAGACCCAGATCTTCTCGACCGGCCAACGACCAGCGAGCTCTTCACCCGCAAGACTCAACCACCGCAGGAGTCCTCTCCCGAGGAACACGCCAAACAGACGATGGAAGAGGCGGACGTGCACGAGCGCGAAACCAGCGTCGGAACGCCGCCGGAACTGGCAGCCGTCACACCGCCCGCTGCAAGCCAGGCCTCAGACCCGCCGTTGCGCAGCGTCGCGCCGCCATCACAATCCCTATCGATCCCCCCTTTCGAGCTGGATGATGACGACGCCTTGGGTTTCGTGGACGCGCACGCACGTGATACCTATTTGCCGCCAGAGCCGGGGCCCGAAGCCCCCGTCGAAGCTGAGGCGTTGCCTCAAGATCTAACGCCGGGCACATCCCTTTCTGACCTCTACGCAGTGCATGACTTCACCGGAGCTCTCGAAGAAGCGCAACGCCGCTTATCGCAGGAGCCAGAAGATCCGGTGGCTCAGCGCTATGCAGATCTGTGTCGCGAAGCCTTGACGAAAATGTACCTCGCCAAGCTAGGCTCGACGGAGCGGCGCATGCTGGTGGAGATCGCCGCGGACCAGATCCGATGGTTGTCGATGGATCACCGCGCCGGATTTCTGCTGAGTCTTGTGGACGGGCACAGCAACATTGAGGACATCATCGACATCAGCGGCATGCCTCGCTTCGATGCGCTGCGCATCATCGTCGAACTGCTGGACCGCAAAGTCGTCTCTCTGACGGACTAGGCGCACGGCATTCGCCCATGTCTAGATCACGCCTGCAACGAGCCAGCCTGGAACTGGCGCTGGGAGCGAGCCTACTGGTCGCTGCCTTGGTCTTACTCTCCGCCTTCAAGACCAACAGCTTCGGTCGCGCAGGCGACGACTCCGGGAGTCAACCAGCCCCGTCCCACGCACTGGCGGTCCCTCCTGACCCAGCGGCGCCCGCAGAACCCGCCAATGCGCTGCCCACTAGCGCCCCAGTCAGCTACCAGCTGAACGCTCGCCTCGATGCGGATGAGCAAACAGTATTCGGAGACGGCCGGATCGTCTTCACGAACGTCGGCGCCAAGCCTCTTCGAGAACTGTGGTTTCATCTCTACCTGAACGCGTTCAAGAACAGCGAAACCCTCTTCGCCCGTTCCCCCTTCTCCAGCGGTCGGGGTGGCGGCAAACCCGATGTCTGGGGGTACCTTGAAGTCACGCAGCTGAGCGACACGCGCACCGGAGAAGACCTGTGGGCTGGAAGGGACCTTCACAGCCCCGGCGACCCGCAAGACGAAACCGACATCCGGGTCCCGCTAAACCAGGTCTTGTCGCCCGGTGAGACCATTGGTTTAGACGTGCAGTTCACATCCAAACTGCCGGCGATTGTGGAGCGCACGGGATTCAGCCGCGACTACTATTTCGTCGCTCAATGGTTTCCCAAACTGGCCAAGTTCGACCCTGAACAAAGCCGGTTCAAACACTTTGCCTTTCACCCGCAGGCTGAGTTTTACGCAGATTTCGCGGATTATGACGTCCACCTGGATGTCCCCTCGGAGTCGGTCGTCGGTAGCACGGGACAGGTTGTCTCGCGCAACGAAGTCCCCCCAAACGCGGACCAAGAGCCACCCCTCGGCAATGCGGCGAGAAAGCGACTTCACGTTCAAGCTAGGCGCGTCCACGACTTCGCGTGGACTGCGTGGCCCGGATTTGTCGAGCACACCGACAGCATCGGCGACACTCAGATCCGAGTCTTGTACCCTCCAGGTCATGAGCGCAATTTGCAGCGCACGCTGTTCACCCTGAGGTTCGCTCTCCCCCATTTCGAGCAGCACTACGGGGCCTACCCATATCCCAATCTCACGCTGGTGCACCCGCCACACCACGCGCGCAATTCCGGCGGTATGGAGTACCCCACACTGATTACTACAGGCGGCAATTGGCATACGTCGCTGTACACGCGCTCGGTCGAGTTGGTCACCATTCACGAACTGGCGCACCAGTGGTTCTATGGTCTGTTGGCCAGCAACGAGCCCCGTTGGCCCTTCCTGGATGAGGGATTCGCCTCGTTCGCGGAGGCCAAGGCGGTGCGGGAGTTATTCGGCACCTCCAGCGCAGGCAAAGCACTGGGGTTGGAGCTTTCAGCGGAGTCATATCGTCGCTCGTCCGCGGCTCAATACGCCCATGATGTTCCCGTCGCCCAGCCCGCGGCCGACTTCCCCAGCTTCGCGCATCTGGGTAGCCTGGTGTACAACCGCACGGCCACGCTGCTGGAAACGCTCGAAAATGTTCACGGCGAGCAGTTTGAGCAACTGATGCGTGCGTACACGCAGCGCTATCGCTTCGCGCACCCCGACCCTGAAGATTTCATGGCGCTCGCCAAGCAGCACTTGGGAAATGATGCGGCTGCAGATATCCGGCGGGCCCTGTTCGAGCGCGGCTGGGTGGATTTCGCCATTGGCTCGGTGCAGTCCGCAGAACGCCCAACCCGAGCGGGAATGTTTGGTAGCGGCAACGAACTCGAACAAGTCGTGGATGCTTCGGAGCATGACGCGCTCCCCCGCCAGCTGGGCCGCGTGTTGCTGCTCCGTCGCGGCAACTTGACCTTCCCGGTCGACGTGGACCTATACGACGATCAGGGAAATGTCTTTCGCAAACACTGGGACGGCTCGGAAGAATTCACGTTCATCGACTATGAGGGGGAGCATCCCCTGGCTGGGGCCGTCATTGATCCAGACGTGAAGATCACATTGGATCAAGACCTGTTGAACAACTCCTCTTTTCTGGAACGGCGAGCTGGATGGCGCAGTTGGGAGCGCAGCAGCTACATCAGCCAGCTCCTGATCCACCTGCTCGGACCATGAGTTGGCGGCGAACATACTTTCGCTGGACCCGCTCTGGCAGCGCTCTGTCGGTCGCGCTCGGCTTCTGGCTTCTGCAGGTGGCGCTCGGGGCACTGGCGGCGGCTCCGACGGGCTTGGCGTTTTCGCGGCTGACTGCTCAGCTCGCGCGGGGAGACGCTCAGCTATTCGAGGGGGGTGGGCTGTGGCTGGTCGAGCTGCTCCGCGTTCAAGGCGATGCCTTGGGGGTTGCCGCGCGAAGTTCGTTGCTCCTGGTCCTAACCTTTGCCCTCGCCAAGCTGCCAGCACTCTGCCTGGTTGTCGTCTCGATGAGCGGAGACGTCGTCACACAGCGACCCGAGCCGCGCGAGCAGCGCCGGTTCCAGCTGCTGCGGCGCTGGCTGCAATGTCTGCCGCCGTTCACCCTACTGAGCGGGCTGATACTGCTGCTGCGCGCCATTGCTCTGGGCGTGCTGCTGCTGGTGGTCGGAGCGCTCTCCGGAGCCATCGAGTACGCTTTTGACGAGCAGACCGAGAGCTGGGTTTTGCTGTTCGCGACGAGCCTTTGCCTGCTGCCGCAAGTGCTGCTTCAGATCATTGCCGATCTGGCGCGGAGCGCCTGCGCCGAATTTGGTATCGGGACCTGGACGAGCGCGCGTTTGGCTCTGGAGCACCTGGTCCGACGCCCGTGGTCTCTATCCATACGTTGGCTGGGCTTGGTGCTGCTTGGCCTGCTGGGTCCGCTGCTCGCCTTCTTCGTGGCTGACGCCGCGTCGGTGAGCGAGCCGGGTAGCTGGCGGCTGTGGCTAACGTTCGTGGCCCACCAGCTGGCTTTCGCCTGGCTGGTCGGCGTGCGCCTGTGCTGGCTATCCTGGTGCGCTCAACGCTGGGCTGATGCCGACAAGGAGCAGCAGCTCGCCGCCCAGCTCGGAACCGCTCGTGAACCCGAAACTTCCGGGACAGACGCGGGCTCTAGCCCTGAGCCGCCAGTCGATATAGCTGAGCGTAGCGCCGAGCAGGTCGCTCCCACCCCAAGTCCTGACGCACAACTCGGCGCCTCAGCGCTCCCCAGGAAGGCAAGCGCGTAGCGACCAAGGCCCGACCGACGGCGGTGCGCAGCCCATCTGCACTGCAATCAGCGAACAAGAACCCCGTCCCTGTCGTCAGTTCAGGATCGCAATCCACGATCGAATCGCGATTGCCCGGCATGTCCGTCGCCACCGGGACGGCCCCGTAGCGCTGCGCCACGCGCACGGAGTGGCCACTACCGATGGTGCGACCAGCGCACAACGCAATGTCTGCGGCACCGAGCAGCCGCCGGTAGTCCGCCGACTTTTCCGTTTCGATGAAGCGATAGTTGCTGGCGCGACGCAGCTTGGCGGCGCCGAGCTGTTTGACCAAGGCTTTGCCGCCCGCCCCCGCAACAATCAGCTGCAGCTCCTGTCCGAGCAGCTCTGGGGCTGCCGAGACCACCAGATCCGCACCCGAGTCTTTGTCGAGGTTGCCGACCATCACCAGCAACGGCCGCTCCGAATCGACCTCGAGTTCCAGCTCGCGGCACACGGCCGTCTTGCAGCTGCCCTTGAGCTCGGACTGTTCGGCATCAAACCGAAAGGCCAAAGACGTATCGGTGGCAGGGTTGAATATCGAGTAGTCGACCCCACCCAGCACCCCGTGTACTTCCAGTCCGGCCTCGGTCAGCGCCTCCCCTAGCGGGCCACCTTCTCCTCCGGAAACCGCGCTGCTCAAGGCAGCCGCGTAGCTGGGGGTGATGGTCGTGGCGACGTCCGCCGACAGGGCAGCGCCCTTGAGCAAGTTGGGACGCGCACCCAACTTGAGCTTCTCTTTCAGCGCAGCGTCCGTGGCAATCCCCCAAGACTCCAGCTGCTTCAACGAGACCGAACCAGCGCTATCCGGATTGTGGATGGTGAACAAGGTTGGGGTCTTGCCTCCCAACAACGTCACGAATGAAGCGGGCCAGTCGTGACAATGGATGACATCGAAGCCCTCGCCCTTTTGTTCTGTCAAGGCGAGCGCCGCCTTGCTTAGCATGCAGAAGCGCTCAGCATTGTCGTCAGCTTCTTTGCCGTCCAAAGCGAACACGTCTTCGCGCGCCGTGAGCGTGTCCGACTCGAGCAAAACGACTGACACCCCGGAAGTAAGCTGCCCATCGTAGACAGTGACAGACTCTTCGCCCACCTGCAGCGGGGTGAGCCGTCGGGCCACCATCACACCGGAAGCTTCGAGACCGGCCGGCTTGGGCATAGCCACGGTCACTTGGTGCCCGAGTTGAACCAACGCCCGACTCAAGGCAGCGACTGAGTCGGCCGTCTCTGTCGCCCGGCTATAGGGCGCCAGCTCCGCAGTGACCATCAGGACATCCATCGCAGCGCGCATACCACACTGCAGCGCGTCCCATAACCTAAAGGCCGCAAAAAAGCCGGGAGATTTCCCGGGGGCGAGCGCTCTGGCCTGGTTCGCCCCGCTGGCGCGGCCGGGCCAGACCACGAATCGACCCAAGGCTGCAGTGGGCCCCTCATGGCGGCCCCCCCAGGACCCTGGCCGAGGCGCTGCCCCTGGTGGAGAGCTGCGGCTTGGATTAGGGTCCCGGCCCATGCAAGAGCCGGTTGGAAAAGCCGCGATTCTCCACGAAGCGCTGCCCTACATTCGACGATTCCACGGGCGAACGTTCGTCGTGAAATACGGCGGCCACGCCATGGTCGACGAGCAGCTGAAGCTCAGTTTTGCGCGCGATGTTTGCCTGCTCCGGTACGTCGGGATCCGAGTGGTGGTGGTCCACGGCGGCGGGCCGCAAATCAACCAGGCGCTCACTCGGATGGGCATCAAAAGCACGTTCTCCGGCGGCCTGCGCATCACCGACGAGGAGACCATGGGAGTCGTGGAGATGGTGCTGTCCGGCGGCGTCAACTCCGAAATTGTGGGGTTGATCGGCAGCCAAGGCGGTCGTGCCATTGGACTCTCCGGGCGTGATGACTCCTTCATCCAGGCTCGGCGCTTGCCTGCCGTGGATGCCAAAGACGACCACGGCAACGCCACCAAAGTGGACCTCGGCCGGGTCGGCGAAGTCGCCAACGTTCGACCTCAATTGCTGCAGGAACTGTGTGCCAGCGGATTTTTGCCAGTGATAGCGCCGATTGCCATGGACGCCGAGGGCTCACCGCTCAACGTGAACGCAGACACTGCCGCCGGTGAGATCGCCACCTCCCTTGGGGCCGCCAAGCTCGTGCTGATGACCGACGTGGAAGGCGTACTGGATGCCGACGGCAATCACCTCACCTCTTTGGGCTCGAGTGACGTCGAACGCATGATCGAAGACGGCACGATTTCCGGAGGCATGATACCGAAGGTTCGCTGCGCCCTGGCCGCGGTCAAGCAGGGTGTGGACATGGTGCACATCATCGATGGGCGCAAACGGCACGCGCTGCTGCTCGAGATATTCACGGACAGCGGCGTCGGGACGGAAATCCATCGTGACGGCGTGAAGTGAGTCGTTCTCGCGGTAGCGAGCCCCGTTGGCAAGAAACCGACCTGCCACGCCCGAACGGCGTCGCTGCGGGAGCCACCGCACGCACGCTGAGAGTCCCGCCTGAGTTCGCAGGCACCCGCCTGGACGTATTTCTCAGTCTGTCCTTGCGAGCGACCAGCCGCACACGCGCCAAACGCATAGCCACCTTGGCCGCCTTCGATACCGAGGGTCGGCGCATGAAGCCAAACCAACGATTGAAAGCCGAAGAGCACATCGTGCTGTGGCGCGTCGCTGCAGACCGACACGACGAATCTCTGGAACTGCCCGAGATTTACCGCGACGATCACCTCTTGGTGTTGAACAAGCCGCCGAACATCACGGTTCATCCGACCGCTAGCCACTATCACCACACGGTGATCAAGATGCTCGAAGCCAGACACCCCGGGCAATTCTTCCGACTGGTGCATCGCTTGGATCGAGACACCAGCGGTATCCTGCTATTGGCGCTCACCCCCGAGGCGGACCGCGCGTTCAAGATGTTGCTCGAGGGCACCATCTCGGTTCCTGCGGGCAAATCGGCTCAGGTGCAGAAGACCTATCGCTGCATCACCTGGGGCGTCCCGGAGCCGGGCATCATTGACCTACCTATGGAGCGCGATCTGGACAATCCACTACGGGTGAAAATGAAGATCAGCGAGCCAGGCCAGGGGCTGCCAGCCCAAACCGACGTGCAGGTCGAAGCCGCAGCTGCTGGATACGCCCTCGTGCGTTGCACCCTGCTCACCGGGCGTCAGCATCAAATACGCCTGCACCTGGCTCACTCGGGCACGCCCTTGGTTGGTGACAAACTGTACGGGCCAGATGAGCGACTGCATGCGCTCGGAGCCGATGGCAAGCTGACTGCCGAGGACTGGCAGCGCCTCGAGCTACCGAGACAGGCGTTGCACGCAGCACGCTACAGGCTACCCCACGCTCTGACCTGGCAGGAGCTGAACCTGGAAGCTCCACTGCCCGAGGACATGACCCAGTTCTGGGAAGAGCGAACGGGGAGGCTACCGCCCCCCGCCTGAGCTCTCGTTCAACCGGTTGAGATTCTCATCCAGCGTCGGCCGCACCGGCGTCAGGTGCAGCCGCGTCGCGGGCGTCGCTGCCGGCGTCCATCATCGGCGCGCCTGAGTCAGACCGCGGCGTCGAGGCGTCCATTCCCGCGTCCTGCGGCGACTCTTCCGGCGGCTCCTGTCCAGCATCTTCTTCGGGCAGTTCTCCGGCGTCTGAGTCGACGTTGGCACCGGCATCTGCGGGCCCCGGCAACACACACCCCTCGACTTTTTCGTCAACAACCGCGATCGCGTAGCAGCCTTTGCGGTTGAAGTCCCGGCACGTCTTGTAACTGCCAATCACTTCCACGCACTCGTCGACTGAACTTTCGGAGTACTGGACGCAGGCCAGCGACCCTGCCGGACGAATCAACGCCGGACAGGCAGCGATCTGCACCTCGTCACAGCCCAAACTCTCTTGACGATCATTGAGGGCTTCGGACATGCGCTCGCAAGCTTCATCCTCATCCAAGAATGGGGGTTCGGCATCTCCTAGCTGGGACAGTCCCCGGCGAGCGTCGAACGGCTCCTCCAGCTTCTTTTCTTCCTCGCAGGCCGTCAGCGTCCCGACGCACCCGAGCACCAGACACGCACCCCAGATTTTTCGCTGGAGCCGAGTCCATCCCACTGCGGCGGGCATGCCCAGAGCGGCATGCGCGAGCCCTCTCATCGACTGCTGCATATCGGCGCTATGGTAGCCATAGCTTCCTGTCGGGTGCACGGCGTTTTTTTGGGTCAGTTTTCGGCCCGGTTCCCGCCTGCCCTCTCGGGCGGGACAATTGGCGTTGACTACTTCCGTGCCGGGCGATAGGCGAGCCACACGATGCCGATCCGCAGGGCCCTCCTCTCCGTTTCCGATAAATCCGGCCTGGTGCCCTTCGCACAGGCCCTGAACAAACGAGGGATTTCAATGCTCTCGACCGGCGGCACCTACAAGGCGCTGGTCGAAGCCGACATTCCCGTGCAGACCGTCGAAGAGTACACGGGCTCGCCGGAGGTCATGGATGGGCGAGTCAAGACGCTGCACCCGCGCGTACACGGCGCCCTGCTGGCTCGCGAGGGCACGGACGAAGCCGATCTCCAACGCATCGGAGGCCAGTTCATCGACTTGGTCGTGGTCAACCTCTATCCGTTCGAAAAGACGCTGGCCAACCCAGACTCCAGCTACGCCGAGTTGGTCGAGAACATCGACATCGGCGGGCCCAGCATGTTGCGCTCCGCCGCCAAGAATCATTCTCGCGTCGCGGTCGTTTGCGATAGCGACGATTATCCCGCGATCTTGGAAGAACTGGACGCGGGCGGCGACCTCTCACTCGAGACTCGGCGCAAGCTCGCTGCCAAAGCCTTCGCCCACACGGCCGGCTACGATGGCGCAATCGCTGGTTGGCTGAGCACGCACGACGAGCCGGATGGTCACCCGCGTTATCGGGTGCTTGCTTTCGATAAATGCTACGGGCTGCGTTACGGCGAGAACCCGCATCAACAGGGAGCCTTCTATCGCGAGCGCAACGCGCCCAGGGGTTCACTGGCTCGCGCTCAGAGTCTTGGGACTGGCAACAAGGAGTTGAGTTTCAACAACCTGGTAGACGTCGAGGCTGCTGTTGAGGCAGTGCGTGAGTTCCAAGAGCCTGCTGCGGTGGTGATCAAGCACGCCAGTCCCTGCGGCTTGGCCACAGCCAAGAACCTAGCGGACGCCTATCGGGCCGCACGCGAGGCGGACGCGCTCAGCGCCTTTGGCGGCATCGTAGCGCTCAACCGCGAGGTCGAAGAGGCCACCGCCGCCATCATCGCGGAAACCTTCATCGAGTGCGTGATCGCACCCAGCTTCAGCGAAGCAGCGTTGGACCAGCTCAAGTCCAAGAAGAATCTGCGCATTTTGGCGACCGGAGCCTGGCTTCCCTCTGACTACGAGGCGCTCCAGTTCAAGCGCGTTGGAGGCGGCCTAGTTGTGCAGGACAGGGATCGCACGGGCCCGTCCGAGGTGCGAAGCGGTCAGGTCGTCACCAAGCGGGCACCGACGGAAGCTGAACTGGAGGCCCTGGAATTTGCCTGGTTGTGTTGCAAGCACGTCAAGAGCAATGCGATCGTGCTCGCTGCCACCGACGAAAGCGGAGCTATCGCCACGGTCGGTGTCGGCGGCGGACAAACCTCACGCGTTGGTGCTGTCAAAGTCGCGTGTGAAACCGCTGGTGACAAAGCCAAAGGCAGCGTCCTTGCCAGCGACGCTTTCTTTCCTTTTCCTGACGGGATCGAAAGCGCCGCCGCTGCAGGCGTCACTGCCATCGCCCAACCAGCGGGAAGCAAACAAGACGCGACCGTGTTCGAGGCTGCGGACAAAGCCGGAATTGCCATGGTCAAGACCGGCGTTCGTCACTTTCGGCACTGATCTGGCCCCCGCACCCCCACGTTTTTTTGAACGTTGGGCGGATCACTCGTGGCCAGCCGGTCGCGCGCTCAGGCGCGAATGATGCGCTGAGCCAAAGCGTGCGAATCCCCTGTAAACCAAGGGGTCCGCGTGATCCGAAGAGGCTTTGGTAGGACATGTGAGACATGTAGGCATACCATCGGGGAGACGGTATCCTTCGACCTCAAAGAGACGGGGGCAGGAGAAAAAGTTGGCCACGCGGGGCGACACGTGGTGTACGTGTGACGCGCTTTTCGATAAACGATTCGTTGTGCGGATAAACAGCCGATTACGAGCTTAGAATTGGCAATCAAAGAGGAGGTAGCCGTGACAGAACGTGGAGACTTGAGGCAAGCAACGGCACGAGTGCTGGAGCGGGAAGAAGTCGACGGACCTGCGGCAGCAAATTTTTACGGCGGGCAAAGCAGCCCTCCGGTGAGCAGCACCAGCCCTAAGACAGAAGAAACGACCAAGCGAGACGGCAAGCCATCACACTACAAGGTGATCTGCATCTCCATGTACACTGATGACTTGAAGCGACTCGACCGCATGGTGGAAGAACTGAAGTCTCGGGGCCTGACGAAGGCTAACCGTAGCGCTTTGATCCGCTACGCGCTGGGCGAGGTCGATCTGGACCGCGTGCCCAAAGGGCTGTGAAACCCGGGCCTTGAACGGTTCCCAATCCGCTCCCGCGGCGAACTGAATCAGCCGTGGCTCAGTGGCAGCAAGAAACACCCGCTGCCTGCGCGCAGCGTCTTCAGATCTCGTTGGAGGCGGCCGAGTTGGTCGCCAACAGCGAGGTCATCGACTTGCATGTGGATTCGTTCATTTGGCAGCGCATCTTCGGCTACGATATTGGCCGCCGGCATGGACGCGGCCTACTGGGGGGTTGGTGCTACAGCCAGGTGGACTTGCCGCGGCTGCGGCAGGTTGGCGTGACCGGAGCAACCTGGGTGATCACGACCAACCCACTTCGTAGCGCATCGGCGCGAGCGCGTGCGTTTCAGCGCAACTTGCGGCAGCTGGAATCCACGCTCTCCAGCTTTAGCGAAGACGTGCAGGTCGTGAAAACCGCGGCGGAGTACTGGCATGCACGCGAAGCAGGCAAGCACGCCGCGTTCATCGGGGTTCAGGGGGGCAACGCGCTGGAAAGCAGCCTCGACTCACTGGAGCCCCAGCAAGTGCTGCGCGTCACATTGCTGCATCTATCGTCATCGGCCCTTGGCGCCACCAGTTCGCCCGCTGCCGTCGGCGACAAAGGCTTGACCCGCTTTGGGCGCGACTACGTCCGACAGCTGAACGACAAGCAAATCTTCGTGGATCTCGCTCACATCCATCGGCGCGGCTTTTTCGATGCGTTGGCAGTCAGTGATCCGAGTCAACCACCACTGGTGACGCACACCGGGGTCTCTGGCGTGCACCAGCACTGGCGCAATCTGGATGATGACCAGATCAAAGCCATCGCCGATCGGGGCGGCACCATCGGCATCATGTACCACTCCCCCTACCTGGGAGACGGCTACTTCCACACCAGTCACGAACGCGTCGTCGACCACATTCAACATGTGATACGCGTCGTCGGCGACGATCACGTGTCGCTAGGTAGCGATTGGGACGGATCCATCGTGACGCCCAAGGACATGCGCACATGCTTGGAGCTGCCACGCCTAGTCCACACGCTGTTGGCTCGCGGCGTCGCAACGGACAGCGTGAGGAAGCTGCTTGGACTCAACTTCCTACGAGTGCTCGCCGAACTTCGAGGCTGAGTTTTGAGATATCGGCTTTTCAGATATCGAATTGAGCGAAGTCTTCCAGGGCACTCGGGTCCATAGGCACTTCGCTCTCCCAGCGGCGCTCGTCGTCGCTGTCACTGAACTCGGCGTCGTCGTCCGAGTAGTCATCTGAGTCCTCGGCGGATGCTTCCACGGGAGTGCCGCTGGGGTCGACATCATTCGAGCCGCGGCTGCCTTTACGCCCGCCAATGCCCGCCAACTCTTCATCGCTGAGCTGAGGCAGACGCCGCTTCCCTTGGGGCCCCTCCTCAACAAAATCTCGCAAGCAATCCATCTCTCGAAGTACTTCGAGCTTAGCCAAAGCTTTGACTTCCACCTGACGAATTCGCTCCCGAGTCAAGTTCATGATCGCTCCCACATCTTCCAACGTCGTGCCGCCTCGATCAGCAATGTCGAGCGCGCACGACTCCCCCATTTCCCAAACTTCGAGATCCGGGAAGTTCAACTTGATCGCACCGGTGCGCGGCGAGACGTCAATGTACAGGTGGTGCTTGCAGCTCACGTATGGACAGGGTCGGGGCCCGTCCGCACACTGCGACCTTTGACGCGGCTTCCAGTAGTCCGTCTCCGGGTACATCATGCGCCCGATTTCCAGCTCTCGCTTGGTCATACGCTTGACGCTGATTGTGCGGGCTCTGATTTGGCGCTTGCGGCGGCTGCGTCTTTGTTCGCGAGTGATGGTTTCTGCGGAGTCTTCCGCTTCAGCACTGACGGCATTGTTGCCAATCACTACCACTCGCCCTTGTACATGCGTCGCTGCTGTATGCCCTTCGTTCGCCATCTTCGCCTCACATCCCCTTGAAAGTTCGCTCTACCTGTCCGTCTCGCTTGCGGGCGCCCCTTATCCCCCAGGGTGCTCCTACCAACTCGTTCCTAGCCACCGTCACGAAACCGAAATCCTCTGCAGTCGTGCGCGCGTGGTCAGCCTCTTCTCGATGCCCTCGAGCCTTTCCACCAACTCAGCACTTGCCCGCTTGGCACCCTGGATATCTCTGCCGACATCTTGCGCGTAGGCGCTGCGTGCCCGGTCGCGAATGACATCCGCCAGCGTGGAGAAGATGCTGTGTAGCGTCTCCTCGAGCTGCTGCAGATCGCGCCGCATGAAGAAGAAGTCGCGCTGAATTTGCTCCATCGTGTAGTTGTCAGCCATCATCTCCTTGATGCGGAGAATTTGGCGCAGCACACTCACCGGGTAGACCCCTTGCGACCCCTGATGCTTTCCCTTTCGCCCGACACGCACGCTGCGTGGCAAGAGCCCCAGCTGTACGTACTTTCTCAGGCTAGCCTCGCTCAGCGGCACCTGCATTTGTGCGCAGGCATCCAGCAGTTCTGCTGACGTGATCCCCGACGCAAACTTGCGCTCGAAGAGCTGTAACTGGCGGTCGCGCTGCTGGTTCATCGTTGGCCGAGGTTGAATATATTCTATTGAGTGGATCACCCATCAAGTAACTTCGTGAGGAAATTTGCGCGTTTTGCAAACAAAGCAACCAAGCGCCTAAAAGCATCATGATAGGACAAATAATGTCCTAAATATCATAATGTCCATGGTGACTAAAACATGTCCATCGGCTTTTGAGTCGCTCTGAGACGCTACCCGAACGCGCGCTGCGGATGCCGTCTACCCGAGGCGCAAAAACGAGGCTACGCTCGCCCTCGCAGTGGCTCCCCTACCCTATCGCGACGTCAAAGCGAGCGGCATCCGTCTCCGCGTCACGGACATCGGTGACGGGCCAACTCTGTTGTTGCTGCACACTACCTTGCTCGACCGCACCACCTGGGACGGCCTCGTCCAACATTTGTCCGAAGACTTTCGAGTCGTCGCCCCAGATCTCCCGGGGTTCGGGGAGAGCGAAAAGCCAGGAGTAGGTCGCTTCGACTACACCGTGTCGTCCTTCGCTCACGTCGTCACGGACTTGTTTGCCGGCCTAGGCTTGGGACAGGCTCACGTGGTTGGTCACGGTCTCGGCGGCGCGATAGCAATGGCGATCGCGAGTCGCAGTCCAGAGCTGGTCTCACGCTTGGGTTTGATCAACGCGCTGTGCTACTCCAGCAAGACCGATAGCATGAAGCGAATGGCGGTGACGCCCATGCTCGGGGGATTCGTTTTCAAACAACTGTGGGGCAAGGCGATGTTTCGCGCCTACTGCCGGGATGTGTTGACCAGCACCGAGCGCCCCATGTCCTCCGAGCGCGTCGATCACTACTACGAAATCTTCAACACTCCGTCCGCACGCAACAGCGCGCTAGCCACGTTTCGAGCCACTCGCGACACCCGATCTGTGGTCGCAGACGTGGCCCGTATCAGCGTCCCCACGCTGGTGCTGTGGGGCAGGCACGACCCGATTTACCCGGCCGCGCTTGGACAGCGTCTGTCTCGCGAACTGCGTCATGCTGGGTTTCAGTTGCTCGACAGCGGACATTGCCCTAGCGAAGAACAATCCGAGCTCCTGGCCCGCGTCCTTCGCCGCTTCTGCCTCGCCGAACGCACCGGCTAGGATGCGCGTCCACGAATCCCCGGGGGCTCCCCGGCGGATCACTCAGAAGCGCGTTTCAATCGCGCCGAGGCGTCGGAAATCGCGCGGTCGGGGGCTTCTTCTTGCTCGCCCCATCTGATGGCGGGGGGCTTGGCGGGGAGCCAACGCTGGGAGTCCGCCCCCCAACTGTGCGCGGGGTAGGCGCTCGGGGCGGCGGCGCGGTCGTGCTCCCTTGAGTCGGGGGACTGTCGGTCGCGGCCGGGGGGGTGACCTCCTGTGGTGACTCGACAGGCGGCTCGGGACTGGGGGCGGCTTGCTGCTGTGGTGCTACGCTCTGAGCCTCCAGTACCGGCGAGGTCGCCGGTACTTCTGGGCCAGCATCGACATCATCCTGCTGGAACGCGACGAAGGTGGCGTAGAGGCCCAGGGCGACGGCGACGCCCAAGATCCTCAGCACCCACTTCATGGATTGCTGGCGTCGACGGACGACAACTGGGGACGGCAAGTCCACGCTGTCCTCCTCTTGCTCATCAGCGTCGTCCAGGGGAGGCACGCTCGCGGGGCCTCCTTCGTACGTGCCCTCATCGCCTCGCTGAAAGAAGGTGTCTTCTCCTACGTGGTCTGCCCCCTCGTGCGCAAAAGCGCTGGGGCCTGCTGCCACGTGGGCCGCGCCGCCAGGGCCTGCAGCTTGAGGCCTGGGCTCAACCTGGGGAGGCGCCCCCTGCAGCGACTCTGAGTCCAGATACATGCGTTGGGTGGAGTCCATTCGCGCCGGCGGGTCCGCGGGTGCCAGTGCTCCGGGGAGCGCGTAGCCTGGCAGAGTCGCCCCCGGATCGCCGTCACCAGGGTGCGAAGCGGCAGTGCCTGCATGCGCTGTGCTTGAAGCCGCTTGCGAGTTGTCGGTGACCTGCAGGGGACCTGTACCTGGCAGAGTCTCTTCAGGTGAGCGAGGAGGAAATGGGATGACGTTGCTCTGGTCGCCCGGCGTGCCGGGGTAGGCGCCTGCGTGCGTGCGTGGCTCTCCGGGGTGCGCAGCCTCCTTGGGCAACTCTGGGGGAGGCAGTCCTGGAGGCAGCTGAACCGACACCTCTGGTTTCGACGGCGCATTGCTGAAGCCGAGCCCTGTCTTGGTTCGGCCCTTGTCGAGATCTTCGTAGACGGGCTTGGGTTGGGTAACGCGCGGGGCTGGAGTCATGGGCCCAATGCTGCGCATGTGCTGAGCCACGATCTTTTCGCTCTGGGGCGGCGCGTCGTCTGACGGCTCGACCGCCGCTGAGTGCACTTGAGGCACCGGGTCGGGCTCGGCGGGCGCCGGCTCGTGCTGATGGGACGTAGCCGCCGCTGCGATGTCGCGCGAGCTGGTCCCTGAATCCGGCGCGAACGAGATCGCCGCTTCCATTGGAGGCGCTTGCGGACGCACCGAGGGGATCGGCGGACGCTCGCTGATTTGCACCCGGGTTGGCTCCTGCTCCGCCCCCATGGGAGGCGCGGAAGGACGCAGTGAGCCCGACGGCTCGGGGGCGATGCTAATCCGTTCGCGGCTCGGGACCACGCCGTCTGTCGCTTCCTCCGCGTCCCCAACTTGCTTCAGCAATCCTTCGAAGTAGAGCTTGGAGATCACGGACAGAGTCGAAAGATCATCGAACGGCGACTCATCAATCACGACCATCAGCGACCGGCTACCGTCCAGCAGCCGCAAGATGCCGTTGAGTTCGTCGGGAATTTCCGTCAGCCGTTCCAGCAGCTCTTCATGGTCGACGTCAAAAATTGCCGTGATGGATGGCAGCTGCTCGGCGAGTCGTCCCCATTCGTCGACTCTCCGCATGCCCTCCATCAGCAATCCCTGGGTCGAGGTTGAGACGATGTCGTCGTTATCAACGGACCTAAACTCGACCTCAAAGTGTCCGTGGGTCCAGAGCAGAGCTCTGTAGATCGCCTCTTCACCGCGCAAGCGCAAGTGCTCAGCGTCGACGACTTTGCCATCACGAAAGAAGATGCTGGCCTCGCGCTGCCCGCTTTGGATGCGTGCTACGCCGCTCTTGCGACTGACTTCAACCGTCTGCAGCAGGTCAACCACCCCCATGTCTTCCAGGTTGCCGCTAAACCGAGTTCGGGTCGTCAGCGGACCAGTGGCAATGCGCTGCTGGGTGGTGCGCGCCAGGAGCATATTGACCCGAGTGATGAGCTCGCGCACAAAGATGGGCTTGGTCAGGTAATCCTCGACGCCCAGCTCCAAACCTTTGACCTTGTCTTCGATCGCCTTTTCCGAGGTCAGGAACACGATCGGGATGCTCGCGAATTCGTTGTGCTCCTTGAGTCTCCGCACGAACTCAAACCCGTCCATCCGTGGCAAACGGGTGTCCGTGAGGATCAGATCAGGCACCGCGAATTCCAGCTTCTCCAGCGCATCTGCCCCATCCGTCGAGGTGGTCACGCTGAAGCCCTCATTACGCAAGCTGACCTCCAACACGCGCACACTGCGCGGATCTGCGTCAACTAGAAGTAACTGAGGTTTCGCCATCGGGTGTTATCGCCTTCGACAATTCATCGGATGATAGGCGTTGGCCTAGTTTTGCCAAGGATCCACTATATCGCCAGTCACGAAATCCGGCTTTGTTTTGGAGGACTCTTCGTCCGCTTCTGGCGGCTCGGATTCGCTGTCCGATTCATCGTCGGGATCGGGGGCGCGCGGTGTCGGCGACAGTGCTTCTGTATTCGCCTCGGGCTCGCCCGGAACGCTGCGGACGACGGGTTGCGGCTGTGGTGGGCCGGAGCCTTCGTCGGGGCTCGACGCTGAGTCGTTCGCAGTCCCATGGGGATTGGATACGTCCGAATCCGCGAATCTGGTTTTCACCTCACTTGGCCTCTCGACCGAAAGCACCGGAGTTTCCGTGGGCGTTGGGCGAGCGCTCGCCGCTATCTCCGCAGCCGGGGCCTTGGGGTCCTCCTGACTGAGCCAGCCCGCGACAATCACTCCCCCGAAGAGTACCAGGCCGCTCACCAACCAAGGCAGGCGAAGCGGACCGCGCTCAAAGCGCTTGAGCGAACGCCGCATCTCCGCGCTGCTGGGCAGTTCAATCTCATCCGCCAAGAGCGGGATTGCGGGCGCTGTATCCGGATTTTGCGCCCGCTTGGGCGCCACTCGAATGCTGCCGGATGCTGTCGGCTGGAGCATCGAATTGAGCTCCGCCATCAAGTCAACCATGCGCTGGTAACGTCGCTCTGGACGCTTTTGCATGCAGCGCAAGATGACGTCCTCCAGGGCCCCCAACTCCTTGGCGTTCGCGATCAACTCACTGGGCGGGGTGGGCGCCATATACATGTGCTTGGTCAAGACCCCCATGTAGGTGTCCGCTTCGAAAGGAACCCTGCCGGTGAACATCTCGTACATCACGACACCGAGCGCGTAGATGTCCGCACGGTGATCGACGTGACCGCCCATAGCTTGCTCCGGACTCATGTAGTGCGGCGTGCCGTACACCATACCGGGACGAGTCAAGCGGCTCTGGCCCGCCACTTGCGCCAGTCCAAAGTCGACCACCTTGACCTCCTTGCCCGTGGTGGCGTCCCCGACGATCACGTTCTCCGGTTTCAGGTCGCGATGAACGATGCCGGATTGATGAGCGGCCTCGAGCACGCCAGCGATTTGCTGGACAATGCGCACTCCAGCCGCCACGGGCATCGGCCCGCCGCGGGACAGCCACCAGTTCAGAGGCTTGCCCGTCAGCAGTTCCATCGCGAAGTAGGGGCGACCGTCCGGCAAGTTGCCAAAGTCCGTGATCTCACAGCAGCTCGGGTGCTTGATCGCTGCAGCAGAGCGCGCCTCTCGCAAGAAGCGCTCCGCGAGATCGCCCTCTTTGGACAGGTCGCCGCGAAGCACCTTGAGTGCGAACTCTTTGTCCAGAGTGCGGTGAGTCACGCGGTAGACGGTTCCCATGCCGCCCTCACCCAGGACCCCGTCGATCTGATAGCGCTTGTCGACGACAGTGCCCACGAGAGGATCCGACTCCGCTTCGCCGGAAATCTGGAGCGCCTCTCCGTCAAATGGGCAAAAGCGAGCCCCCTCGCTGAAACGACTGCCGCACGAGGGGCACTCGCGCGGCGTTGGCAACTCCTGGTCGTCGGAGTCGAACTGCTTCGCCGTCGCTTTAGCGGGGCTGGGAGGTGAGTTTTTCTCGAGGGGGCTCAAGGCGCCCGATTACTGTAACCCGTTACCGCATTCAGCGCAGAACTTCGCACCGGGTGGGTTGGCCGCGCCACATTTGCCACAACCTCCGGCGGCGCCCTGAGGGGCTCCGGGGGCCGCGCCAGCTTGGGGAGCCATCGGCGGTTGCCCCTGAGGCGGCTGGCCCATCGGCGGTTGCCCCTGAGGCGGATACCCTTGCTGGGGGGGATACCCCTGCTGAGGGGGATATGCCTGTTGCTGCGGGGGATATCCGGGCGGTGGATAACCTTGAGGCGGGTAGCCTGGCGGGGGATAGCCCTGGGGCGGGTAGCCTGGCGGGGGGTAGCCCTGGGGGGGATAGCCCCGGCCATACATCGCTCCCATGCCCGCGCCCATTCCGGCGCCCATGCCCATGCCGGCCATCATGCCAGCGCCGGCCATGGCCCCAGACGCGCCATCGCCACCTTGGGACATGCCTTCACCCATGCCCATCATGGCCTCAGCGCCGGCAAACTGCTGGTAGCGATTCATGTCCAGGTTGTTCACGTACTGGGCGCGGTTACGGAACTCCTCGTCATTTTGGAAGCGTTGCTGGGCCGCCTCTGCCTCAGCCTGGGAGATTCCGATCTTCGCTTTGCGAGCATCAATTTTGGCCTGAACGATCTGGTCCTGGAACTCATCGATGCGATCTTGATCCTCCTCGGACAAGTTCAGGTTGAGCTTGGCAATCTCCATCACCGACACGCCGATACGCTCGAGGTCGGGACATGCCTGAACGATCGCACGGGCGACGTCTGGACCGGCAGTGCCGAAGTCCATCATCGTCATCTCCCCTTCTTTGATCAGGCGCGTGAGCGTGGCCTTCAGACCCATCATCAATTGATCGCGCACCCATTGCATCGCGCGATCTGGATCGGCTGCGCCAGTCTGCCCGACAAACTCGGTCACGAACTTCATCGCGTCAGCGATGCGGAACGCGTAGGTACCGAAAGCACGTGGGTTGACTCGGATTTCCAACTCCGGATCCCGCATCGAACCGATGGGTCCACCAAAGGTCTGGTTGTAGATCGGTCGGGTTGTGACGAAATACAGCTCGCTGATGAAGACGTTGCCGCCCGTCATCTTGTCGACGAGCGAACCAAGGAACGGGATATTCTGAGTATCGAGGGTGTGACGACCGGCACTCAAATAGCCGACGTACGCGCCATCCTTGAAAAACAAGACCAGCTCATCCGAGTCAACCGTGAGCTGGCTCCAGAACGGGAAGTTCTGATCTGGATGTTTGTAGACGATGGCGTCCTTCTGATCGTCCGGACGCGCAATCATCATGCGCTGGACACCGTCCTTCACGAAATTGAAGATACCCATTAGCGATCAACCCTCTTCATCAAAGCACTCTATCAATAGCGCTCTATCAAAGCACTGATGCCGCAATTCAGTTGCTGCATCGAACCCACCCAATACCGGGTAGAGCCAAGAAACACATACCACCGTCGAGCGATTTGCATTCCTCGGTCCGGGGAACATAATGCCGAGTCCGGGCGCAGGCAACTGAGATAGCATTGGGGCGCGGCGGTACATCCGTAACCATGAGAAACCACCAAGCGAGGTTCGGACCCGCTCATTCAGGTGACACAGAGGCGCATATTTGATGGCTGAAAGCTCGTTGGATCTCTCGACCCTGCCCCCGGCCGCGCAGAAAGTTCTGGGCAAACAGGTGCCTCCGCCAGCCTTGATGATGGCCGCCAAAGGCATCGTGCCGGGCCTGAAGCCGGAACACATCGTGACCGTGATTGTGGGCCTCAGTCATGATAGCGACGACAAGCTCGCCAGCGCCGCGCGTGGCACGCTGGACAAGCTCCCTCCGCCAATCTTGACTGGAGCACTGCGCGCACAGTTGCAGGGTCCGGTGATCTCCGCGTTGGCGCAGCGGCTGGGCGATCAGACCGAGGCTGTGGAGCAACTGCTGCGCATGCAAGCCATGAGCGAGGAGACGCTCGTCGGCTTGGCGGAGCGTGCGACCGAAGCGATCGGCGAGCTGATCGCGACCAACGAGAATCTGTTGCTCAAGTACTCCAAAGCGATCGAAGCGCTGTACATGAACAAACATGTGCGCATGTCCACCGCCGATCGCCTGATCGACCTGGCGGTGCGCAATGGGCTCGAGCTCGAGATACCCGCTTTCAAGTTGGCAGCTAAAGCGATCGCGAACGAACTCATCCCCGAACCCACGGATGAACCCACGTACGACGATGAGCTGTTCAAACAAACCGAAGAGATCGCCGCGCAAACGCTGCTGGACGCTGACGACGACGCCTATGAGGCCGACGAGGAAGGCGAGGAGCGCGTCAAGTCCCAGTTCCTGCCCTTGCATGCGCAGATCGCCCAAATGTCGGTAACGCAGAAGATCCGCCGCGCCATGCTGGGCAACGGCGCGGAACGCATGCTCTTGGTGAGGGACACCAACCGCTTGGTCGCGGCTGCCGCAGCTTCCAGCCCCATGCTGAAGGAAAACGAGGCCGCTCGCATCGCCGCAAGCCGGGCCGTGACCGATGACGTGCTGCGAATCATCGCGAGCAACCGCTCACTCACCCGAAGCTATCAGGTCAAGTTGAACCTGATCTCGAACCCGAAGACGCCATTGACGTTCTCGATGCGCATGATCCCGCACCTGCGGGACAATGACGTGCGTTCGCTGTCGAAGAGCAAGAATGTGCCGGCGAACATTAAGACGGCTTGCCGCCAGCAGTTGATGAGAAAAAAGAAGTGATGGGGTGGGCTGGGAGGCCTTGGTGGCGCTTGCAGCAGACGAGCGATGCTCGCAGCTCGGGCCCGCGAGCGCCGGGTTCCAATTCTGGGGTTGAGCTGATAGCTCGTCGCGCAGGGGCTGCTGGCGCGCTTTTGGTGCGATGGGGCTACTGCTCAGCGCGTTTCTTGGCGCGCTCCAGGCGTTCTTTGTGACGCTCGGCTTTCTTCTCGCGTGCGGCGAGTTTGGCGTCACGAATTGCCTTTTGCCGTTTGACCTTGTCGGGATCGACCAGGAACGTGGGCATGCGTTCCTGCTCTTCCAGTTTGCTCTGATAAGCCAACGCCTTGTACTTGGCCTTGAATGGCCCGATGCGCACGCGATGCCAAAGCCCACGCTCAGGAACGTAGGCCGCTTGACGGTACGCCCGGTGGCCGCGTTTGCGTAGCTCTTCCACCAGGGCATTCGCATCGTCGACGTTCTGGAAGCTGGCGACTTGGATTTCGTACCCACCCTCCATGCCCGCAGGCGCCATCTCGTTCGGCTGCACCTGGTTGGTGCTCTTGGCTAGCTGCGACAACTCATCTTTGGGTGCCTGGGTCACGGGTGTTGAACTGAGAAGGTCGCCGACGGGCAACGGGGCCTTGGGCAGCGCGCTCGCTACGGGCGACGGGACTGCGTGAGGCAGGTCCTCGCTGGGCATGTCGCCTTCGCGCTTGAGCAGTCGCCCGCGCTCGTCTTTGACAGCCGCCATCGCGGTGGTGACTTCGTCCCGATCGCTCAGCAACCCCGGAAACGTCACATGCTGGTCCTTGACCACGGCTGCGGGGTCGCTCGGGGAGCGGCTGGCTTCCTCAACCAGTTGTTGTAGCGGATCGACCTTGGATTCGGCGGGTGGGGCCTCGCGCTCCAGGGTCGTCATCAACACCACCACCAGCGCTCCACCGCCGGCAGCGGCCAACAACAGGGTACCCAAGGGTAGCCCGCGACTGCCCCGCTCTTGCTCTTGGATCTGTTCCAGGTTCCGTAGATTCACGCACCCAGCAACTTAGGACTTGAGTCGACAAACGGCCAAAAATGCCGCGAACCTGCCTGACCGAGTAGCGCGTCAGCCGTCGAGCAAGAGCTTGAGCTGCGCGGCTTTCCAGCCTGTTTCCTTCAATTCCCGCTCCGGGTCGCTGTCCGCTACGATGCCTCCCCCGACGTGATAGTGCCCCACGCCGTCCACCACGCTCAGACAGCGGATTGCCATCGCGAGCTGCAGCTGCCCGTCGTGACTCAGGTAACCCAGCGCCCCAGTGTACGCCCCGCGGCGGTCGGCCTCCAACTCGGCAATGACTTCCATCGCGCGGATCTTGGGCGCGCCAGTGATGCTGCCGCTGGGTAGCATGGCGCGCAGCAACTCGCTGCGGCTGAGGGCATCTGGCAGAGCGCAGCTCACCAACGCCTGACGGTGAAATACCGAAGGATGCGCAACCACGTACGGAGCCTCGGCTTGCACGCTACCGATCTTGGCGACTCGCCCTAAATCGCTGCGCTCGATGTCCACCACCATGGCCAGCTCCGCCTGCTCCTTTTCGTCTCGCTCGAGCTCGACCCTCAGGCGTTGATCCGCTGGGGCATCGCCCCCTCGCGGCCGCGTGCCTTTGATCGGCAGCGTCCAAGCGCGAAGGCCCCTGCCCGACCGATACTCGGTCCGCAAGAACAGCTCAGGCGAGGTGCTCACCAAGCTGCGCCGCTGGCCAAGCTCCAGAGCGGCCCCGAACGCGGGGCGTGCGCCGACGGCCATTTTGGCCAACAACGAAAGCGCGCTGCCCTCCACCTCAAAGCCCAGGCGCCGAGCCAAGTTGACCTGATAGATCTCGCCCTCGGCGATCAACTCCAGCGCGCGCTGGACCCGAGCCACGTGCAGCCCCGGAGCCTCCGTCGCCTGAGCCTTCAGGCGACACTCGAGCGGCACCTCCGGCTCTGCGCGAAACGCTGCTTGTAAACGCAACACCGCAGCCCGTTCCCCCACCAACGTCACCCGTCGATCGACAACCGCGACCGCCGGATAACGCAGCCATTGGGGTTGTTGAAGCAGCGGGGGCGGACGGCTTTCCTTCGGCACCCATTGCGGTCGCTCGAGCCTGCCGCGCTCCGCCTCATACGGGAGCAAACCAATCCAGCGAGGCACCTGGCCCCACCTGCCAGCTGGGTGGAGCGTCCTGGGCGACAGCTGCGGCTCGGGATCGAGTTGGTCGGATTGCTCCACAGGATCGCAAGTCACGTAGCTTGGACCGCTACCATCGGCCGACCACAACAGCGCCGGGCGGTCGTGAGCCCAAAGGCGCCGCGCGAGCCTGATCGGCTCCGGCGACAGCCGCGTCTCGAGCGCAATCCAGTCGCTAGTGGCGGCCCCAGCCATCAGCGACCTCAGCTTTCGCCCGGCGTCACCACCGACACCACCTGTCCAGAGCTGGTCACGATACTGTCCGCCAGCGGGGCGATGGCCTCCGCCCCTGACCAGATCACGCAACGCTCGAGCTTGCCCTGCCCTCGCACGCGGCTACCACGCCCGACAACGACTTCCTGCAACTGCACTTGGTCTGGCACTTGCGCGTCGTGCGCGATGTAGTTGCGAAGGCCTCGAGCAGCCAACCAACGTCGGTTCTGCTCCAAGTAGGCCGCCGGGGTGCCCAGATCATCCCAAGGCTCAGTGTGCATCAGTGTTTGGATCGGCCTGCCTGCTTGCAGCCAAGGCAAGAACAAATCTCCAACCAGGCATCCTCGTTCCGGCAGCGCCGCTAGAGCCTGTTCCCCCAACACAGAAATACCGACGTAGTCGACGCCGCACACCTCTTCTCCAAAACGTTGCCCGCGCAACCGCACGACGCGGCCAGAAGAGTCGATGCCGATGGTGCCGGAGTCCTTCGCCTCGGCCACCAGCAGTCCGATGGGCTGTTGACGTCCCAAGGCCATCAACTGTTCGAACGGAGCTTCGGTCCAGATGTCAGCGTTGTAGACGACCACAGGGCTTTCCAGGTGCGCGCGCGCCCCGAAGACCCCGCCGGCTGTGCCCCGGAGCTCCGGCTCGTGCACTCTTAGCAGCTCGGTCTCGCCGGAATCGAAGCCGTCGAAAGTTTCCGGCAAGTGGTGCGTATTGATCACCACCTGCTGCTGCCCAAGGGCGTGCAATTGATCACAGATGTGCCGCAAGATTGCGCGGTCACCCACGGGCACCAGGGGTTTGGGCAGCTCCTGCGTCAGCCGCCCAAGGCGGGTGCCGTGCCCCGCTGCCAACACCATCACCTGCGCCATGTGCCAGCTATAGCGCAAGCGCGCTGGCGGGAGCCATGCCTTGCTTGCGGCGCTCCCCCACCTGCGGCCCGGGGGGGCCAGTTTCGGAGCATTGTTTCCCAAGCCGCTCCAGCTGTGCTAGCGGGCAGGCGTGATTCGCAGGCACCGCATCGCCCAACCCCTGATCTTCGTCGCGCTGTTCGGGAGCGCCATTTCGACCGCGAGCTGCGGAGCGGATCCAGTCGGAGTCGAGGCTTGTCGCGAAATTGAGAGCGCTCGCTGCGAGGCGGCGGTCAAGTGCGGACTGGTCGATGATCTCGCCGGATGCAACCGCTATTTTCGTGACCATTGTCTGCATGGGGTCGCGACCGAGGATGCACCCGGCGGAGTCGCGGTGGATCGTTGTGTGGACACACTCAACCGCGCGGGGCGGTGTGCCGAGCGTCATGGCACCGATGCCGATCCAAGCGAGTGCGACGAGAGCCGCTTCGCGGACGCGGACGCGGAAAACATCTGTGAGCTCGTCGAAGAGCCCGAACGGGCCTCGCGCTGTGAATTCCTCAAACCTCCCGATGAGGATTTCGACGATGACGACGATAGCGCCGACGACGATTCGGACGACTCCGCCGCGGCCGACGCTGGCTCCAAGTAGCCTCGCCTCTCGAAGGGCCGCCCGGCCGCTCGCACGATCCGCACCCGGTTGCCGTTTTAGTGGCGGTCCGCTAACAGACGCGGACCTCCGATGCTGAAACGCCACGCGCCTGTTTTTTCACGGATCTGCGCCGCTCTGGCCGCTGCCCATCCGAAGCAGGATGGGCACCAATCTAGTGGGGCTAGCGTCACCCACAGAATGCCGCAAAAAGCGGAGTTCCCTCGGCTTCACCCGCCGCCGCCGAGGAAACGAAGTGGCCTTTTTGCACGGGCACTAGCTTGGGTCCCGGGCGCTCTGTGGCTTGCCGCTTGCTCTAGCTCCAGCTCGGGCCTCGGCTTCGCTAATGACACCTTCGTCGAGGTATCACCCCAAGAGTTTGACGGGCCGGAATGTGCGGCAGAAGGCGGTGAGCTGCAGCTGTACACCGCCACCCTGATCGACGTCACAGGCTACGACATCGACGACTTTGACAGTCTCGACTTCGAGCTCCCGTCGAGTCCCCCTTCCCCGTGCCATGTGTCAGTTCGCTTCGGCGAAGTGTCTGGAGCTACCTTTACCAGCATCGCCCATTCCTACGTCGCGGAGATCGCCGGTTATGACCAGGCTGATTTGGAGCCCGTGGCGCCGGGTAGCCCTATCCTGGAAAAGGATGGCGAGTACGTGGCCCCGCGCTGGACCGGAAAATGCGGAGTGCCTGACGAGCTCCCCAGCGGCTCAGTCGCCGATGCGGGCGCCGCTGACGCCGAAGGGTCAGACTCCGACGATAGCGCTCCCGATGGGGGCTCGTTCCTGGACGAATTCTACGGACCCGTTCAGGCGGTCAATGGGCGCACAGTTCGGCTGCGCGGCTGCTTCCTCCAGGAAGTTTCGGCCCAGGCGAACGCCGCGCCCGAGTCCGGCTCTGAGCCCTGAGCCGTTCTCCCGGCTTGCGCGGCCCCAGCGGCTTGACTACGGATCGGGGGATGTCGCAGATGCACGGCGGCGGAGCGCAGTTCGTCCTGCCGAAGCCTGGAAAGGCGCTCACGGCGGTGATGGTCGTGATCTTCTTGCTCTGGCTGATGTTCGCGGTCGCCATCAACTGGGGCGGCGCCAGTCCGTTTCTGTTTGAGCTCTTCTGCGCCAACACACAACTGATCAAAGAAGGACAGATCTGGCGACTGTTCACCGCGCCGCTGATGCACAGCTATCGCGGCGTCGGACACATGGCGTTCGCGCTGCTTGGGCTCTACTTCCTGACGCCATCGCTCGAGGAAGCCTGGGGCCCGAAGCGCCTGCTGCGATTCTTGCTGGCCTCTTCGGTGTTTGCTTATGGCTTTCAGATGCTGGTGCTGTTGGTGCTGCCCAGCACGCTCGCGATGAAGCTGGCCCCGGCGATGTGGTTCGGGGCATTTCCGGTGGTTGAGGCCATCGCGATCGCCTGGGCTTTGAGCTTCAAGGGCCAGACCGTGCGCCTGTTCTTCGTCCTACCGGTGTCGTCTCGCGGACTCGTGCTCATGGTTGTCGGTTTCAGCGTGCTACGCGTGATCGGCGGCATGACTCCGCCAGAAGGCCTCATCAGCCCTTTCGGCGGCATGTTTGCTGGCTGGCTCTTGGGCGGCGGCACGCCGTCTCCACTGCGACGCGCTTACCTGCAGTTTCGCTACAAACAACTCGATCGTGAAGCCGCCCGCGAAGCCAAGCAGCGCAAGGCGCGAGTCAAGAACGCCCCGTTTTCGGTGATCGAAGGCGGCAAGAAAAAGAATGACGGCTCCGGCGGGGGCGGCTCCAACGGAAAGGGCCCAGATGGAAACTGGCTCAACTGAAAGCCGCACGTTGCTGTCGGCAGAAGACGTACAACAAGGTCTGGAGAGGATTGCCAAGGAGGTCCTCGATCAGCCTAAGAGCCAGGGCCAGCTGGTGCTGGTCGGCGTACGCCGCGGCGGCATCCCGATTGTGAGCGCGCTCGCCAAGCTGATCCAGCAGCACTCCGATTCGGAAGTTCCCGTCGGCAGCGTGGATATCACGCTCTACCGTGATGACGCCGCCACGGCACTTCCCAATCCACGCATTGGCCCGAGCAAGATCCCTGTGGATCTCAATGGGACTCGCGTCGTCTTGGTGGACGACGTACTGCACACGCGGCGTACGATCCGCGCTGCCATCGATGCACTGATGGACTTTGGGCGCCCCGCCAACATCGAGCTGATGGTGATCGTCGACCGCAGCGGACGCCAGCTTCCGATCCAGCCCGATTACAGCGTGGTCCGGGTGGAAGACGTGAGTCCGGACGAACGCATCGATGTACTCACCGACGAGTCCGGCGCAATCAGCGCCGTCATCCAACCCGTCAGCGCCCCCAGCATCCCGCCGCCGCCGGAGTTCAAACTATGACGCCATTGCGTAAGCTGTGCTCGATCAACGACCTCTCGAAGGACAGCGCTGCCGAACTGCTTGAAACCGCGCGAGCGTTTCATCAGCTCAGCCGACGGCCGGTGAAGAAGACCCCCACGCTGCGGGGTAAGACGGTGATCAACTTGTTCTTCGAGAACTCCACGCGGACTCGGACCTCGTTCGAGCTGGCGGGCAAGCGCCTCAGCGCGGATGTGGTCAACATCAGCGCCTCGAGCTCAAGCGTCAAGAAAGGCGAAAGTCTGCGAGATACCATCCAGACCCTGGACGCCATGCAGCCCGATGTTTTGATCGTCCGGCACAGCTCCTCTGGCGCCTGCGATTACATCGCCAAACACACGCGCGCGGTCGTGGTCAACGCGGGAGACGGCATGCATGAGCACCCAACTCAAGCGCTGCTCGATGCGTTCACGATGCTGCAGCACCATGCGTCTTTGCAAGGCCTGAGCGTCACTATCTGCGGCGACATCACGCACAGCCGGGTCGCACGCTCCAACATCTTGTTGCTCACCAAACTCGGAGCCAGCGTGCGCATCGCGGGGCCGCGCACCTTGCTGCCCCACGACATCGAGGCCCTCGGCGTGCAGCACTTCACGCGTCTGGAGCCTGCCCTCGAAGGCGCTGACGTCGTGATGATGCTGCGCATTCAGACCGAGCGACTCGGCGGGGTGTATTTCCCCAGCCTGCGAGAGTACTCGAAGTACTTTTCGCTCAACCGCCAGCGACTCGCATTGGCCAAACCCAACGCGATCGTCATGCACCCAGGGCCGATGAACCGCGGCGTCGAAATCAGTGACGACATCGCTGATCACGAACGCAGCGTAGTGCTTGCCCAAGTGGAGGCCGGCGTCGCCGTGCGCGCCGCCGTGCTGTACGCCTGCGGCGCGGGCTCCGACGCACAGACCGCGGACTAGCGACGCGCTCGCGCGGCTGCGCTCAAATTGGGGTGATGTCGACTTGTTCAGCGGCGGGAGCTTCGCTGCCCAGAAAGCGCGCCGCAGACACGTTGAACGAACTGGGCATGTCTGTCACGAGCAGCTCTAGCTTGCCTACCTGCTCGGCCGCGGTCAGCTGCCGACCGCGAAGCAGTTCCGCCACCGCGCGCGCTGTGGCCTCCGCACTATCGACGACGACCACGTCGCGTTCTGCCAGGCCACGCGCGACCTGCGCGATCAGCCCCCGCAGCAGCGGATAGTGCGTGCAGCCAAGTACCAACACTCGCGCATCCTGAGCAATCAGCGGCTTCAAATAGCGCTCGATGGCAAGCCGCGGCACCTCTCCGTCCAACCAACCTTCTTCCACCAGCGGGACCAGCAGCGGCGCTGCTTGCGTGCACACTTCCAATCGCGTCGACAGCTTGTTCACTTCACCTGGATACGCCCCGGAGGCAATGGTGCTAGCGGTACCAATCACGCCAATGCGGGCCGGCTCTCCCGTGCGCACTTCGAGCTCCTCGGCGGCACTCACGGCTGCTGCTGCGCCCGGACCAATCACACCGAGCACCGGCAAGTCCAACTCGGCTCGCAGGATCTCCAGCGAAACGGCACTGGCCGTGTTGCACGCGATCACCAGCGCCTTGATGCCGCGTTCGATCAGCAGCTGAGCGCAGCCACGCGCATAGCGGACCACCGTCGCCGGGGAGCGGGTCCCATACGGCACCCGCGCGGTGTCGCCAAGGTAGACGATGGATTCTCCAGGCAACTCTTGGCGCAGTCGCTGCACTACGGTCAGGCCACCCAGACCCGAATCGAACACTCCGATGGGCAAATCTGGATTCAAACGTCCTCGATGCGGATCAGACGCGGCGCCGCGCGCATGAATGAGGCTTTGGCAATCTCTGCGAGCGCTTCATCCACCGCACCTTCTTGACAGCGATGGGTGATCATCAACACCGGGACCGGGGCGTCATTTCCGTTCGAGCGCCCCTCTTGCACCATGTGCTCTACGCTCACGCCATGTTTGCCCAGCGAGCCAGCGATGCCCGCGAGCACGCCTGGCTCATCGCTCACGTCGAAGCGCAGGTAGTAGCGTGCGTCCACCTCCGCGATCGGCACCAGCGGCCGTTGGCGGGTGCTGATCGCCTGAGTGCCAAGCCCGCCAGCTCCTGCCACCCGCGAGCGCGCCACATCAACGATGTCAGCAACGACGCTGACCGCGGTCGGCATCTCACCAGCGCCCTGACCCACTAGCAAACAGGGCCCCAATGCTCGCCCCTGAATGAAGGCGCCATTGAGCACGCCGTTAATGTTCGCCAAGGGGCTGCTGACCGGAACGAGCGCCGGGTGAACCCGCAGTTCCAGCCGCTCCCCGCGGTCAATCCCGACGGCGAGGTGCTTGATGGCGAACTCAAACCGCTCTGCGAAACGGAAGTCGACTTCATCAATCGCTCGAATGCCTTCGACGTGCACCGTGGTGTCATCCACGTCAGCGCCGAACGCCAACATGCTGAGCACGACCAGCTTCTGAGCCGCGTCGTGTCCGTCGACATCCAGGCTGGGCTCAGCTTCTGCATATCCGAGCTGCTGAGCGTCCTTCAGCACGGCTTCGAAGCTCAAACCTTCGTCTCGCATGCGGGTCAGGATGTAGTTGCAGGTGCCGTTGAGCAGCGCGTGGACGCTGCTGACCCAGTCGCTGGTGAGCGAGTCCCGCAGCGTGCGGATCACAGGGATGCCTCCACCAACGGAGGCTTCGAACGCCAGATCCACCCCTGCCTTGGCCGCCCTTTGCACCAGCTCAGGCCCATGCTTGGCGAGCAGCAGCTTGTTCGCACTGACGATCGACTGGCCCCTATCAATGGCTTGCTCCAAGTACTGCTTAGCCGGGAACTCCCCGCCGATCATCTCGGCCACGAGATCCACCGAGTCGTCACCGAACACTTTCTCGGGATCGGTCGTCACCCACTCGGGCTTGCATTCAGGGACGCGGGCCTTGTTTTCGTCACGCACCAGGACGTGCACGATTTCGAGTTCCGCTCCCACGCGCGCCGCCAAATACTTGGCGTTCTCTTGGATCAGGCGGATCACTCCGCCACCAACCGTGCCGCAGCCTAGCAGCGCTATCTTGACCGTATCGTGGCTCACGCTGGCGCCCATAGCATGGCTTTCGCCCGGTCTTAGATGCCGCGCTGCAGATTTGTGGGGCCAGGCCCCGGCCCGCTGTTCGAGCCTTCGTCTGGCTCCGAACGCAACCCCAATTCACTGTCGTGCGAACCCTCGACAAGCAGCTGCGTCAGCCACTCGGGGCGAGGTCGAATGCGGGTGCGAATCGTCCGCCGCGGCGCATTGTGCATCTCCCCCTCCCAGCTGCGCACCTGAGGGACGACCGCATTGCTCGCCAGCTGGGTCGGCATCCCAGTCAGCGGATCATCGGCGTACACGTAGAACGAGTGATAGTGCGGCTGCTCATCATCGTCTTCCCGCATGCCGTAGATCACGACGATGTCCCCTGGTTGGTACTCGGCACGCTGTCGCTCTAGATAGCGGAAGAAAGCGCTCCGGCGGCGCAGCGGGATGCGCTCCGCACGGGGCACGTCATGCACATCAAACATCTCCGGATGGTTGCGCGCAAAACGCACGAACTCCGCGACCCGACGCCGATGGCCGATATCGTGCTCGTCGATGTTGAAGCGGCCGCGGGTCTTCATCCGAGGCTGCCCACGCGATTGCCACCAGGATCCCGACGCCCGCTCCAGCGTGTCCACAATGAAGTCGATACACACCTGCGGAGGGATCGGACGGCCCTGTCGATCGAACACGCGGTAGTAGTCGTCGTTGAAACTGAACGACGTGCGCCCCTGAAGGTAAGCCTTCTTCCAGGCGTCACGCAGCTTGCCGTCTTGCTGCCCCTCTTCCGTGCGCGGCTCATCGAACATCATACGCTCAGCCATTTGCTCGTCCATCGCGCTTCGCAGAGCTTTCACCGCTCGAGCGTGAGCGGCCTGCTGCTGGCGATAGTTGCGCACCGCCGAGACATGCTCCGGTGCAATGGCTTCACATTCCAACACGAGAGCCAGACCGCTCGCATCCAGCAAGCTGGGCACCCATACATCCCCATAGCGCAGATCTGCCACCACGAGCTGTTCGGACATGTACGTCGGCTTCATGCGATCAAACTGCAGCTGCTCTCTGAGTGACGTCACATCCCGATGCAACGGACTGGCGAGCTCCCGCGGCGTGGTCGCCACACGGTCCAACAGC
>JBNLEN010000030.1:0-46463 GCA_050304975.1 Polyangiaceae bacterium
TCATACTCCCTATCGTGCGCTCCCAGTTCGAGTCCTCCCCGTTCAGGTTGTACGAGTTTCGGCTCTCGCATTTCTGTGAGAAGGCGCGTTGGGCGTTGGACTTCAAGGGCGTGCCCTACGAGTCGGTGGTGCTGCTTCCCGGACCTCACCGGTTCACGGTGCGTCGGCTGACGGGGGCAACTCAGGTTCCGGTGTTGCAGCACGGTCCGGCCGTCGTCAACGGTTCAGGTGCGATCATCGACTTTCTGGATCGCAGGTTCGTGGATAGTCCGCTCACGCCCGCAGATCCCCAGATCCGACAAGAGGCATTGCGCTGGGAACAGCGCCTCGATTCGTGCTTGGGAGAAGCGGCGCGCCGAGTGTTTTACCATCACGCGCTGCGCTCCCGTCGTTTTATCGTTCCCTGCTACACCCAGGGCGGTCCGGGATGGGGGCGAGCTTTCTATGCTTTGGCTTTGCCGTATGTCGTGCGTGCCGTGCGCAAGATGTACAACATCAACGAACGCAGCGTGCGCGCCGATGTAGATGCGATCCATCGTTTGTTTGATGAACTCGACCAGCACTTCCAAACTCGAGCTCACCTGGCGGGTGACCATTTTACGCGCGCCGACTTGACGCTTGCGGCCCTCGCGGGCCCGATCCTGCGTGTTGAGGAGTATGGGGCAACGTGGCCAGCTGACCCGCTTTGGCCGCCGGAGTTACGGTCGGCGTTTGAGCCGCTGCAGCAGAGCCACACGGCCTCCATCATTCGAGGTTTTTACGCTGCCCATCGCTGTAGCTCCAGAGCTCACCGTGTGGGCGCACTCCGTATCGACTCTACGCAGAGCGCTCAGAGCCCGGCGTAGCGTCCAGCCGCCTACTCACAATCCGTCACTTCGCTGTTGTCGACGTTGACTGGCGTTTCTGGGTGATGAGAGATGCTGGGGACTGAGACCTCCCAGGAGCCGCCGCAGTTGTTGCGGATCACCGAGTCGGTCAGGTTTACGGAGCCTACTTTGTTATTGCTCACAAAGAAGATCGCCTCGCCGTAGGCATTGACGGTGTTGTTCTCGATCAAGCTTCCGCAGATGTTGAGCGTTAGATCGACGCCGTCGTTGTAAATGGCGCCGCCACTGCCGCCGCCAGGGGTGTCCGCCTCGGCGGGGTTTCCGCCGTTGCCAGTTGCGGAGTTGTACGAGAAGAGTGAGTTGTAGATGTTCCAATTCACGTGGATGCTGCTGATGGCTCCGCCGTTCGATGAAGAGTTGCCGTAGCCTTCTTGGCCCCCGAACGTGGAGTTGACGATGTACACCGGCTGGCGCTGATGCTGAGCCATGACCCGTAGCGCTCCGCCACCGAGATCCTGCCCCACCTCCAAACCGTGATTGTTGAACCAACGCGTGTTGACCGCTTTGAAGCGTCCGCCGGATGCGTACACCGCCGCGCCGCTAGCCAGTTCATTTTGCTTGCCGTCCACCTCGAGGGGAAGGTTGGCCGTACTGCCGTCTGCGAAGGTGATGTTCTGTACGGTCAGGCGAGGATGATCTTGGTCGTTGCACATTGGGGTGGTCCACACCAAAGCTTCATCACACGTGTTCATGTACAGGATTCGAGTAGTGCCTCCGCCGCTCAGCGTGATCAGTCCTCCGCCGTCGATCACGACGGCATCGCTAGCGTTGTTGTAGATCTTGGCTTCTTCCGTCAGCGTGATGGTATGGGGAGCATCGCCGCAGTTGAATGTGATCACGCCGCCGTTGGCTACCGCATCGATGAAGGCTGAACCGGTACAGCTTTCCGGCGTGCCATCACCCACGACCGTCGTCGGGTTGGAGACGTCTTCCAGGCCACCTTCGGCGGGGATATCGCAACCACCTTCAGCCCAGCCCGCGGCTGGACCATCCTCAGGAGCGACTAGTGGGTTGTCGACGGTAACGTTTCCACCGTCTGAATCATCACCGCCGGAATCGGGGGTTCCAGAGTCGTCGTCTCCCCCGCCAGAGTCAGGCGCGCCTGACCCATCGTCGTCCGAGGCATCATCGTTGCTCGCGTCGTCACCGGCCGAGTCGTCATCAGTGGCATCATCGCTGGTGTCAGGCGAGTCGTCTTCGTTCGCGCTGTCGTCGCTCGCGCCGTCATCGTCATCAGCGACCGCGGACTCATCGTCCTCGCTGGCGTCGTCCGCGTCCGAGCACCCGAGGGCAACACAGGGAACAATCCACGCACATTGTGTCACGATGAACCACAGTGGAGAGCGCAGGCGGGGAGTCTTTTGGAGCAAGTTGGCCATCTCTTGTCCTAAAGCTCGCGCATGCCCGCCGCGGTTCAAGTTTTGATGCCTATGTTCAGCTGTTGGAGCGTGAGCACTTTTCCCTGGCAGTCGGCCGGAGCTCTCAACACGCGTCCTGAGTATAGGAACGCCGTGAGGCGAGCGCCGTCAGCGGTCCAGGAAGTCCATCAGCCAGATCATGGCGGGGCGTTGTTGTCCATCGCTCGACATCAAGCCTGTGTTGCGCTTCCACGTCTGCCCGGAGATGTAGCCCCACAGCGTGATCCCCGCCACATGCTCATTGTTCCAGAACATCGAGAATTGCTCTTCCATCACGTCGCGCTGCCGCTGATCGTCAGCTAGATCGATGTCGAACTCGGTGATGTAGACCGGGAGCCCAGTCATCGTGCCGATGCGATTGATGAAGTTCTCAACCGTAGAGGTGCGCACTTCAAAGGTTGCGTGCGCCTGACAGCCCACGGCATCAATCGGGGCGCCTGCTTCCAGAATGCTATTGACGATGTCGATCGTTCGGTCGTTGTCGGCCTGGTACTCGATGTTGTTGAAGTCGTTGAGCATCAGGATCGCGTCAGGACAATACTGACGTGCCCACTCGAAGGATTGCACGATCCAGTCGTAACCGCTGGCGCCCGAACCGCCGAGTGCGTTCATGTACGAAGGCGTCGTGTGCGGCGGCGGTTCATTCACCACGTCAATCATCGCGACGTCGGGATAGCGTTCGCAGAAGGCTTGGATCCACTCCTCAACCTCGGCTCGCTGCTCGTTTTCTGGCAGCCCGTTCAGCCAAGTTGGTTGCTGGCTTCCCCATACCAGCGTGTGTCCCTTGTACGGGATGCCATGCTCTCGCGCGTAGTCGCGGACCGCATCCATGCGCTCCCAGGTCATGACGTCGCGCTGCCGCTCGATGTTGCCCCACTTGCCCTCGTTTTCTGGGCTGAGCTGGTCCCAGTACTCCACCAGATCGTCACGCACTGCGAAGCGCGTGGTGATGTTGCCGACGAACTTTCCGAGGGTAGGTGGCGTCTGCACGCCGCCCGTGCCTCCAGAGCCGCCGCCCGCTTCGACTTCGCCACCGGCGCCAGCTGCTGCGCCGCCCTCGCCAGCCGAGCCGGCAGTTTCAGAATCACCGCCAACGCCGCCAGACCCACCGGTTTCCGTCGAGGAACCCCCGTCGTCCCCGGTCGGCGGCGTTAATGCCCCGCCCATGCCTCCGGCAGCTCCACCAGCGCCGGCAACGGAAACAGTCCCGCCGACTCCACCCATTGGCTCGAATGCGCTATCTGAACCTCCTGCGTTCGTGATGCTTGGAGCTCCCTCATCCACAGAACCACAAGCGGCAGCAGCCAGCAGCGGGAGGAAGGAAAGTCGATAGGTTGCAGAGGATTGGGAGGACATTTGGGTGGCCCTGTCTATCCACGCCCAACCGCTCCCGCGATTCTGCACCGACCAGATCGGTCGTCATTTCAGCAGGGTGATATTCTACACCTGAAGCCAGGTTGGAAAGTTCGGCTGAAATTGCTGCTGGCGCAGGGCGCGCAAGCTTTACACCGGCCCCTGGCGGGGTTGTCAGACGACGCGGACCGATGCTGTTCGGGCTGACCCTGCCAGGCTAGTCGCCTTGGTATTCGACGGTGGGTGCAGCAGACCGGCGCTCGTCCAACGGTTGCCAAAACAGGGCCGCCGAGGCTTCGTTCGCGGTGTCGAAGTTCACGAGGATGGTGACGTAGGCGCCCGCGGGGATCAACACCGAGCTGCTATCGCCGTCATGTACCCGGGTCGCGTACGGGCAGTTTCCGCCTCCACATGAAGCGTGCCCATCGCTTCCCTGGCCATCGCCGACATAGATGCGGGTACTCAGTGCCCGATAGCCGGTGCCTCCGGGGCGGACGTACAGCATTCCGGACTCGGAGGCTTGGAGTGTGATCACGGGTTCCGCGAAGGTGGTGGAGAGTGAAAGCGTCGAGGGGAGCGCTGGCTTGTTGTTTTCAAGCACGTCCACGCGCTCGACGAGGCTGTCGACCGCTCCAGACAGCGCATTGAAGTTGGCGTTCATTTCAGTCGCGCTGATGACATCGCCCTCGTTGAAGGTGTTTGGCAGGGTGACCGCAACGGCGGCCGTTGGCAGTGCCAGGGCCAGTCCCACGCCTAGCACATTGAATTTCGTGAACTTCATGCTGCTTATCCTCTACTGACGCGCGCTTTTACGGTCCGAAGCGCGCGGAACCAAAAATCCCAGAACCGAACCGATTGTCGGCGGCAATGCACTCACCGGTTTGTGGATCACAAGTTGGAGTCACTCCGGAGCAGGCGGCTTGATTCACCCAGATCCCGTCTTCGGAGCATTGTCGTGGGGTGTTGCCGGTACACGCCCTCTCGCTCGGCTCGCAGGCGGCGCATTCCGGCACCCCTGGTTGGCAGGGCAGGCACTCTCCCTCGGCGCAGTAGGTCCCTGCCGAGCACTCTACGCTTTCATCCCAGAGACCTAGAGCGTTGCACGTTTGGGCCGCGCTGGAGGAGTCCGGCGTGCAGCGCCTAGCGTCAGGTTTGCATTCGCCTGCACACTCGCCTTCATCGCACAGGAACTCGCATTCGGTGTCGCTTGCGTATTGGCCGTTCTCACACACCTCGAGTGACTTGTCATTGCATTGGAAGCGGCCCTCTGTGCAGGTGTCAATACACTTCAAGTCCTCGCAAGCGCCGTCGCAGACTGCGTCGACCTGCCAGGTTCCGCGCTCGCAAACCTCTACCGCGCCCGAGCGGCAACGCTTGGTCGAATCGACGCACTCGCCGCACTGACCGTCGTAGCAGCTGGTCGCGCATGCCGCCTGAGTGGCAAACCACTGCCCCTCATCCGAGCATTCTTCGGGGGTGTCATCCACACAGCGACGCTTTCCAGGCTCACACAAAGACTTTTGTTCTGCCGGATCATCCAGATTGGAGTCGGGGCCGCCCTTGTCATCGTCCTTGGGTTTGGAGATCCCGCCATCTTGCTGCTCGTCACTAGCCTGCTCCATCGATACGCTTCCGAAGCGATCCGAGCCGTTGCACGCGGCGAACGCGGCTGACATCACCATTGCAGTGACTAGGGGTCCAAACGGGCGTCGTGTCATAGGTTCCATCAGGCGGTCCAAACTGTGACCGTCGCAGGAATATCGGAACGTCACGCCATGTCAAGATGAGCCACTCGGTTCAGGCGGTGTCGTCGCTAGTTGCGGCTCAGGCTGAACGCCAAGTTCTGCGGAAAACCGCAAACGGTGATGGTTCACCTCGGTGAAACAGTTGACCTCGGTGAAACAGGGTTAGGGAAATCGTATTGCTTGGCGAGCTTCCCAATCACTCTAGCTGTGGAGTTTCCCAGTCGCGCCAGCTGCTCAGATCAGCGCGCACGCTGCCTCCGGCTTCCAGCACGCCAGGCCCATCGCCGTCATCGAACAGGGCCGAGCGCACGCTCTGCGAGATGGCGTCCACGTGTTCTGGGCGAGCTGAGCAGTGGGCATCGCTCGAAACGGCTGAGTGAAAGGAGAACCGGTCTTCAACGCCCAGCGCCTTCCAGATCTCCGCCGCGGCCAGGGCGGAAACGTATTCTGAGTTCGGTGACAGATGCTGAATATGTGGATTGCCCAAGATCAGAACCGAGCGGGGCGCGATCAAGCCCAAGGCTTGGTGCATGTCCACGGGCAAGGCATCGGTGTTGTTGCGGTAGGGATCAAAGACGTCTCCTAGCCAGTATGTTTCCGTATAGGTGCTGCTGGGGCTTTGCGCGCCGGGCTCATCGGCGATGCTCTTGAAAACGGCTGGGCCGCCGCTGCCAGCCTCGAACGGAATCGTCAAAGCGATTCGTTCATCGAAGACTCCAGCGGCGAAGGCTCCCTTGCCGAAGCGCGAACACCCAGCGACTGCGGCCTTGTTGTAGATGAATAGATCTCCGCCCTCCGCTTCAATTACATCGAGAATGCGGCTGACACCCCAGGCCCAAGCCACCAGCAAGCCAGCGCTGCTGTTAGAGCCGTAGATGTCGTAGAACGCTCCGCCCTTGCTCTGCCGAGAGGCGCTTTCGCTGCCGACGTCATATGGGTCGTAGCCGATGACCGCCACACCTTCGTCTTGAACGACGCCGCTCTGCGAGAATCCGAAGCCTCCGCCGCCATAGCTGATCAATATCGGATAAGGCGCTTGTCCGGTGGAGGGCAGCGAGACCTCGACCTCGAAACTGGTACTCTCACCACCGTCGGTAACCTCGATACTGATGGCGTCTTCCGAGACGCTGCCGGTGACCATTTCTGGTTTGTCGGGTTTGGTGCCGTAGATGTGCCGCTCGAGTTCTTTCCGGATCTGCTGCCTCCGGCAGGCCCACTCGGCTTTGGTTGTGATGCGCGAACCGTCCCAGTTCATGAAGGGATCTGGCAGCATACTCGAGTCTCCGGAAGTATCGGGGGCATCGCCGACGTCGCAGCTCGCGCTGCTGTCCTCGACATCTCCGACGTGGGGGGAGTCGTCAGGGGCGCCGCCAGCGTTGGAGCCTCCGGCATCAATTCCCTCCTCGCCACCGTTGCTCAATCCTCCGGTTGCTGCGCCGCCTGGCATCGGTGCGCCGCCGGCTGTTGCTCCACCGGTATTGGGGGTGTCATCAAGGGGGCCGGCTCCAGCAGCGGTTCCGCCTGCGCCGACGTTCGTGACCCCACCTGCTGCTCCTGCGCCGGAAGCGAGTGATCCGCCAGTGCCGCCGTTACCGCCGACGAGTGTGTCACCGACTGGTCCCGGGCTGCCATCATCGCTGCAGCTCAACGTTGCTGGAATCAGTGAGAAAGCCAGTAGTGCTCGAAGTCTCATCGTGTCAGCCTTTCTCAAAATATTCCCAGCCCGCTTTGCGTGCGTTCAGGGACGGCCCTGCGTCCGTCCCAATGCTCCGCGATCAAGTCGTTTTCGATACGATACAGGTCGTAAAAGCCATGGCTGGCGCCTGCGAGCGTCCCCTCGCTCATGGTGAAGACGAAGTCGCCGTCGGCAATTACGTGGTGAACCTCGGAATAGGTGATTGAGTGCTCAGCCAGGTATTCGACGAAAGCGTCAGAGCCATCCTGGCTGTCCGCGTTGTGCTCGATTAGCGTTGGGTCCACAAATTCACTGAGTCGGGAGCTATCCCCGTCAATCAGCACCTGTTGGGTGAACCGCAACACCAAGTCCTTGTTTTGAGCTCCGAGTTCGGGTGTCTGGGGTTCGGTGGGCCCATCCAGTGCTGTTCGCCCGCTCGCGTTCGGACCCGAGCCGACAGGCCCAGCATCCCAGTGCTCGACCAAGCGATCATCCTGCACGCGGAACATGTCGAACATTGGCCCGCTACCGTTGTAGCTGCCGTGGATCAACACCAGCTCACACTCGCCAATCGTACGCACGGGCTCATAGATCGCCATGCCTGGGGAGATCAGGTTGCTGAAGATGCTCTTGAAAGCCGTCACCCCGCTCTCCGCGATGGGGTTGTGCTGCAAGTAGGGTTCACCCCAATACTGATCTACGGCGGAGATGTCCCCCTGAACCAGGAGTGCGTTGATCGCGGCGTCGACCACCGCCTTGTTGTTCTGGGTGACTTCCGGATCACAACCAGGAGGTGGTAGGTCCATGCTCGCATCGGCGCCTACTCCCTCAGGATCTTCAGCTGGGGGCGAGTCAATGCTGGGTGCGCCAGCTTGCGCTGGGTTCATCTCAGTTTCGGGCACTCCGCCGGCACCAGCTTGCGTGCCGGCGCCGCCCGCGTTGGGCGAGTTCGGTACGCTGACGGGCTCGCCGCCGTCCGCCATCTCAGATCCTGTGACTCCCCCAGCCGCAATGCCTGGACCTCCGCCGATGCCGCTAGCAGCGTTGGGTGGAGGGGCGCCGCCTGGACTGGCGTCAGGTGACGCGCCGCAGCCTGCCGCCAAGGCGACGACCAGTTTCAGCGGGGGGTTCAGCATCGAGTTCACTGGCGGTTGAAATCACTGTGGCGAATCACTGTCGGGGATCACTGTCGGGGATCACTGTGGAGCGCCGCCTGCAATCCATTCTTCGATCGCGGCAATATATTCGTCCGGAACGCACGTGCTCCCGAACTCGTCTTCGACGCAGCCGTTAGGCATGCGGGGTATCTCTCCGCACGGGCCCCGGAGGATGGACAGCAGCGCGCTTTGTTGCGGATCGCCTGGCGTGACCAACGGCAAGTCGCCGCAGGCCGCAGACACGTGTGTCGTCAAAGTGGAATGCAGTTGATCATCGACGGCTAGCGAGAGCGCGTGGTGAGTGCCTGAGCCATGGCAGTCGGAGGCAACACACGGCGGGTTGGTCCCTTGGAGCACGAACTTCACGGTTTCGAACGTTGCAGGTATCGCCGGATCCGCGATTCCGCCGCTCCCGCCGTCAGCGCCCCCCCCCCCACCCGCGGCGTCCGCCCCCTCGCCCCCGGCGCTGCCGCCGCCGCTGACGGTCGCACCACCGGCACCACCCGCCGTTGCACCACCATCGGCTGAATTGGCAGGGGGTAGCGCCGGTGCCGGTCCACCTCCGGCACCGGCCAAGTTCTCTCCCGGCATGCCCGCAGAAGAACCCATCGCCAACGTACTAGTTCCACCGGTGGCGACTGAGTCGGGGTCGCCGCCACAGCCGACCACGAGAGTGACTCCCGAGATGAGCAGACCAATCGAACTCTGCTTGCCTTTCACCGACATCACGCTTTGAGATCGTCGAAGCCACCTGGGCTGCTGATCATCGGCGGGTTCGTCCCGCCACCAATGAAGTCCTCTGTCCTATCGTACATTCCGAAACTCGTCACTTCGGCGGAACCGCCGGGAGCTGCGAAGCCATCATCACCGGCTTTGACCCCCAGTGCGTTCATCAGGTTGACGTAATACTTGTTGATTGGGGCGTTGCCGGCGCTCGACACAGTGCCGGTTCCCTGAGAAGCCCCATTGACGTCCGTGGGCGTGCCGTCAACGCAGACGGATTCGCTGCGCCCCATCAGATCGGGATTGTCTGTACCGTCCTCGACATTGATCGCCCAACCCGTACGGAAGTAGCCCCCCGCGCTGCCCGCCTGAACGATCGGCGTGTTGTTGAGGTTGTGGGCGTTGCCGTCGGACATCTCTTGAAACCAGACCGCGGCGCTATTGTCGAGCACGGTCCCATCGCCTTCGGCAATGCTGTCCAGCAGGCCCACGATGTGCGCGAACTTGCGCGCGTAGTAGTCGTCGATCTGGAGCAGCATGTCGACCACGCCGGGTACGCACGTGCCGACCATGCCAGCGTCCCCTATTCGGTGAGAGAGTGAATGCGCTTCGATCTCGAGACCCAGTCCGCGGAATACGTAGCTGGCTGGGTACTTGAGGAAAATCACGGGGTTCGCGTTGCACACCGCCGACAGTACAGCCACGCTAGAGTAGATGTCCGCGGCATCGAGCGAGTCGGTGATCTGGGTCGTCAATAGATCGGTCCCGAGCCCACCACCCCGTACCTCATCCACATTTTCTTGCGTTGCGCCGAGGGCGATCGCCACCTCTTCGCTGCACTGGGCTGTGACTAGATTGGTGTTGGTCTCATGCAGTAGCTGCTTCCAAGCCTCGAGCTTCATTCGGTCAGCGGCGCTCATGTCGTAGCGTTCCAGCGTGGCCAAATCGTCGCTCACCAGGTCGATCACGCTCTTGCCGCGCACGGCTTGGTAAGTGTCGGGGTTCATCGGCTCGCCGTCGCTAAACAAGCCGGTCAAGTTGCTGAATACTTGGGATGGCGTGCCCAGTCCGGGATAGGCGGTTTCTGCGGCGGAGTACGAAATGGCAGATTGGGGGCTATCGTTGCCATTGCCTACCCGAATAAACAGCGGACTCCCGCCTGGACTGAGCTGTTCAGCCATGACGTGGTCCAGCGAACGTCCGATGGGTTTGGCGTTGAACTTCGTCGAGGAGTCGAAGCTGAAAGGGTCATCACTGTTTGGGGTCACCGGTTGGCATGTAAGAAATGAGCCGGCAACCTGGGTGTGGGGATCATTGCCTTGTCCGCGCGCCATCTGCGCTGTCCATTCGTTCATCGCGCGAATGCCACGGGGGAGTAGCAGTTTATCGACGTACGGAGCCAGGTGCTTGAGCGTCGTTGGCTCCAGATCTGCAGCGCTCAGTTGTCCGTGCGATTTCGCTGGGAAGAAGCGCGTTGTGATGCACCCGTAATGGGTGAACATGGCGATCAGTCTCTTGGGTGCATCACCGTCGGCGCCGGAGGCCCGCCCCGTGAGGGAACCCAAGAATGGGGCCGCGACGACGGCTCCACCCAGTCCTCGGAGGAAGATTCTTCGATTGAGCTGGTTGTTCACTTTTTTGCTTCTCATTGTTCGGGACTTTGCGGCTCGGGGTTTCCGGTTCGGGGCCTGGCTGTTTGGGTCCTCAAGGCTCTGCAACTCGCAAGCGGAAGGAGTCGTCTTGGGTCAGATCAGCAAGCAGGTCCAGTACGCCGTAGTCTGGCGTGGCCAAGTTGGAGTCGAGCAAGTCGACCAGGCAGGCGTCGTTCGAATTGGGGGGACGCCCGGTTGCGAATGACACCCAGTTTTCTGCATAGATGCGTCTCGCCAGCGGGCCTTGACCTATCTCCTGCATCAACTCCAGGGGCGAGCTGATGGGTTTGACGTTGCCTTCTCCGAAGGTGACGGTGGCGGTGGGGTTGATGGACCCGCCGCGGGGGTCAGTCTCCTGCCAGGCTCCAATCGCGTCATAGCGTTCCAGAACGAAGCCTGGCGGATTGATGAACGCTGCATGGCATCCCGAGCAGGCTGTGGGGCTTGTCAGTGCCTCAATCACTTCACGCTCTGTCGAGAAGTCTCCCTCCGGTAGCGGGACCTGAAGTGCCTCTGGCGATGGTGGCCCGGGATCGACGCCGATCATGTTCACGGTAATGAATGCGCCGCGCAGGATCGGACTCGTCGCATCGAAATGGGAGAACGACTGCAAAAACCCCACGCGGGTCAAGAAACCGGGACGCTGCTGGGGATCCAGCTCTACGCGCGTGAGTTCGGGACCGTAGGCTGTCGGATCCAGGCCGTAGATCTCGGCGGTGGCGTTGTTGACGAAACCGATGTTGCTCAGAAAGAGATCGGAGAAGGATCCACCGTTGAAGGCGACCTCATCAAAGAAGCGGTCCAATTCGCTGGCGTAGTCGGGAACTGATTCTGTGGAATAGAGCGGGTACAGTTCTGGGTCATGCTGGATCTTCCACCAGTGTGAGTTGGCGTTGTCCATTTGCAGCCACTTGCGGTGGAAGTTGGAGATCAACGGTCCAGTCTTGTCTCGCACGGCGATCATCCGCTGGGCCTGAGTCAGGATCTGCTCCTTGCTTTGAAGCTGGTTAGCATCGGCCGCGGCGTTCAACTCGTCATCCGGCACGGAATCCCACAGCAGTAGCGCCAAACGTTGAGCGACCTCGTGGCTGGATAGCTTGAACGCCGCTCCCTCCACTTCTGATCCAAACTCAGTGGCCAACAGAAATGACGGGGATACCAAGAACGCGAGCAGGGTTGTTTCTGCGACCTCTTCGGGGGTTCCTGGTGGCGTCGTCTGACTGAGTCGTTCAAACCGTGCCACTTCTTCGGGGGTGAGCGGTCGACGGAACGCTTTGCGTCCAAATGACTGAATCGTTTCCGTTAGGCAGCCGGCGGCTGCCGGGTCACAGCTGATGAACTTGTCTCGGTTGGGTCCCGTCATCACCTGTGCGGCTATCTGTGCGGCGACGTCTTGATACAGTCGCCACGCGTCAGCATTCATTTGACCGTCAAAATCGGCGAACAGCGCCGCCGATGGTGCAGCATTGTCGGGACCGACACCCGTCACGCCCAACAGATCGCGGACGCTGGCATCGTATTGGCGGTTGAGCAGGCGTGGCAGCTGCGAGGTGGGACGGAGCCCGGGAATGCAAGTTGATGGATCTCCGAGCTCATCGCCGGCAACCGTCGGCCCTGCAACGGGAGGGGTGCCTCCGGCGCCGGCAGGCGGATCAACCCCCGGCATGTCGGCGATCTCGCCGGGGGCAGGGGTACCACCCACCTCCGTTGAGCAGCCAGAGAGTGCTAGCATCAACAGGAGACAAACATTTGGTCCCAACACACGTCTCGAAGGTGTCGACGAACCGACTGGCGTTTGCAGCGTTCCCATATGTAGGTAATGCCCGCTGAGTCCGCCCCGTCTTTCATGACAGGTGACCCACGCCGCCATACCCAGTGCCGCTGGATAACCTCAGTCAGAGTGGTTCCCACCGGCCAAGCTGCGATCCCCAGGTTGAGCAAACAGCGAATTTCCCTTTGAGATCCGGCGAGGTGTAGCCCGCGCCTTGGGATATGCCCGCAGCTCTTGTTCACGTATTTCGGAACGCGAGCCTGGCTTGGTTGGCTTCAGTCGAGTCGGGCTTTTCCACTCCCATTCGAACCCGCAGCTGAACGCGGGCAAATCGCTTAGGATAGACGACTCGGTGCAGACGCCTCGATCGACTCCATGAAGAACGCTCAAAAATCAGAACTCGACAGCCAGGTCGCCGGTGATCTCGACAGCGATTCGATCGGGATGACCAAGAGTTCGAGCCGGGCCAAGAGCACGCAGGTTGTGTTCGCAAGGCTCGTGTCTGAGAACCTGGCCTTCGTGTGGCGGACGTTGAGGCGTTGTGGAGTTCCAATGGCAGAGGTCGACGACGCGGCGCAACGAGTGTTTCTGGTGGCACACGACAAGCTCGATACTATTGCTCCCGGCAGTGAACGAGCCTTTTTGATCGGCGTGGCGACACGCGTGGCGTCGCACGCTCGGCGAACGAATCAGCGGCGAGAAGCAGCTCACCAGCGTTTCATTGAATATCAAAACGTGGCCACATCAGCCGACGGGCTCGCACACCGAACTGAGACGCGAGAGCTGCTAGACCGCGCTCTGGACAAGATGCCCGATGAGCTGCGATCCGTATTTGTTTTGTTTGAGATCGAGGAGCTCACCGTTACCGAAATTGCGGAGCTGTTACAGTTGCCACGGGGCACGGTTGCGACAAGACTAAGGCGAGCGCGAATGGTTTTCCAAGTTGCAGCCAAGTCGATCGCGGCGCGCACCGATGAGGAGCGTGATGGACGATCCTAAACGACTTCTGGAAGAGGGTAGCTCTTTCGAGGTTGAGTTGCTGCGCTCAGCTCGAGCGGACTCCATCTCTGATGAAAGTGCCCGCGCGATCACCGCGGCGCTCGGGGTCGCGGCGCCGATAGCCATTTCGGCGGCCGCTGGCGGCGCCAGTACAACTGGCACCTTCAGCACGATTGGCACCACAACCGCCGCCAGCACCAAAGCGGCGACTGTAGGAGCGGGGGTCGCTGGCGCCACGGGCGGCTCTGGTTTCATCGCCACGCTAGCGTCTGGCAAGATTCTTCTGACCTTGGTCGGGACTGGCGCCGTAGGCGCGGCGGCAGTTTGGGGAGCCACCCAGTTGAGCGCTCCCGAGCGACAGACTTCGACAGCGCCCGTGGTTGACAGTAGCGCGGCTCACGGCGGCTTCACGGACAGCCAGGCCGTGAAGCGGACCACCGCAGAACCGGTAAGCGAAGAAGACGGCCTGTCGCCGACCGAAGCCAAGCGGAGTCCGTCTGTGTCGACCCAGGCATCAAACCCGGAAGCGCCAGCTTTGCAAAAGCGTGCGACTGGCCAAGACGAAACAAAGAAGTCAGCCAGACGTAGCCCGGCGGTTGCCGAGGGTGATTCGTTACCGTACGAGTTCAAGGCGATTGATGGCGCACGCCGGGCGCTCTTGCGGGGCGATGCTTCGGGGGCACTGGTTCAGTTGGACGAGTATTCGCGTCGCTTTCCCAAGCCGCGTCTTGGAGCTGAGGCCACGGTATTGAGGATTGAGGCACTCGTTGCCAATGGGCAACAAGAGAGTGCTGCACAAATCGGTCGAGCATTCCTGGCGCGCCAGTCTAAGGGACCGTACGCGCGTCGTGTTCGCTCACTGATTGGACAAGACCCAAGCGGACGTTGACGTGAGAGCCAAGCCAAACCGCGCAGCGTCGGAGTTTGCGTTGGTGCTTCTTGCCAGTTGCAGTTTATTTGTGGCCTGTCGCGACAACGTGGTGCTCGGCTCCTGGCCCTCGGCGGTGGTTACGGGCGATGCGAGTTTGGCCACAATGGATGAGCCTACGCCTGAAGCCGGTGTGCCTATTTCCCGAGACGCTGGCGCAGAGCCGCCCGCGGCGGAGGACGCAGGGGATATGCTGCCAAGCCCAGACTCCGGACTCGCAGCGGTCATGCCGAGCTGCCTTGCCGCCGGGGTTGCTGGCGAGGTGAACGTACCTGGTCAAGAGCTGGAAGTGACCGAGACCGCCACGGACTGGACGTGGCCTGCGCCGGTTGCTGCCATGCAGTGGGACGTCATGGTGGAGCGAGAACTTGTCCGTCCGACAGACTCGCCAGCCACTAGCGGATACTACTACGCGTACCAGTTTTCGTTTCTTGAAGGTGTCGCGGGCTTCTTCGGCATTCAGGATCAGGGGGTGTATCAAACCGATCCCCCGAGTTCGCCGGTGGAGATCACCAAGATGGCCGTGTTCTGGTTATCCGGACCGCCATTGGAAGCTGAGCTGGGTGACATTGAATATCCTGACGCACGGGTGGCGCCGACCACGGTTTCTGGGGTTAGTTATCTCACTATTCATGCTCGCTTCGATTGGCAAACGTGCCGCGTGTATCGCTTCCGAATTGGCCCCGATGAGGAAGCTGAGGATGGAAGTATCTGGTATTCCGCTTCGATCGAAGATCAAGATCTGGGGGTGAAGACGGTACTGGGGCGCATGCGGCTTCCGGCGGACATTGGCCCGTTGTCGCCGTTCAGCGTATCCCGCAGCATACCGATTGATTACTCCGGCTTGGATTCGTGCTCGGAGGCAGAGCCTGCGGCTGTTGTCTTCGGGATCCCCAAAGCTGAACAACCGAGTCTGTCACCTGCTCGTGGGGCCAATCGTTTTGATGAGCCGCTGGGCTGTGGCGGGTCGCGCTTTACGCACTTCCCTGGAGCCGTACGGCATGAGCTCGGCTCGGATCTGTAGATGAACCAAGTGAGGGATGCGCTTCTTCAGAGTGCGAAGCCTACGCGGAGATTGGCGCGTCCTGTGACTGGGGGTATTTCGTGCAGCGTTGTCTGCGGTGAGCGGACGCTGAAGCGATAGCGGGTCAACGGCCAGGCAGCGCCGCCCTCCAGGTTTACGAACCAACCTTGAGGCATCGATAGCTCCAATTGCACGAGAGTTTCCGGAGATAGCCAAAAGCGCTCACTTGGAGATTGGTCATCGAGGCCAGTTGCCTGAGCGCTGATCATGCCCAGATCGGCCGCTATGCATGGTCTAATGCGCAGCGCCGACAGCTCTAGCGAGCCAGCGCACAGCGAAGGCGCGACCAGCAACCACTGGAACCTCGCTGCCGCGGTTCCAATGCTTGCTTCTGGCGCGAATAGGTAGGCGAATTCTAATCCGACCTCCCATGGGATGGCGCCGCGATGTTGAAGTGCTATTCGCGCAGTTGCGCCCAAGGCAGGGTCCGGAGCGGCGGACAACCAGCCTGCGGCGCCCATGGCGACGCGGGCGGACCAAGGAGATTCCTCGCCCTCGTTGGGTACTTCAGCTGAGGGGGCAGGTGCGGGGTCGGCCGGGAGCTCCGGGGTATGGTCTGCTGAAGTCTCTAGCTCAGCAAGCGGGTCAATCGCCAGCGCGGTGGCGAGCGCAAGGACTGACGCGACATCCGCGCAGGTTGTGCCCTTGACTTGGCGGGCTGTGCTCTCACCATCTTCCTCTTCGACGACGAGCGTGCCGACGAATGGCGAACCAGAGTTCGCTGGTTTAACCCTGGCCAGCTTGACGACAAAGGCTCGAGCGACCTCTGAAGGGCGGGCTGCGCGCGCTCCCTGCGTTCGCTCCAGAACTTGAGTTTCGAATTGAAGTGCCGATGGGCAACTCTCCCCAAGCGGGGCCTGATACTCGATGCGGATGGGTTCCGTCCTAGCCTCAGCACCCACAGCGGCTGCGGGCCACGTGAGGCTCATGCCGCTGACCGCGGCGCCGATGGCGACGTACGAAAAGCCCCTCGCTCCGGCACTGAACCCCAGGCGTAGAGCGGGTTGCCTTACGGATTCGAGGATGATGACTGACATGCGGCGGAGGAAAGAAGGCGGTCTTAAAGCGCTTTTACCTTAAGCAGACCAGCCCGGAGGGTTGACCTGCGATCGGTGCCCGATGCATAACCCGGGTGGGGCGCGGTCTTTGTTGATACAAGGAACAATAGTACGACGATTGACTCTGGATCGGCCAGAGCAATCCCGTAGGTAGCCCGGTATGCCGAATATGAGTTGGAGTGGGGATTATGAGTCCCCCGGGGATGATGTGAGGAGAATCTAGGTGAGAATTTTTTCTTCCGTACTGTTGGTGTCCAGCGTCTGTTGTTCTTGGTCGGATTGGGCTGCCGCTCAGCCGGCGACCTCAGCCGCCGATCCAAGTGAACAGACCCCTGCGCCTAGTGACCAGGGCCAGTCGGACAGCGCGTGCTTCCCGGAGTGTCGCAGCGGGTTCTTGTGTCATCAAGGTCAGTGCATTTCTGCCTGCAATCCAGCTTGCGCGCAGGGTGAAGTATGCGTCGGTGCCGGGGTCTGTCAGGCGGCTGAAGCCGCGCAGGCGCCAGCGACCCCACAGGCCTCGCCCCCTCCGCCAGCGCAGCCGGGTCAGGCTCAGCCGGTTCAAGCTCAGCCAACGGTCCCGCCTTCCGGTGGTGCATCTGAGCTCAGTGCTGTGGACGCCTCCTCAACGGAGCCGCCGCCAGGGAAGGGGCCGCGTGGTACCAGTTTGCACGTCAATGCGCTTGGCCTGTTGCAGTTCGGACTCATCCCTCGTATCGAGTTCGGAGCCAGCACCTCGTTTCTCTTGGGGGCTCACTTCTTCAATACGGGCGCGCTGAGCCACGTGGTGATTGCTGACCCTGACGGTGAAGAGAGCCTGGACTTCAGCTACGGGGTCAACGTGGGTTTTCGCCATTACTTCAACCGCCAAGGGGCGCAAGCAGGAGGCTTTATCGGGGGGATTCTCGAGTATGCATCCATCAATATCACTGACGATGATGACCTCGCGGAATATCACACGACGTTGATCGTGCCAGCTGGGGATGCCGGCTACCGCTGGGCCTGGGATTCGTTCCTGCTGTCTTTGGGGGGTCTGCTCGGTGTGGCTATCCCGGTGGATGAGACCGACACCCCGATTGGGCCCAACGGTTGCGCCTACGAGGATTCTTGCGACAGCGAGGTCGGTGAACCTGAAGTCTACTTCATGGCGGCCATCGAACTCGGCTTCTTCCTCTAATTCCCCGCGTCCCGGACCAGCAATGTTGAAGGTTTAGCGTCAAGGGGTTGAGCCCGCGACGGCCTCGTGGCAGGCCATGTCCCCGAAACTGCTGACAGGAGAAGACGATGCCGAAGCTGGTCGTTGAAAAGTCCATCGAGATTGCCGCACCCCCCGAGAAAGTCTTTGAGATCATCTCTGACCTGGGCAAGTGGCGCCCGTGGAACCCTTGGCTGATCACGGAGCCGGAGGCGCACGTTGATGTTGCTGCAGATGGTAAACATTATTCGTGGAACGGAGCCCGTACAGGCTCGGGTGAGATGCGAATCACGGCTGAGCAGGCGCCCAGCTCGGTCGATCTTGAGCTGACGTTTCTGAAGCCGTTCAAGTCGCACGCCAAAGTGGGGTTCCGAGTAGCGCCCAAAGACGAGGGCAGCAGCGTCTCTTGGACAATGCACAGCAGCCTGCCATTTTTCATGTTCTTCATGACGAACATGATGAAGACGATGATCGGAATGGACTATGACCGAGGATTGGCGATGCTGAAGGACTACGTCGAAACCGGTATGGTCGCTTCGAAGATCGAAGACCGCGGCGTTTCGCAGTACCCCGGGTGCAAGTACATTGGCATCGAGACGGAGTGCGCGCTGGATGAGCTGGGGCCGCGCATGGCGGAAGACTTCAAACGCCTACAACAGTGGTTGGAATCATCCGGGAACAAGGCTTCCGCGGATGCGTTCTCGATCTATCGCAAGTGGGACCTCTCCAAAGGCCGCGCCCAGTACACTTGCGGTATCCCGTTGGCCAACCTGCCCAGCGATGTGGCCGCCCCGTTTGTGACCGGGGAGATCCCGGCACTCAAGACTCATGTGCTGGACCACGTGGGCCCGTATCGCCATCTCGGCAATGCTTGGAGCACCGGCATGCAAATGGCGCGAGGGAAAGAAATCCGGGTGAGCAAGGCGCACAAGCCCTTCGAAACCTACGCACTCAATGCCGACGGCGCATTGCCTGGCAAGGCGTCCGACAAGGACACCCGCACCTCGCTGCATTTCGCAGTGAAGTAGTACAAAACGCGCACGGCGAACCGATGCCGGTTCGCCGTCGCAGGGCAGGTGCTGCGTGGCCTATTGACCGCACTCGCTCTGAGCAGCGCTGGAGATTTGCTCAGCGCGCTCTTCTTGGGACATCAGGTCCTCGCGCACGAAGTCGCGAGTTGTGGATACGACGCAAGCGACGTACGCGCCATGATTCTTCCAGTTCGAATCGCAAGCGCATAGCTGTGGGACAGCACACCCTTGCTCGTCAACAATCGAGCCCTCCGCGGAGTCGCCGCACAAATCTGAGTTGTCGTCGATTCCGTCGTTGTCCGAGTCGGGGTCACACGCGTCGCCTAGACCGTCGCCGTCACTATCGACCTGGTCTTCGTTGGGTAGTCCGGGGCAATTGTCGCTCTCGTCATCGCTGCCGTCCCCATCGGCGTCCACGTCGCATGCATCTCCTTCGCCGTCCCCATCGAGATCAGCCTGATCAGCATTGGCTAGTTGTGCGCAGTTGTCGTCAGCGTCATTGATTCCGTCTCCGTCGTCATCCTCGTCACAGGCGTCCCCAAGACCATCGTTGTCCAGGTCGGCCTGGTCCGGATCCGGCGTGTAGGGACAGGCGTCGGCGACGTCTTCGACGCCATCATTGTCATCATCGGCGTCGCAAGCGTCGCCCTGTTCATCGCCATCGTTGTTGGATTGATCGGGATTGGCGATTGCGGGGCAGTTGTCTTCGGTATCCGGGATTCCGTCTTGATCCTGGTCGCAACCGACCACGCTCACGGCCAGCTCTGGCAGATCCAGTTCGTTGCCCTGGTCGTCCGTGTAGATGACGGCGGTATGCAGCAGCGCTTCGGAACTCAGATCCTGGGTGTTGGTGATGTCATACGTCAGAGTGAACTCGGTATCTTGGATGTCACCGATATCCCACGACAGGACGTTGTCCGCTTGACTCACGCTGCCGCCGCTGACGGCCACCCCGGACACACCAAATGCTGGATTGACGCTGAGCTCTAGCTGAGCGTTGGTTGCTTCCGGTTCAACCACAGCTGCTGCGATACTGCTGAGCAGGGACTGAAGCTCGCCGAAGCTAGAGCTTTGGAACACGTTTTCGGGGCCGCCAGCGATTAGAGTCAGCTCCGCATCATTGAAGCCATCACCAACGCCGACTGCGATCATGAGCACGTTCGCCGCTTCGGCGGCAGCGACCGCTTGTGACAGATGTTGTGCCACGAGCGTTTGGGTGCTGCTGTCCCAGGAGCGATTGTTTTCGCCATCGGTGATGACGACCATCACCTTCTTGCGGTCTGGGGTCGAGTTGGCATTGAACTCGTCCATGGCGACGTCAATGCCGCAGCCAATGCACGTGTAGCCTTCTTCCGGCTCGGCGTCCGCCAAATCAGCGACGAGCGTGGGGATGTCGTTCGTCAGCGGTGACAGCACACGCGCTTTGCCCAAACGCTGACCAGTTAGCTCAGAGCTGAAGAAAGCGGCCCCCGTCATCCCGCCGAACACATCATTGTCGATCTGCTCCGCGAGAGCGATCATGAAGTTCAGCTCTTGGTCAAACTCGGAACCAGCAATGCTTCCGGATTCATCTCCCACGAGCATCATGTCTACCGGAACCACCGTGGTGATGTTTTCTCCGGCGACTTTGACGGTTACCTGAGTGGCGCCGTTGCAGGCTAAGGTCCCGTCCGTCGACTCAAGCGTGCCGGTCAAGTCCTGCTCGACTTGGCCGAGCTCGGTGTTGGAATCTACCGAACAGGCTTGGAGTGACAGCAAGCACACAGCTGCCAGGATTGTCTTGTTCATTCGTTGCCTCCAGGGTGTTTGCTCTTGCACTGCAAAAACGCTGCCGTGCATAGCCCGCCCTGGAGGCAAGGAGCAATCTTATGCTGTCCGGATCCTAATTAGGATCTGGGCCTCGCGTCAACTCGCGACAAATGAACACGGAGTCCAGCGGAGAGCTACGCTCCACCGCGTGTGCACTCGCATCGCAGTACTATTCCGCTGACTCGCCCGTTGCTGCGTCGCCATTGGGGCTGTTGGCGGCCTTCTGCGTCGCCATGGATCCTGGGCGGTCGATCATCTTGTCGTTGCACTGCTTGGGTGCCTTCTTGTCGGGTTGCAGGCACTTGACTGCTTCGTCAGAGAACGCGCAGCTCCAGTTGGTGGACATGGCCACCTTGCCGACATAGCCAGCTAAGACCAAGCTGACGGCCAGCATGATACCGCCGCCCCAGACGGCTCCCTTGGCGTTGCTTAGATAGGGTTTGCCCTTGGCGTCGCCGGGCATGTTTGCCGTCAACTGCACCGCGTGCTTGCCAGCGCTCAGCGCTTTGAGCGCGAGCATCAGCTTCACGACGGTCGTGACGCCGAACACCACCAAGTAGAACACGAGCATGGTTCCGCTCTCGGTGCCTGCCATCCAACCCAAGAACAGCACGTCGACGAAGAGGAACAGAGCAACGGATGACAGGGCGAGGATCGTGGCGCGTCGCGCAGCCGCTTGAGATTTCTTTTCGTCCTCGCTGAGTGATTCCTCGTCGTCCACGTAGTGGTCTTCGCCCTTGCCATCCAGCTGCGGAAAAGGCGCCACCCAGGCGGCAATCAGCGACGGCGCGGCTGCGAACATGACCAGCCAGAAGAACTCTTTGAAGCCCATGACGTCGGCGAGCGGACCGCTCACCATCTGCGTCGGCACCAGCACCAGGTTCATGAACGCGGTGGCAAACGCATAGTGCGTCATCTTGAATTTGCCGGGCGCAATCTGCTGCATCATGTACAGCATGTTTCCGACGAACCCGAAGCCGTACCAGAACTTCTCCAAGCTCACCACGACCGCGATGTGCATGAAAGACAGCGGATTTTCCGGCGTTACCACCTGGCTCAGGTACACGTAGCACAGGTTGGGTACGTTGACGCACAGCGCTAAAATGAACAGAGAGCGCTTGAGCGTGAATTTGGAAATGAAGAACCCACCGAGCAGGCCGCCGGCGATGCTCACCAAGGTGCTGACGATGCCATCGATCGCGCCCTTGTCTTCTAGAGCCAGCTGCAAAGCGCCGTCCTCGATGCAGCCCTGCATGAAGAGCGGGGCTTCAATCAGCAGCAGACCTTCGCTGCTGCGATAAAAGAAGACGAAGGCCAGCATGCCCCAGAGCGCGCGCTTGTTGCAGAAGTCGGCGGCGCTGTGGAGGAAGTCGTCGATGATCTCTTTTGGAGACTGTCCTTGTTTGGCTTCGGGAATGCTCCCGGTCGGCAGCATGGCCATGTGGTACAGGCCAAACAGTCCCATGAGCGCGCCCGAGCCGAACAGCGCGTACATCCAGGCGGTCTTGGGAGACAGGCCTCCGGCATTCTGCAGGTAGCCCGCAAACCACACGATCGCGGAGACTGCGATGATGCGCCCGAGGTTCCAGGCCATGCCCTGAACGCCGATGAAGGCGGCCTGCTGGTCCTTTCGGAGGCTCGAGATGTAGATACCATCCGAGCAGATGTCCTGAGTGGCGGACATGAAGGCCACCAGCCACATGATGCCAATGATGGCGCCAAAGTAGCCATCCAAGTTGAGCGCGAGCCCCATCAGAGCAAACAGCACACCGATGATGAACTCAGTGCTTAGAACGAAGAACTTCTTCGTCTTGAAGATATCGAGGAAGCCCGCCCAGAAGGGCTTGAGCGACCACATGATGCCGATGGCGGCGATCGGGACGGTGATCTCCGAGTCGCTGTGGCCGAGGTCCTTGAACATCGTGCCCGACACCCAGATGACCATCGAAAACGGGATGCCCATCGCGATGAAGTTGGTGATGACCCACAACGCGGGATGGCGGACCTTCTGCTCTTTTTCGCTCACGGGCCGGACTTCTAGGCGAATTTGCGATGAAAGGGAACAGCGCGCACGAGCCAGGCGGCAGCGAGGACCAAAAAGTCAAAAAGGCCCACCGCAAACCCGCGCCGCAATTGACTTAGATCGATAAGCTTGATCGTGCTCTATTGCAGATGAGAGCGGATTTTACCGATGAGTGCGGCGCTCCCACGCTCGACTCGAAGAAGGACTGCGGGACCAGCGTCCGAGTGCGATCTTTCAGAGCGCAGCCAGGCTCGGTACCCTCCATTGGACCGGCAAGCGCCTACCTACGCGAGTGTTGCTCGAACGAGCGCGTCCGGAAGCTGGTCAGTTGGGGGCACTGGACCGAATGCGCGCGGGGAATGCTCACCGTGGCGCGCTTCAATTGAAGGAGCTCGCATCTCGCTCGCCGAAGTAGCGCTCGCTAGCGTCCAGGTAGGCGTCGCTCAGCCAGGCGTCTAGCTGATGCCGCTCGAACGATATCGCGCTTTCGAGCGCCGTTGTATCAGGTTCGGGCATTCCGAGGGTGTTCAGCTGCTGGCCTGAGTACTTCGACCGTTGACGAAGCACCGGCGCGTCAGGGTTGGGACCTGAGTTTAGTCAGTGCCGCAAGCAAGACCGCTTCGTCGAGTTGGTGAACCTCAACCGCAGCGCCGATGCCGCGGAGCAGGGTTACCGTCAGTTCGCCACCCAGGTGTTCTCGAAACTCATCCAGGCCGTCCAGCACTTGCGGACGCCCGTCGCGCTGGCGCTGGAGAGTCGGATGGTCGAGCTCGAACCCGAGTAGGCTCAGAAGCTTGCAGATGCGTTCCGCTTCCGGCGCTTGTAGCAAGCCAATGCCAGCCGAGTACAAGCTGTCCAGCGCCAAGCCGATCGCCACCGCCTCACCGTGGCGGAGTTCATAGGCGGTCATTGACTCCAGCTTGTGCGCCGCCCAATGCCCGTAGTCGAGCGGGCGAGTGCTACCAGTTTCGAAAGGGTCCCCGGAAGTCGCAATGTGCGTCATGTGCAGTTCGGCGGTGCGCCGAACCATGTACGCTACCGCCTCGGGCTCGAAAGCACGGAGCGCTGGCGCGCTAGCTTCCAGCCAGGCAAAGAAGTCACGGTCGCGAATCAGGGCGACTTTCACAGCTTCGGCCATGCCCGCCCGGCGATCTCTGTCGCTCAGGGTACGCAGGAAAGCGAAGTCATTCACTACCGCCCAGGGCGGTGCGAAGGTACCCAAGAAGTTCTTGGTGTTGAAGGCATTGATGCCGTTCTTCACCCCAACACCCGAATCGTTCTGGCCCAACACGGTCGTTGGGAGGCGGACCATCCTCAGACCGCGGTGTGTGGTGGCGGCCGCGTACCCCACGGCATCTTGGAGGGCACCTCCGCCGAGACACAGCACGAAGCTGTGCCGATCCAAGTGCGCTTCTTGAAAGCGGCGTTGCAGGTCAGTGACCACAGCGGGATCGTTCTTGCAGGCTTCGCCGCCAGGTAGAACACAAGGTTCGGCCACCAAACGCGCCTCCGCGCCGTGGTGTTCAAAGTAGGTGCTCAGCTGCTCGGATAGCTGCGGCCAGGCCTGAACCAAGCCGGAGTCCAGCACCGCAAATGTACGGTGCTGTCGTTTCTGCCCCTGCCTGCAGATGGCCCACAGTAGGTGGGTGTTGTCCACGTTCAGCGCGTGTTCCGTGAACACCACGGGGTATTCGAATGGAACCTGGACCTTCTGCGTGTAGATCCCCAGTGTCCGCTCCGAAGGCGGCGCTGGGTCCACCGCGCTGCCCGCTCCGGTTTGAGCGGGGATCTGGTGCCGACCGGAGTCGGTGGACGGGGGAGGCATGCCTGCGTCGGAGCCTAGCACACGTGCTTGCACGTTCACGCTAGGCTCGCGTCGCCAGGTGCTTTCACGAGATAATGGGTCAGCTTGGCGCTCCAACACGACGCAGAGGCGTTACTTCCGGCGGCGAGACAGGACGAGTGCCGTGGCGATTCCAGCCAAAGCCCAAGGTAGGCCATTGCCACGATTCGGGACGGGGCCGTGAGCGCAAGCGCAGCCGTCATCAGTGCCAGCCATCGTTCCGGGAACGCCGGCTGTACCCAGGACAGGTGCAGCGCCACCGGCGCCCGCTCCAGGGATAGCTCCGTCGCCGCCCGCGCCCGGAGGCAGTGGGTTGCCGTCACCGCCAACGCCCGGAGCTCCGCCGCCAGCGGGCACGCCGCCAGCGCCGCCAGCGCCGCCAGCGCCGCCGACGTTGCCAGCGCCGCCGACGCCCACGTCAGGCACGCAGTCAACCGGCTCCACCTCAGCGGTGCCGTCGGCTAGCGCTTGGATCCACTCGGCCATGAGCGCCATACCGGGCTCGTCGATCAGACTCTTGGCGAGCGGCGGCATGGAGTAGCCCTCACCGACGCTGTTGGCACGATGGAACATGATCGAACGAGTCAAGTCACCGGGGACTAGAACGGCCTCACCCTCAATGCCCAGGCCTTCAACCAAGGTGCCGTTGATGATCTTCGCGTCTTCGAGCGGCGTGATCAAGCGTGCGTCGAAGTTGGCGCGAACGCCGTTGGGACGATGGCAGTAGCCGCAGTTCGAGTCGATATACGAGCGAGCGCGATCTTGGATGCTGGCGCAGTTGTTCGCCGTGGGGGTGGACGTCAGCATCGTCGGCAGTTCAGCCGTGTCAATCGGCTCGGCGAACATCCCCAGCGCGCTGTACGTCTCGAGCTGGTTGCTGGTCAGGCCAGTTGCGGCATAGGTCTGGTCGCGGTTGAGTTGACGCGACTTCGGTCCTAGCGGCCCAATGGTCGCTGCGCCGTGACAGGTGAGACACTCATTCCTTGCCGGAATGTGCCACTTCTGAGCCAGCGGCCCATTCAAGGTCTGAATGTTGTAGTCAATGTCTACGGCGCTGCGAAGCAGGTTCGCGTCTGTACCGGCTTCGTTCCACTGGTAGGCAACCCCGTACCAACGGTCCTCGCCGTGGATCAGGAAGCGCGTCTCGACGCGGACCTTTGAGTTGGGGTCACTGTGGTCCATCAACAGCTCGAAATGCTTGATCAGCACCGTGCCGAGCGGAAACTCCCAGTCCCCGTCAGCTGTGCGGACGATCTGCTCCTCGGGCGTGTCGTGCGTGCCGTCGTTCGGGAGACACATGAATCGTGACTTGATCGCGTTGTCAGACCAGAACGGTACGTTCATCTCGTACGGAATACATCCCGCATGGGGGGTCATCGTGGCCAGGTCTGAGAAGGCACCCGTTTCGGAAAGCAGAGCGGGGGGTTCGGGAGCCTGGGGCGAGTCCGCGCTGCGGACCAAGCGCTGGATCTTGCCGTCCGGATGCAGGGCACCCGCGGTCTTTGCCAGCAGAATATCGCCTTTGCTGTCTAACCGGTAAGAATTGACGCCACCGCCATAGTTGCTGGTTAGCTGCCCGAGGTCTTCGATGTCGTACTCGCCGGCAGTCGCGCTCGGCGTGGCTGTCCACAATCGGCCGGTGATGAAGTCGGAGAAAATGTACTTGCCATACAGTTCTGGGAACTTGTCGCCACGGTAGACGCCGCCACCGATGACCGCAGCGCCCGTGTTGTGGTCATAGTCCCAAACTGGCGGTGCTTCGTTGCCGATGATGGTACCGGGACGCGCGATCACGCCGCCGATCAGGCCCTCGGTGTAGCCCCACTGGTGGTTGTCGCCCTTGAAGATCCGGTCGATCTCTTCGCGGTCAGCCTGGCCCACGTCGGCGGCCCACAGATCACCCGTTCCTGAATCGAAGGTAATGGTCCAAGGGTGCCGAAGGCCGATGCTGTAGAACTCTTCCAGGATCCCGCCGCCCTCATCCAAGAACGGATTGTCGTTGGGGATGAAGTAGCCCTGGGTGTACGACTCAGTCCAGTCGGGACCGTTGTCTGTCGGGTTTGCCTCCGGATGGATTGGCTGACGCCGGATCTCGTGACTGCGCGTGGGGTCCTGATCCACGTCAATACGCATGATGCCACTCCACAAGCCACCATCCAGGCGTTGGGTGCTGGTGTTGCGGTCGCAGCAGTTACCTTCGTCACCAACGCCGATGTACATGAAGCCGTCTTTGCCGAACTCCATGTCCATACCGATGTGCCATTGCTCACGGTCGTACTGATTCATCATCACCAACTCCGTGCCAAGGTCTACTCGCCCGTTGACGACCTCAAAGCGCGAGAGGCGGTTGTAACCGTTCAGCGTGGGGTTGCTGTCGAAGGTACCAGCTCTGTCGGGCGCCCAACGATAGGAGATGTAGACGTATGCCGCGTTCGGCGATCCGGGTTGGCCAAACTCCGGGTGGAACGCGAGGTCGCTAATGCCGCCCTCACCGATGTCGGTCTTGCCATGCATGATCGACTGAATATTGAAGAACTCTTGCGAGTCCGTCGCCCCGGGTTCATGAGACACCGAGTAACCCGTGCCGTCCTTGCAGACGATGATCAGTCGATCTTCCGTCGGATGCTCGACAATGCGAATCGGCTCAGGAAAAGTGAGCCCCGGGTAATAATCTTCTTGAACCCATGTCGCATCGGCAGACAGGCCAGGGCTGTGAGTGGAGAAGACCCCATCCAAATAAGCGCCAACGGGAGATGGGGCGGTGAGCCCGGGTTCAGCCTCAGCGGACGAAGAAAGCGCCAAGCCGGCGAAAGTGGCCAAGAAGGCGCAGCTGAGGTTACGTCTGGTGGATTTCATTTTGTATGTTCCAATCTAGGGCGACGGATCCGGGGCTGCCGTGGTCCCAAACGGCAGCAGTGGGGGCACCTTTGTCAGCAGTGTGGCCCGCACCTCCAGTCCTTGCCGGATCCTTTATCGCTAGTTGATCAGGCTTGCCATTGCGGGTCGCAAACAATCACAAGGGTGTGTCCGGTGTAGAAAATTGTAAAGAAGGCTAACCAACCTGTCAAGCCGGCCGCGGGGCGTTGCACCCGGGGCAGAACCGTTGCGCGAGCCGTGGCTTTGGTTGCGACGAGTGTGGACACCGCGGATGAACTCGGTCGACCTCGGAGCCCCGGGAAGGTGGGCAGGTTAACCCCGGCAGAGGACTTCTGGCAGCAGGGACGAGGCAAAGCGCAGGCAGGAGCGATGGCCGAATCTGGTTCACCCTGAACGGGGGGACTGAACTGCCGGTGGGACGCCCCTGCCGACCCGATGGGTCGCTGATTGGCGCGGTGACGGCGGAGCGCCGGAACTCAGCGATATCAAGCTGTTAATTGTTGACGGCTCTACCAGCCAAGGTTGGCGTCCGATTTCTAGTGAGTTCCGCGGCTGGTGCGCCGTCCGAGAGCTGGGAATCAGGCAGCATGATAGTTGCGGAAGACGCACTTCGCGTCGCGCCGGCTCAAACAACGCTAACCTTTCCAGAGCCCAGCCCTGGGGCTGTCGCGCCGCGTTGAGGCGGAACCTGTGGTTTGGCTTAACGCGCATGGATACAACCCAACCCTGAGGGCATTTTTGCCTATCCCCCAGAACCCAATTTCTCTACGGTCGGAGGGATATGAAAATCGGCATCAATATCCTGCTCTGGGCGACCAAGCTTGAGAAGCAACACGCTCCTCTGCTGCAGACGCTCAAGGAAACGGGCTATCACGGCGTGGAGATCCCCGTCATGGCCCCGGACGTTCAGTACTGTCGCGACGTCGCCGCCCTGGTGCGTGACTATGGGTTGGAGATGACGGCGATTACATCGATGACGCCTGAGGCCAATCCCTGCAACCCAGATCCGAAGGTCAGGGCAGCAGCTCTGGACCACCTGAAGGGTGTGTTGGATTCGGTGGCGGAGTTGGGGACGCCGGTGCTCGGTGGCCCCTTTCACTCTTGTTTTAAGGAGTTTACGAAGAAGTGCCCCACGGACGAGGAGCTCAAGTGGTCCTCGGAGGTGTTGCGTGCCGCAGCAGAGTACGCCGAGCAATACAAGATCGAGTTGGCTCCGGAAGCTTTGAACCGCTTCGAATGCTACCTGGTCAACACCGCTGCGGCGGCTCGCAAGCTGGCGGCGTACGTGGACCATCCCTTGTTCGGTTATCACCACGATACGCATCATGCGAACATCGAAGAGAAGGACACCGGCGCGGCGATTCGAGCTTCAGCCAAAGAAATTCGCCACGTCCACATCAGCGAAAACGACCGCGGAACACCGGGCAAGGGCCAGGTGCCCTGGGATGGGATTTTTGATGCCTTGCACGCCATCGGCTACGACCGTTGGCTGACGATCGAAGCGTTCGTCTCTACCATTCCGGACTTCTCTGAGCACATTAACGTGTGGCGGGATTACTCACCGCAAGAGGAGATCTACCAAGAAGGCTATCGGTTCATCGCGGAAAAGTGGGAAGCCGCAAAGGGAGGGGCGAATGCCTAAGGTTCAAGCTAACGGAATTCAGATGCACTACACCGAGCGGGGGCAAGGTGAGCCGCTCATCCTGATCATGGGGCTCAGCGCAGACGGACCCGTCTGGGAGTTGCACGCAGCGGAGTTTGAGAAGCACTTTCGTTGCATCTTGTTTGACAATCGAGGCGTGGGGCAGACGGACGCTCCAGAGGGCGCGTACACTTCAGCCATGATGGCCGACGACACTGCGGCGCTGATGGACGCTCTAGATATCAAGAGAGCCCACGTGGCCGGTATCTCCATGGGCGGTATCATTTCGCAGCAGCTCGCGTTGCGGCATCCGGAGAAAGTGCACAGCCAGGTCCTGGTTGCGACTTGGGCCAAGATGGATGCCTACACCACGGACGTTTACAAGAACCTGATCGAGGCGCGTAAACGCATGCCCTTCGAGGACTTCATGCAGTTGTTGTTCCTGTGGATCTTTACTTCCAGGCACTACAACGAGAACGTCAAAGACTTGAAGGAAAGCATGCGCACGGCGCCGGACTACGAGTTCAAGCAAACCCAACACGGGTTTGAAGGGCAAGCTGCTGCCTGCTGGACGCATGACGTCGTCGAACAGCTGGGCCAAATAGCGTGCCCTACGCTGGTGACCGCTGGAACCAAGGATATCTTCGTGCCTTACGAATTTTCTCGCGTCCTGTATGACAAGATTCCGGGGGCGGAGATGGTCGACTTCGAAGGGTGGGGGCACACCCACCACTGGGAAGACTTGGAGAAGTTCAACAGGACCTGTGTGGAGTTTCTCAAGAAGCACCCCATGGCCTGACCGCAGGGACCACAGTCATCGAAGGTGAGATTAGCCTCAAGCAGTATTGGGAAAACACATGAGCGGAATCAAATTCGGACAAGAAACGTACGCCTGGGTCATGTGCGGTGACAAGTACATCGGCAAGATCGATCACATGGCGAAGGTCTCAGCAGAAGCTGGGTTCGCCGGCATGGAGCCGATGAACCTCCAGTTGAAGGACTACTACGACCCCGCCAAACTCAAAGCGACCCTGGATGAGCATGGCATCACGCTGTCGTCGCTCGCTTTCGTTTGCGATTGGCTAGAACCAGAAGAGACCGCAGAAGAGAAGGCCGAGTCTGACAGAGCGCTAAATCTGCTGAAGCATTTCCCGGGAGCGCTGTTGATGCTCGTGCAAATGCCCCAGAAAGACCGCGCGAACTTGGAAGAGCGTCAGAAGAACTTGATGCTCAACATCAACGAGATTTCCAAGAAGTTCGTCGATGCGGGCATCGTGTGCTCTTATCACCCTAATTCGCCAGATGGTTCCGTATGGCGCACGCCTGAGGATTACCACAAGCTGCTACCTCAGCTGGATGAGAAGGTGATCCGCTGGACGCCGGACGTGGGTCACATCGCCAAGGGCGGCATGGATCCGGCGGCATTGATGCGCGAGTACCGTCCCCTGATCAACCACGTGCATTTCAAGGACATGAACGCTGACGGTTCCTGGGCGATCACCGGCCAGGGCGTGATTGACTTCGAAACCATCACCAAAGACCTAGTTTCAAGCGGTTATGAGGGGTGGATCATCTGCGAGGATGAAGTGGACGCCTGCATTGAAGATCCAGACGGCATCGCGATTGAAGATGGAAAGTACATACAGTCTGTGATGAAGGGCTGGGCGCAGGCGTAGAAATGAGCAGCGGCGTCGCCGGGAACCCCAGCGACGCCGCATTTCTTCACTCAAGCAGCTCAGTTCATCCGCTCAGTTCGAAGCGAACTTCTGATTGAAGCCGTCGATAGCCTTCTTGCACTGCTCAGTGGCTTCCCAGGCTTGATCCCAGAAACACAGGTCGATGGTCCACCAATCATGGGGCATCTTGACCTTCATTAGCTCTGGGATCACCGCGTCGAAATCCACGACTCCACCACCAAAGGGGACGTGGGTGGAAGTCTCGTCGCTGCCGTCGGGGTTCTTGTGACACTGCTGATCGGAATCGATCAGGTGGATGTGGTTGATGCGCGAACAAACCTTCTGCACGAACTCCACTTGACCGCCGGGCAATATTTCCTTTTCTCCGGGTTGGCGGGAGCCGACCACGCTTGCCATTTCTCCGTGACAGGTGTCGTAGAGCAGGCCGAAGTTGGGCGCGTCCACTTCGTCCAAAACCTTCAAGATGTCCGACACTTTGTTGAAGGCGAAGCCCGGCTCAAATTCCCAGGTGACCAGCAGGTCGTGGTCAGCCGCGATTTTGACGCACTCCTTCCAGGTGCGGGTGACGCGCTCAAAGGCCGTGTCATAGTCCACCTCGGAGAAGATGGTGGGCGGTTGCACCGTGTCCACGCGAATCGTGCGGATGCCGAGGTCAACGCAGAACTGGCAATTCTTCTTGAACGCCGCGATGTAGTCGCTGTTGTCGTCGGTGTTGATCAGCTTTTGCCCCCAAAGATCTGCAGCCAGACCGCTGAATTTTAGGCCGTAGTCCCGCATCTTGCCGACGAGCTCATCACGCTGGCTTTTTTCCGGCATGTCGTCGGGGTTGGGGTGGGGCTTGAAGCCGCCCAGCTCCACGCCTTGAAAGCCGTACTCTTTGAGCTTCTTGCAAACCGTGTCGAAATCGACTGGACGATCTTGATACGGGCCGATGGTGTATGCCCAAGAACCGATGGAAATTTGCTTCACAGAGGTCTCCTTGTTTTGCAGGAGATATAGCGTGGATGGCGCCGAGGTAAAATGGCCTTTTGGGCGGCGGCCTCACGCCTACGGCGAGATTCGAGCAAGATCGAAAATACGCTCGGTGGACAGGTGTTTAGTTGGAGCGGCCCGTCGTTGTCTTGCAGGGGCTCGGTTGCTCCGGGTTAGCGGGTTTGCAGGAGGCGGCCATTCGAGTGGGTTGATTTTGCGGCTGGCTCTAGTTCACTCTTCATGGGTACCAACAGTCATACGCGTACTTCGTGTAACCACAACGCTGGCGAGCTGCACCGAGGACTCGTTGAGGTCCGCATCCTGGTTGAACTAGGAAACTGAGCCCGGCTCCAAGGGGGCTGGGCTCTCCGTGATTTCGGTAGCGAGTAGGGCAGGAGGCACTTCGCTCTTGACGCGCCCGATTGGCATCGAATACTTCCCGCATTGGCAGTACGCGTGATGCAGGCTGACGGAATGATCGCAGTCCCAAAGAATACACCTCCCCCTGGTGGGGGGCGCGCGCTGCCTTGGAATCGGGTGGGGTCGGAGTGATACTTTCGTTCACTGAGACGCGGCAGGTGAAACCGAGCATTGGGGTTGGGGTTTTCGCCACGCGCGAGATCCCGATGGGTACGATTGTTTGGACTCAGGATGTTTTCGACCAAGTCTGGTCGCAGCCCAGGGCTGCGCAACTTCCCGAGGCGCGAAGGGCGATACTGGAGCGCTGGGCGCACCTGGACGCAGAGCGGAATTTCATTCTGTGTTGGGATTCGGGCAAGCTGATTAACCACAGCTGTTCGCCGAATTTGAGAGGCGTAGGTCCCTGGTTTCAGGTGGCTCGCAAGGATATTTCCGCCGGCGAGGAGCTATGCTGCGACTACGCTGAGTGCAACATAGACCCTGCGCTCGCTTGCGAGTGCGGCGCTCCAGGCTGCCGGGGTACCATTCACTCGAGTGACCTAGAGACCTTTGCTGACCTTTGGGACGCAGAGGCTGCGGTGCTGTTGCAGCGTCTCAACCAGGTAGAGCAGCCGCTTTGGTCGCATCTTTTGGCGCCACAAGAAGTGGAGGGCTGGCTGAGGGAGCCAGGGACTTTGCCATCGTTCAGATCGATGTGCGCGTTTCCGGAGTGAAACAGACTGGGGCGGAGCGCAGCTGGTTGTTCTAAGAGCGCGAGCAGGCAGGCCAGGCTTGTCTTCGCCGTTCACACTTTCACTTCGTAGTCGAGCTTTGCTTCGTCGCCGGTAATGCCGCGAAAACCCCAGCAGTGGGGGGGCTGCTCGTGAATTGTGATCTCGACGTCGGTGGGGGAAAGCTGGAGTCGGTCTTCGAGAGTACCGAACAAAGATTTGATCAGGCGCTTCTGAGTCTGCGGTCGTCGTCCCGCCATCATGCTGATCTCGATGACGGTATAGGCGTCACTGCGCCCCTCTGGATAGAAGAAGTCTTCTGGTTCCATGGGGATGAACCGATGCGCGCGCTTTCCAGCGGGAAGTTGCAGGACGTCCATCATGCATTGATGGATGGCGTCCGAAAGCTGCGCCTTGATAGGGTTCAGCCGATGCTTGAGTCCGTAGACGACGATCATTGTCGTTTGTTTCTATGTGAGTGAGCGCGGGAACGAAAGATCCAACAGACCAACGCTGCAGGGAGGTAGATTGTTCCAGAGCCAGGTTTGAGTGAGGGTTTTGTTTCAAAGTGTCGGCTGGCATAGGCGCAGAAGCTGCGCGTTGTGAGTCGGACGGAGACGCAAAACCTGCGTCGGAGGAGTGTGTGGCGCTGCTGGGTTACGCGTGACACGCTGATGGTTACCTTTACCCAGATGCCCTCATTCCGGTCCCTGCGAATCGTTATCGTGCGCGCGGTCGCGTTGACGATAGCGTGCATGTTCGCGCTGGAGTTTCCGCTGGAGGGGCTGGTCTTGAAGAGGGTTCGCTCCCTCGTCGAGGAGCAATTGGGCCAGCGACTGGGCGTACAGGTCGATATCGAAAGGATTTCGCTCTGGCCGGGCGGGGTTCGAATCAGCAATCTGGTGCTGTCTGGCTTGCAAGCGCCGGACAACGCCGGAGAGCCTGTTGCGTTGGGCGCTGTCAAGGCGGGACTTTCCGCACACAGCGTGCGAGTTGCCTTCGATTGGTGGAAAGCTCTGACGCAGCGAGACCTGCAGATAGACGGCATCGAACTGAACGAGGTCAACGCATACCTTCCCGCGGTAGCAGGCGGAGGAGAGCGGGCGGCGGAGCAGCTGCCGCAGTTGATGCAGGACTTTCTGGATACAGGAGTGTCCTGGCTGAGTGCGAGTGACGTCACCATGTCCGTTGTGAGCACCGGGCGGTCCGACGTTAGGCCCCTCGGGGTGGTGGATGTTTGGTGTCGGCGTCGCGGTACCGAGTTAGAGCTCAGGCTAGACGTCGCCGATCTGGCTTCCGTGGGGCATGTTTTTGGTCCCGTCGAAGCTCGCGCAAACATCGAAGATTCCAGCATGCAGCTCAGCGGCTCTTTGCAGTTGGATCCGCAGCGGCTGACGCAGACGGTTGAGGCGCTTTCTTCAGCGCTTCCTGACGGGACCGTCGTGCGGGCGAATGGCGCAACACTCGACTTTTCGCTAAGTGGCCCTCTGCAAGACGCGGAGCGTTGGCTCGGGAGCGTCCACGTGCAGTTGAACGAGCCGGTCGTGACATTCCGCCAGCTGCCAGCTCTTGCTCTTCAGCGACTTTCGCTCGAAGGGGTGCAGGGAGTCCGAGGCTTGCAGCTGACGGCGGTTGAAGCGTTCGCGGATGGGATGCGGTTGCGTTCTGAGGTCAGCGCAGCCTCTCGAGATGAGCAGCTGCTAACGGCTCAGCTCGAGTTTGATGATTTGGGCAAGCTGAATCAGTTATTCCCCGGGGTCTTGAAGTCGGAGAGTTTACGACAGACGAAGCCAGCGCCAGTTGGCGTAGTGGCAGAGATCCAGTGGGATGAGCGCGCGGCTAGGGCGCGTGGAACCATCGTTTCTGAAAACCTGGCTTGGCGGGTCCCGTGGGGGAGTCATGAACTAGTCGCCCAAAACGCCGTGACCGAATTCAGCTACGCCACGGACACCGAGGCCCTCGAGTTGCGGGGGCTGACGGTGACTGGTCCAACAGGTCGCCTGCGTGGCCAAGTGCACTTGCAGGGGCAATCCCATCACGTCCAGCTATCAATGCAACACGTCGATGCACGTCTGCTTCCGGGCGCTCTCCTCGGAAGCTTCGAGCGGGGTCATGTCGATGCAGAGCTGACTGCAGACGGGAGTGCGCTTCAGCCGCTGCGCGAGATGGATGCACGCTGGAAGTTGGAACACGCGTTGTGGACACCTGAGCCCTCCTCAGCAGCCAAAGGCGCTCCGGTCTTGTCAGCGCTCGTGCTGGATCAGGCACATGGTCGGGTCGTGACCAGCCAGGGTGGCGGGCGGCTTTCGGGGGTAGAACTTCAGGGTGCCATTCGCCTGCGTGGCGAAGACAAGCCCTTGAGGGCCGCGCTTGGTATCGACGCAAACTGGAACGAACGCGGTTACGAGGCGGGCGTGAGTTTGAAAGAGCTGGATGCCGCTCTGCTGAATGCGGTTGCGAATGAACACTTGCCCGGACGTCTCGAGGGAGCCCTGCGGGGAGCTGTACATCTAACCGGAAAGCGATTCGAGTCGTTGGTCAATGGCGAAGGTCTACAGCTAGATGGTCGCTTGCAACTAGATCGGGGGGTATGGTGGCCGGGTCCTGAGTATGGCTCAGGCGTGCGCGTGGAATTGAAGCACGCCGCAGTAGCGGCGTCCGTACAAGATGGCGGCTGGCGGCTTACGGATATCGACCTCAACGCCCGCTCCGGGCCGAGTCAGTACGGGCAGCTTGAACATGGTACTCTGCGCGGCTCGCTGGCTACGACCGACGATGGCTCTGGTGCTGGCCTAGATGCTGACTTGGTGCTGTCGGACTGGTTGTGGAGCCCTCCGGCGCAGCTTCAAGAGATCGGGCCGGTCAACCTCAGTCGCGCCAGCGCTCGACTACGTCGGAGGCAAGATCGCTGGAGCGCGTCGCAGCTCCAGCTGAAGATAGACGCGGACGAATTCGGTGGCGAAGTCCGCGGAAGCGCGCACTGGAGTCCGGTCGAACATGACGTCCAGTTCGAGGCGAAGGTTGACAAGAACCAGTGGCTGAGGGACTTCGCTCCTGGCGACCTTCAGGTGGGTGCGTTGAGTGTTAGCGGAGAGCTGCGAGGGAGCTCCCAACACCCAGTGCGGAGCATCGCGGGTCAAGTATCCACACGGGACGCTCGCTGGGATGCGCCACCTGCTTTAGCTCTATGCTCCTCGCACTTCGCCATCAAGCAGTTGCGCGCCGACTACAGCTGGCAGTCCGACAGGTTGGAGCTCAGTCGGATGCTGGTCGATACGCCCTTGTTGAAGGCGCAGGGTGAGCTGCTGCGGCAATCCGGCAAGACTCAGCTAGAAACGCGGTTGAGCTCGGCACGTGTGGACGAGTTGCTGAACCTGGTACCTGAGTTAGCCGGCCTGCTCCGCCGAGGTCGTAGTCAGGCGCTGCTGTCGCTCACGGAGGATGAGGAAGGGTTTTCAGGGGTATTGCGTGGAGAAGTGAACAATACCGAGGTCCGTCTGTCCGCGGCAAATGCCGCGCAAGTCGTGACCTATCCAGTCGACCGCGCAACATTTGGCTACGAGTTCCGTCCGCGCTGGCAAGGCATTCGCGGGCTGCGCATTCGCGGGCCGGAGCTCAACGCGGATCTGGATGCGAGCTGGTTTGAGGATGGCACCGTCCTGGGCGATGGGCAGCTCTGGTTCACCAGGGATTACAGTCGGCGGATGGCTGGTGGTGCCCAGTGGATGCTCGACCTGTTGGGGTATTCGAAGATTGACTCACGTTTCGTGCTTAGCGGCACGCTGGACGATGTACGCATGGATACGGCTATCGCGCATGGCGCCCGCTGGCGACTCTTGCGGGTCGCGCTCTCCGAGCGGTTGCAACGCGTGCTGCGTGGAGAGGTGCCGTTGCTTCGCCTGGATAAGGCGCGTCAATCATGTCCGCGTGAGTAATGCCCTCACGCAGCTGGGGTGGAGCGAACCCAAGTCGCGCGTTCTCCTACCAGCGCGCGCTTGGGAGGAGATTCGGGAGGTGGCCTCGATCGCCGTCGCGCGTAAGCTTTGCGTTCGAGCCAGCTAGAGCCTGAAATCTATGTCAACCTGAACGCCATAGTGATCTGAGAGGTCGCCAGCGTCGTCCTTCCAGCTCAAGATGCGCGCCGCGTCGAGCTGCACTTGTAGCAAGCGCTCCGCCCCAGGAAATCCGGCAGGTGTGGCGGCGAGCACATAGTCCAGTCTCAATTGGTCGTCGTCGTCAGGAGGGATTCGTGTGTTGCGGAGTCCGTCCCAAGTATACGCGTCAGGTGTTGCCACGAATTCCCGGAGCAAGTCGCGCGCTCCGCCCAGGGCAGCGAGCATGCGTGTGTGTTCTTGGGTATCGGCAGAAATGTTGAAGTCCCCGGCTATCATCGCGCATCTCCGGCTACTCGAAGTCGTCCCGAGCGTGCGCCCAACGAAACGGTGGATTTGGTCGAGTTGTTCACGACGCACTGCGGCATATTGACCAACGGAGTCCGCGTCCGATTGCAGGTGGGTATTGTACACCTGTAGCGTCCGGCTACCTTCGAGCTGCAAGACGGCGCCGAACACTCCCTTGTCCGCCCAGCGATCGGTTCCGAAAATCGGGCCTTTGCTATCAAACTCTTCGAACCAGTGCTCTGCTATTGGAAACCGGCTGGCAAAGAACAGCCCACTATCCTGGTTGAATAGATCCCCAGCGTCGCTCTTCGTGACTTGATGCGACAGCTGCGGTTCGAGAGTGCGGGAGAAGACCTGGCGCGCATCTTCGTCGAATACCTCTTGCAGGCAGCAGATGTCGACGCCTCCCCGGAGTACCGCTTGCGATATGGCTTGGGCCCGGGCCAGATCGGCACCTCCGTTGCCAGTCAGGCCCGGGAGCATCTTCACATTGTAGCTGAGAATTCTCATCATCCAGCTGGAGTTCACCTGACCCGGGACTAGGATTCAAGTCAACTGATCAGGAAAGACAGTTGGCCCCGCGAGCAGTTAAGAAAACGCTAACATTGGCAGCGGCGCGGGGGAGGCGGCACGATTGGTCGAGGTCCAAGCCAGTTGCCTATCAGGAATATGCTTGAGGACCAGCAAAGAGGGGAAGAATGAACGACGAGAGCTGCCGCTTCTTGTGCATCAAGCAGGTCTGTAGCCAGATCGAAGACCGTCCAGCGGACCACTTCTGGGTTAGCCAATACCTGGCGCTGGAGCTGGCGGTCTACTTTCTTGGGGCCATTTGTCTGTGGCACGCATTTCAGAAGGGGCGCGTCTGGCTAAGTACACTGCTGACTGGAATGGTGATTGGCTTCATCATCGAACTGCACATCGTGTCAACCGATGACCCCAGTGGTTTGCATTATGTCTACGAGACAGAAGGTTTCTTGGGGATCATCGGCTGCGCTCCGACGTGGCTAGCCGTTGGTTGGGGATGCGTGATGTACGCTTCCACGTGGACGGCTCAGCGTTGGCCGCATCGTTGGTATTTGCGTCCCGTCGTTGCGGGACTACTCGCTGTCAATATCGACGCTTCGCTCGATCCAGTGGCGCAGAACCTCAAGTATTGGGTCTGGCACTACGACGGGAGCTACAAATTCCTCTACTTCGACGTCCCATACGACAACTTCATCGCGTGGTTCGTCATCGTCGCAGGGTTTTGTCTAGCTCGAGACGCGGCAATCGCCGGAGCCAAACGCTGGCTCACCGGGCGCTTTTGGCGAGGTTGGGTTCCCGTAGCGGTGCCGCCAGTGGCTGGTGTGCTCAGCTTCCTGCTGTTCCTGCCGATGAGGGCCTTTGCCCCTCAACTCTACGCCATGTTCGAACACAGTGACGAGGGGCAGGCGATCACTTTCACACTCATCTATGTCGGCTCGTTTGTGGTGTTCTGGACGGGGTTGCCAGTCGGGCGAAGAGACCTTCCCATCAATCGGTTGATGCTGTTCGTGCCCATCTATTGCCACCTGCTGTTCTTCTGGCTGTTTGTCATCTACGGCAAGGTATGGGAGCAGCCCATATTACTGGTAGCCATCCCCACAAACCTGGTCGTTGGCTTTTTTGGATACGCTTGGCCTTCGCTGGACCAGTTGTTCCCAAGAAGCAAATGGCGGAAGGCGACAGAAGAGCGCTTTGAACTGCAACGGGTTGAGGTCGAAGATCTGCAAGAACTGTGGCGGCAGGCCAGTCGCAACAACGCCGACATCGATCCAGCGGATACACTTTTGCAGGCGGGGTTGCTTCGCGAGGAGTATGAGCGTCTCAAGGGACTAGCCGGGGAAAATGGGCGGGGGCGCTCCGAGCGGCTTGACCTGGTCCTGGTGCTCAACCGGTTTCGAAGACGGGGGGTGCGCAGCTACGGCGGCGAGCAACGCGAGTGCTGGTACGTGGAACCCGAGGACGAACGCGAGCTGCGTGCTGCCGTCCGATTGGCGCAAGCTATTGGGTTCAAGTTTTCTTTTCGGGGTACGGGCCACGCTTTCGACGTGCAGTCGTTGAATGAAGATCTGGTTATCTCGCTGACACGAATGCGGTCAATTCATGTCAGTAGGATGCGCCACACGGTGACGGTGGGTCCCGGATCGACCTGGGGTGAGATTTTGGAGGAAACGCTGCGACTCGACATGATTCCTTATGTCCTGGTTACCTCGGAAAAAGTTTGCGCCGCTGGGTCTTTGGCGAGCAACAGCCTATCTCGATTCTCAGTGTCCTGCGGACGCGAGTGCCGCTACGTGGATAGTCTGGTGCTGTTGCTACCAGATGGTACGATCCGAGAATGCAGTGAGAGCCAGGATCCGGAGCTATTTCGAGCTACCATTGGGGGGTTCGGTTTCTTGGGCGCCGTGATCGAAATTACTTACCGCTTGGTGCCCTTACCCGCGAGCTGGCGAGGCGTGCGCGTCAAAACCGATTTTACGCTACTCAAAGAGCGGGAGTTTGAACGCCTTCCGGACATTGTTAACGCTCTAGAGTCCAGAAAGGAGGCTCACAGAAAGAGCTGCGAAGGGCAGGACGAGGTCCAGAGGTTGTTTGCGGTTTCTGCCACCGTCTATCTTTACAAAGAGAACCGCGCGTTGATCGCTACGTCGCGCTACGTCGACGGAGCCACCCAATTGGACTCGTCAGTCTTCCACAGTCCCAAGTCTTTCTGGCATCGAGCGACGCAAGTGGCGGCTCTGTTCCCTTTCGTCCGTCGCCTGGTTTACGGGGCGGTGCTGCGCCACGCTGACGGAAAAACTCACGTGGATGAGATCCAGGGATATTCCTTTTTCGAGGACGGAAATGTTTGGCTCAAGGCTGAACTACGGGGGATCGGCATTCCAGTGACGGTACGTCAAAACTCGTACTTTCTGCGCACCGCTGACGACCTGAAGCGCTTTCTGCAAACCGCTGATGACGCGTTTGGCGACGAGGTCGTGCCAGCTTTGATTGACGTGCTCTATCTTCAGGGCGAGGGAGGGCTGACGTTTGGCCTTTCCTGTAACCACGATACTGATGGCTACCTGGTGACGGTCACTTTCGAAGGGCTCGGCCGCAGTCCGAATCGAGCTGAGACGGACGCCACGCGGGGACTCATCCGAACCTGTCACGATCTTGGGGGACGCCTGCACCTAGTCAAGAACGTTCCCCACGACTACCGGTCGCTTTTTTCCGACCAGGGCGACCCGTACGCTGCTCAGCTCACTGCCTTGGCGCGCCTTCGCGACGAGCATCAAGCAGAACGCCTGGGGAACGACTTTTCGCGCAAGATCGGCTTGACGTCGGGGTCGGAATCGCAAGAGATGTGAATCGTACGTGCCGCTTCCTCAGCAGTCCCGCCGTTTTGAGTTGACCCGTGCGCTGGGCACGGGGGGGATGGGGACCGTTTTCGAGGGGCGGGAGCGGACCACGGGAGCCCGCGTGGCCGTCAAGGTTCTGCGCCGGCAGACGGCTGAGACAATCTATCATCTGAAGCAAGAGTTTCGTGTGCTCAATGAGCTGGCTCACCCAAACCTGGTGCGCTTCAGTGAATTGGTTGAAGACTCCGGTCAGTATTTTCTGTCGATGGAGCTGATCGAGGGACAGAATCTGGTTCAGTATGTGCGAGCAACTCCCAGCGATCCCAACGCAGATTTGAATGCGCCGACCAGTACTACGCCCGAGCCAGGTCCGCTCAGTGAGACACGCCAGCGGCCCTGGGCAGCTTGGGGAGGCTCCAGAGCGGCAGGTCGCGACGAACCTCGGGGTGAGCTGGATGTCGAGCGACTGCGCGGTTGTCTGGCCCAACTCGCCAGCGGCCTAAACGCGCTGCATGCTGCGGGTCTAGTGCATCGCGACATCAAGCCAGACAACGTGCTCGTGACGCGCGAAGGACGCGTTGTCCTGTTGGACTTCGGTATCGCCTTGCGGACGGATGATGTTGCCCGGGCACCAGCAGCTGGAACGATACACTACATGGCACCGGAGCAGTGGGGCGGTAGCAGCTTGACGCCCGCTACCGATTGGTACGCTGTCGGAACAGTCCTTTACGAGGCACTTACCGGGAGGCTGCCCTTTGACGGTAGCCGTGGGGAGGTGCTCACGAAGAAGAGGACGCAGCTGCCCGCCGCGCCACAATCCTTTCAGGCATCCCTACCGACTGACTTGTGCGACTTGTGCATGGATCTGCTTCAAACGTCACCCGCTGATCGGCCCAGCAGTGAGAAGGTGCTCGAGCGCTTGGGCATGGATGCAGCCGCCGAGCGCAGACGTGCTAGCTTTCGCTCGCGCCTGCATTTCGCTCGGGACACCTTCTTTAACCGCCACACAGAGACGGCTGCCCTCTTTGCTGCGTTCGAACGCGCTCAGGCAGGTCAGTGCTCGTTGTTGAGGGTGAGCGGCGAGTCGGGAATTGGCAAGTCAGCGCTGCTGTCGTTCTTTTCGGCTCAGTTGCGAAGCATGGATCTCCCCCACCTGGTGTTGACCGGCCGTTGCTACGATCGGGAGACGATTCCTTACCGAGGCATTGACCTAGTTGTCGATGCATTGGCCCGGCACCTGGAATTGGCTGAACGCGAAGGGCAGCCAGCACTTTCTGTGGAAGACGCGCACTTGCTCGTACGCGTGTTTCCCATGCTCGCCGGATTGCCAGGTTTTGACGACGAGATCCAGGTCGAGCCGGAACAACTCGAGCCAGGGCGCTTGCGTTGGGCTGCATTCAAGGCCTTCAAGGGTCTGATGCGTCTGGTGGCGCAGCAACAGCCTGTGCTGATCCCCATCGATGACGCTCAATGGATCGACACGGATAGTGCAGCATTGCTTGGCTTCCTGTTGCGCGGCGGGGGCGTACCGGGTCTGATGGTCGTGCTCTCTCAGCGTCCGGGGCCGTCTCCGGCGCTGGCTGATGTTTTCGGCGCCGCGAAGCACTTCGATTCCGTCGAACTTCTCCCTCTTGGCAAAGATGATAGTACTCGGCTGGCGGCCGATCTGCTCGGCGAGCAGGGACGTGACACTGCGGCGGCCGAGGCGATCGCCATCAAGGCGTCTGGACACCCGCTGTTCATCCACGAGCTGGCGCTGCGCGGCGAGCGAATCCAGGCGGAGGCGCTGAGTCTGGACCGTGCGCTCAGCTTGCGCGTAGCTGAGCTTCAGCCCCACTCACGCCGCCTGCTCACTACAGTGGCTCTATCCGCAGGTCCGCTGCCCCACGCAGTCATTCGGCGTGCAGCACAAGCGTCAGCGAGTGACTATGTGTGGTTGTTGTTCGAATTGCGGGCGGAGAACTTGGTCACCTTTCTAGGGTTGGGTGAGCGTGACGTCGTGTCGACCTATCACGACCGAGTTAGAGAGACGGTTCGAGCTGACCTGAGTGAGGCCGAGCGTCGCGACGTGCATGCGCGACTGGCAAAGTCCATCGAGGACTCATTGCCGACTGAGCTGGATGGGCTTGCCTATCACTACTTCGAGGCCGGTTCGCTTTCCAAGGCTTCGCACTACGCCATTTTGGCTGCAGAGCGGGCGAGCGAGAAACTGGCGTTCGATCGAGCGGCGAGTTTGTATGAAATCGCGCTGTCGGCTGCTACCGATGTTCCTCGGCATGCTGAGCTTCACCAGCAACGTGCGGCAGCTCTCGCGAATGCGGGGCGCGGCCTGGAAGCTGCGGAAGCTTACTTACGTGCAGCGCGCGTGTCGACCAGCAGGGAAGGGGTTCGTCTTCGACGTCTTGCCGGGGAACAGCTCCTGCGCGCGGGGCATCTCGAGCGGGGAATGGATATTTTGGGCAAGATCCTTGCTGAATTGCAGATGCCCTTCCCGCGTAGTGATTGGGACAGTCTGGGTAGGTTGGCGGCCAACGTCTTACGTCTGCAGCGGCGAGACCTCTCGGACTTTACCGGTCAAGAGCAACCGCCCGGAGAACGGCAGAGGCTGCTGCTGGATACGTGCTGGACGCTAGCTACCACCATCAGCACGGTACACCACCTACGCGCGACCGACTTCCAGGCGCGCTCACTACTGCTGGCTCTGGATTGCGGTGACAAGTCCTATACCCTGCGCGCTGCGGCACTGCTTGGGCTTTCGTTGAGTACCTCACCGGGCCTGATGCGTCGTATCTCCACGAAGTTTACGAGCCTCGCGCAGCGGCTCGCGGAGAGCATGCCGTCGCCCGAGCATGAAGCTTGGCTCGCCCTCAATAGCGGTGTGGCCGCCATGGGGGACTGGAATTTTCAGACCTGCGAACAGGATTGTGAGCATGCTCACGAATTGCTCACACGTTACTGCACGGGGGTCGCGTGGGAGATCGCTACCTGTCAAGCGTTCACGCTTTGGGCACAGGCCTTTCAAGGGAAACTCGCCCTCGCTGGAAGTCGCATGGCGGAGTTGATGGCGGACGCACAGACACGGGGCGATCGCTATGCGGCGATGACACTCACGCTGAGCCCATTGCACCTAGTGGGGCTGGGTAATGACGAACCGGAAGGTGTGCGTCGCCAGTGTGAAGCGATGATGCAGCAGTGGCCCGAAGAGCTGGCGTGCTTCCAACACTTTTGCGCGGAGTACGTACTGGCGCAGACTTGCCTATACGAAGGCAATGGCGCTGGCGCTTGGCAGCACACCAGCGCAGCCCGCACGATGCTCCGTCGCAGTCACATGGCTACGGTTCAGTTCCAACGTGTGGATCTACTGGCGCTGCAGGGCCGTTCGGCGCTTGCGTGCGCATTCTCTGATCCGGGCAGACGCAAAGCTTGGCTGCGGAGGGCTCGTTCTAGTGCGAAGCGGCTTCAACGAGAGGGGATCAGAGCCGCCAGCGCCTTCGCCGCCCTGGTGGAGGGCGCGGTCCATTCACAATCTGGACAAGTAGCAGCAGGCGTGGAGCGACTAACACTTGCCGGTGAACTCTTCGAGGAACAAGGGATGCTCCTGCATTCCGCTGTGGCCAAGCTGGCTGCCGGCGAATTGTCAGAACAGCCAAGTGTTCAGAGCAGCGCTCGCGACAGGCTGCGGGCGCTGGGAGTCAAGAATCCGCAGGGTATGCTGCGCCTGTGGGCTCCTGGCACGATCCAAGAACCCTAGCAGGAAGCTTCAAGCGGCTATCACTTGGGCCCGCCGATGGTTTCCTTCTTGCAGGCCGAGCTGCAACCGTCACCGCTCTTGTTGTTACCGTCGTCACAAGTTTCGCCCTCTTCTTTGTGGACGATCTTGTCACCGCAGCGCTCACCGATGCGGCAGCCCTCGGCACATTCGCCGTAACCGCCATCGTTCACGCCATCATCACACTCCTCGAAACCCATCTGAATGACGGAGTCACCGCAGCGCGGACCAAGCGTGCACTGGGGGCCGCATTCGCCGTAGCCGCCGTCATTGAGGCCGTCGTCACACTCTTCACCCAGGTCAGTCTGGAGTACGCCATCACCGCACTGGGCGCCTTCACGGCAGTTGTCGGAGCAGTTGGGGGTGCCGTCGCACTGCTCGCCCCACTCGGTCTGGACGATGCCGTCACCGCAACGGGCAGCGAAGTCACACTCGACGGTGCAGCCGCCGTAGCGCCCGTCATTGACGCCGTCATCGCAGGTTTCTTGAGCTTCCTGAACTTGCCCATCACCGCAGAACGGGCCGATCTTGCAGCTGGTGGAGCAGCCGGCGTAGCCGGTGGCCGTGTTTTCCGCGCCGGTGTCGCACTCTTCAAACGGCGTGTCGACGTTGCCATCACCACAAACCGGGGGCACGACGCAGCCGGGAGCGCAAGCGTTGGCTGAGGTGTCTCCCCAGATGCTCTGATTGATGCCGTTGTCGCAAGCTTCGGGACCGTTGGTGACGCCATCGCCGCAGTACGGTCCGAGCTCCTGGCAATCCGAGGAGCACGCTCCGTACTCGAGGTTGGGGCTCCCGCTTGGGAAGCTGCTGTTGTTCGCCCCATCATCGCAGAACTCGTCGCCGACGATCACCCCGTCACCGCAGATGGGCGTGCATTCGCTGCGGGGTTTGTTGAAGTCCTTGAGTGTGATTTTGAAGTTGGAGCCACACTCGTTGCGCTCCGCGTGGAACATGCGGAGCTCATAGGTATTTCCGAGCTGCATGCCCAAATCCACCGTGGCTGTGTCGTTGTTGTTGCAGGTGAAGTTGTCGGGACAGGGGGCCATGCCTAGGGAGTCATTGCCGGGTGGGAGCAGGCTGTTCGTGACGAGGGCCGTGCCGTTCGTCTGATCCAAGGTGAAGCTGCCCGTCAGTGGTATGTGGAGCCCACCGAGATCGATTACCAATTCATTATTGACGAATACCCAAACGTCATCGTCACCGGAGAACTCGAAAACCTCTCCGCCTTGATACTCGAACCAGAATCGAGTCTCAGAAGTGAACGATATGTTGCGCGCATCGCCGCAGCCGGCAGGAGACTCGTAAGTATTTATGATGCCACCCCTCGACTGCGGTGCGTTCCACCCGCGTCCGTTGAGCGGCGTGAACTGACCGGTGCCGGAGTCCGTGTCTGAGTCATAAAGAAATGACCCGTTGCCTTGCAACGTGAGTGGTAGCTCATCATAGATGGTGATGTTGACGTCCAGCACGTCGTCGTACCACTGGTTGAAGTTGGTTGGGGTCGACATGTTCGGTACGCTGTCCGCCCCATGCTGGAACAGCACACCACGGTTTTGGTTGCAGGCGCCGCCGGGGCACCGGAAGACGGGATCGCCATCCGCACCCAGGTTCACTTCGACGATCTCGAGCAAGCCACTGCCGTTGCGCCGGTTGAAGTCAGGGTGCGCCGTCGAGCCATTTAACGTGTGACTAATACCAATGAAGTCGCGATAGATGATCGGTAGGCTGGTGATGGAACCGCTGCTCACGTCGTCACAGTCCCAGAGAGCCGCCGTGCCGCCATCGGGTAGAGGTCCTTGTTCGATCGTACAGTCGGAGCTGCAACCGTCGCCGTTGACGTTGTTGCCGTCGTCACACTCTTCGTTCGAAAAGCGCTGGCCGTCGCCGCACACGGCGGTACAAGCGCCAGCGGTACAAACGGGTTCCTTGACACAGTTGTAGCAGCCGTCAAACGGAGTGTCTGTCTGTCCCGCTGGAGTGTCATCGCATTGCTCTTGAGCTTCGACGACCCCGTTGCCGCAAATCGCGGCCGTACAGGCTGCCCCGGCCGCACCACACACAAATCCCGGTTCAAGTCGGCAGTTGCTGGAGCAGCCGTCATTGTCGGCTGGAGTTACATCGTTGTCTTCGCACTGCTCATTGCCCGCTATGATGCCATCACCACAGGCCGCGGCACGGCAGCGGTAGCCGGGCTGCGGGCACGCCCAACCGGGATCGGTAGCGCTGCAATCCGCCGCGCAGCCATCGCCGTCCAGGAGGTTGC